>JAEDGQ010000032.1 GCA_016297415.1 Treponema sp.
CACTCCTTTGCGCCATTTTTCAATACAAAATCGGTTATAATGCGTTTGCCCTGCTGTCTTATTTCTGAAAATCCAGAATTTATGTCTTAAAACACCTTTATTTAACTGTTTCCTACCACAGAAGCCAGAGCTGTTTCTTCCGGAAAAGAATGAATCTTAGTCCACTTTACGTTGTACTGTCCCCATTCCATAAATGCCATATCAAAAGCACCAGACCAGGTAAAGGAAAAATATTCTTTGTCAGGATTTTTCCTTAAAATCAGGAAGTTTTTAGGGAAGCGGCTCTGCAGGTGAAGTTTTTTTAACAAAAAGCCTTCTATGCACCAGGAATAAAAGGTACAGCATAGACTAGAGACACAGCAAAAATAACGAAAAACAAGACAGCTGAATATTTCGTGGTTAAACAGTCATCCAGTCCGGTCCCTTTTCGCTTTCAAAAACCTTTACCCTGCACTTCTGCTTTCCACAGTTATCTGCAAAAAACTGCAGGTCAGTTCCGTACTCGCTCATTACATCATCCGGATGATAGTGTGTAGTAAATTCAGATTCTGTTCCGTCAAAAGTACAAAGACCGAGAGCGCCGTTAATTAAGATTAAATCTTCAGCTGCCGGCAAAAGTTTATCCAGATGTTTTTCCCTGTATTTTTTAGAAACAAAAGCTTTCTGAATCTCCGTAATTTTCCGGGATTTTTCTTCACCGCTCTGGCATTTGCTTAAAGCGAAATCAATCTTCTGCTCAACCATATACTGACTGAACTCTGTAAAAAACTGACTTGCCTTTATTTTTAACGGGAAAAGAACAGAATTAAACCACGGTACAGCACGCCCCTGTGTATAAAACAGGTTTGTTGCTCTGGCAAGAGAAGCAGCTTTTGCAAGATCTGCTTCGCTGAACTGTGGAGTTTTGATTACGTGGTAAGGAGGTGTCTGTTCCCACACCATTCCAAATTCTGCAGCTGCATCATTCAAATCTGTTCCTGGAAGTACAGACAGACAGAAAAGTTCCAGATTATTGGGATAAAGGCTGAGGGCAAAATCAATGGAATTCTTAAATCTCTTCAGATTATCTCCGGGAAGACCATAAATAAGATCAAAACCAAAAGTAACTCCAGTTTCATTCAGATAGCCGATGTTACGGATAAACTTCTTTTTATCCAGTGTGCGATGCACATTTTTAAGAACAGCTTCATCTGCACTCTGAAGTCCGATTTGCAGGGCACATGGTACGCGGCTGAAAGCCTGTGCCAGTTCTCTGTCAATAAACTCGGCTCTTGCTTCAAAGTAAAAGAACATGCCTGGTGCTTTTTTTTCGATAATTTTAAGCATCTTAATGGCCCGTTCTTTGCTGGCATTATATGTTGGATCCAGGACAAAAACCTGGCTAATATTCTTTTTTGCAAATAATTCAATTTCTTTTTCCAGTCGTTCAAGAGGAAAATAAGAAACTTTTTTTTCTCCTTTTGACTCATAACAGTAAGAGCACTTAAAAGGACAGCCTCTTGCCAGTTCCCACAAAGCCCCGCCATATTTTGCAACATCAATAGTTCCGTCCAGATATGGGGAACTGAGAACTTCAGTATTGCAGGGTAACATTCTCTGCAGACTGCTTAAAGAGTTTTTTTCAGGGGAAGCATCTGGTTTTCCGTTCAGAAAATAAATACCTGGAATATGGTAATCCTTCAGAGGGTCAGCACCTTTTTCCTGTTCTTTCCATATATTCTCAAGAAGTTCAGTTGTGGCACCTTCTCCTGCTCCTGCCATGGAATAATCCATTCCGGAAAAGACGTAAGGATTTGCAGTAACTTCCGGACCACCGGCTACTGTAATTACTCCTGGAATCAGTTTTTTTATTTCTAAAGCAGCTTTTTCCAGCGCAATGTGATTCCAGACATAAATACTGAAACAGACAATATCAGGCTTAAGGGCTGCAAGTTCCTTTGCAATCCAGGTTCCCACAGCCAGTTCTCCCGCATTTTTTATCTGTCCGGGGCCTGTTTCGCTGTAGATTTTTTCAATTTCAGGACTTTCCCGGCAGTAATCAATAAGCCGGGCATCATAAAGATTTTTTGTACGGGAATCATTTTTTACAGCCGAGGCAATACAGGCTGCCCCAAGTGGCAAAGCCTGAGGCGACTTTTCTATCAAAAGTGTAACACAGATAAGCTTTTTCATTATTTCCCGCACAATGCAATGATTTTACATGAATTTTGAAAATGAATTTAGAATTAACTAAACCCCAGCCGGAGTTCCTGATTGAAAAATCTTCACAAGCAAAGTGGTGCATTCTTTTTCCTTCCGGATTTCCGACTAGGTTTTTTAGTTTTTAATAACTTTCAAAACTAATAATTTATTTGTTTTTGTTAAGAATTCTTTCTTCGTATTTACCTGTTGCAAGGTCAATGTAGCGTACAAAGAGAGAAACTTTGTTTTCTTCGTTAAGAGAAGACCAGATCATGTTTGTAAAGTCGTCAATGTTTCCCTTTACTTCTACAAGTTCTGGTTCACCTTCAAATGAAGGAAGAGGATTTCCGTTACCCATGTATGTGTGGATAAAGCGACCCTGACCTTTGAGAGGTGCATCATAAGTGTATGTAAAACGAAGAGTGTTGTCTCCGTTTCCGTTATCACTTTTAAGAATAGAAATTGCATAATCAAACTTGCCCTTTTCTACATTAAGAAGAGAAGAAATGCGTGGTGTGTAGTTTGGTGCATCGTGTTCATATTTACGAACACGGAGAGACTGTTCAAAAGTTTCACCTTTTTTCATCCCTTCATAAATTGTGTCTGTCTGATCTCCGTTTGTTACGATTGTGCTGTTACCAAGCTGACGAACAGCAGCATAAATAATAAGGCTTGGATCTCCTGCAATAAGACTTGGATCAAAAGCTTTTGTACGGATAACTTCAGTTCCGTTTTCCTGTTCAACAACAAAAATACGGTTACGGCTTCCTGCTGAGCGGCCCATTGTCCAGTATGCACTTACTGCATATTTTCCATCATCACTAAGACCGGCTACAATTCCCCGTCCTGGATATTCATTTGCTTTAAGAAGATCTTCAAGCTTATTCATTTTCATAACAAAACCTCATAAAAAAATGTTTTAGTTTATTATCTACGGAACGCTTTAATTATTCAACACAGAGTTTTGAGCAGGTTTTAAACTTATGTTGTATAATATAAAAGCCGATGTTTTAAAAGGGAAAGAGTATAAAATACACAGGAGAATAGGTATGTTCAAACTGTTTAATAAAAACAAGGAAAAAACAGCAGAGGTAGAAGCTGTTCAGAATCTGGAAGAAGTTCCAGTTGAAGCAGAAGAACTTTCTGGAGCAGAAGATGCAGATATTTTTGATGAAAAAGCTGCTGCAAAGGCTGCCCAGAGAAAAGCTAAAGCTGAAAAACAAGCCCGTGCAAGACAGAGCAAAAAATTTGATCTCAAAACAATCAGAAACAAAATTGCCTTTAAATTTGCATGGGTACTTTTTGTATTCCTTTTAGTTTCATTCTCCATCCTTTCTTTTGTACTCACTCGTTCTATTGAAAAAGATAACATTGACACATACACATCTTTTTCTACATCTGTAGCAGAAAAAACGGCTGACGGCCTCTCATACTGGCTGGATTCATTCTTTAAGGATCTTCGTATATTCGTAAGCAGCGATGCATTTATCAGCGGTGACTATGACGAAGCCTGTGAATATCTTATAGACAACAAAAACCTTATTGATCCAAACTTCGAATTCATGGCCTTTATCGATACAGACGGAAATATGTTCGACTCTGAAGGCCGCACATCAAATGTTGCTACAGAAAAATTCTTTACAGAAATTTATACATCAGGAAAACCTCAGTACATTTCAGATCCAAAACCTTCTCCAGACGGAATCGGTTATGTTTTCTATATTGCTGTTCCAGTAAATAACAGCAACAACTCATTCTGGGGTGTTTTTGTAGGTGCTCTTCCTCTGGGAAAAATCAACTATCAGATTACAAAATCAACTTCCAGCAACGGTAGCTACACTTATGCCATCGATTCAGAAGGTAACATTATTGCTCATCCGGAAGCTGAAAAAATCATGCAGAACTACTACGAAATGAGCGATGAAGAATCAGGTCTTAAAGGCTACAAAGAAATGACTTCAAAAATGCTTTTAAGCCAGACTGGCAGTGCAAAAATTTTGGACCGCCAGACAAACAAAACTAACTATGTTTTCTACTGTCCGATTTACAAGACAGAATGGTCTCTTGCTGTAAGCCTTCCAGAATCAGAAATCAATGCTACAGCCAAAAAGAGTGCTTTCCAGATTATCTTTATCTGTGTAATCATTGCCATTATTCTGCTTCTTGTAACTTCAGTTTACACAACTCTGCTTATTCGTCCTCTTACAAAACTTAAGGATTCCATCATCGAAATTGCCTCTGGTGATGCTGACCTTACAAAGAAAATTGACGTTAAAACAAAAAATGAAATTGGTGATGTAGTACGGGGTTTCAATACATTTACAGAAAATCTGCGCCACATTATCCGCCGCATTAAAGAATCAAAGGAAAGACTTGCAGTTGTTGACCTTGATATGGCAAAAACTTCTGAAAACACCGGTGACTCAATTAAAGAAATCCTTGGTCACCTCCATAATGTAAGTTCAAAAATCGATTATCAAGGAACTACTGTAGAAGAAACTGCCGGAAAAGTAAGCCAGATTGCCGGTGGAATCGAATCCCTTAACTCTCTTATTGAAAACCAGTCTTCTGGAGTTACACAGGCCAGTGCAGCCGTAGAAGAAATGCTTGGAAACATCGTCTCTGTAACAAGAAGTACAGAACACATGGTTGAATCCTTTACAGATCTGGAACGAAACACAAATGCCGGAATTACAAAACAGAACAGTGTAAACGAACAGATTCAGCGCATTCAGGAACAGTCTCGTGCCCTTATGGAAGCCAACAAGACAATTTCCAAGATTGCATCAGAAACAAACCTTCTTGCCATGAACGCCTCAATCGAAGCTGCTCACGCAGGATCAGCAGGTCGCGGTTTCTCTGTAGTTGCTGACGAAATTCATGTTCTTTCTGAAACATCAAGTAAACAGTCAAAGAAGATTCGTGATGAACTTCAGTCTATTCAGGAATCAATCGAAGATGTTGTAATGTCTTCTGCTGAAGCAAAACAGTCTTTCCAGGCCGTTACAAGCAAGATTCACGAAACAGACCAGCTGGTACAACAGATTAAAGCTGCCATGGAAGAAAGCGAAATCGGTTCAAGACAGATTACAGATGCACTTAAGATGATGAATGACTCTACTTCTGAAGTACGCTCTGCATCTGGAACAATGTCTGCAGGTAACAAGGCAATTCTTGATCAGGTTAAAAACCTTCAGTTTGCTACAAACGAAATCAAATCAAGTATGTCTGAAATGGCAAACTGTGCTAACCTTATTCAGACTAACGGTCAGACCCTTACAACAATCTCTGCTACTATGCAGGATTCAATTGCCAAGATTGGTAACCAGATTGACTTGTTCAAAGTCTGATCAGTAAATATAATGACGGCATGACTTGTGAACTTTCAATCACCCTCATGCCTGAAGAAGAAAACAATCAGGCTATAATCAATTCAAAAATCCGTTCAGTCCTTGCTCAGAAAAATATTGACTGCAGGGACCAGAAAATTTCCCCGGTTTTCATTAAAAAATCCATTGATGCCCGCCATTCACAGATTAAAATCATTATGCGTTTTAAGGTGTACATCGGCGAAGAACCTGTAGATGAAGAAAATGTTGCCCTCACCTGGAAAAAAGCCAATGGCAGCAAAAAAGTAATCATCATCGGATCAGGACCAGCAGGTCTTTATGCAGCTTTCCGTCTCTTTGAAAGCGGCATTAAACCAATAATCATAGAACGGGGGAATCCTGCCAGCCGCCGTGCAAAAGACATTAACCAGCTTACAGTTGAAGGAGAACTGAACGAAAACTCTAACTTCTGTTTTGGTGCAGGTGGAGCCGGAACTTTCTCTGACGGAAAACTCTATACCCGTTCAAACAAACGTGGTGATATATACAAAATTTACCGCATTTTTGTTGAGTTCGGTGCAAATCCAAACATTCTTACAGATGCTCATCCACACATTGGAACAGACAAACTTCCTGGAATTATTGACCGTATGGGTCAGAAGATTCAGGAACTTGGTGGAGAAATCCATTTTAACACCCTTTGTACAAACCTTATTACAGAACGCAGCAATGGTCAGCTTCGTACAACAGGTGTAGTTGTAAAAAATCTTGAAACCGGAGAAGAAAGCAGAATCACAGGAGATGCTGTTATTCTTGCAACAGGTCATTCTGCAGGAAACATTTACAAAATGCTGGCAAAAATTGAACCTGCCAGTCTTGAAGCAAAAACTTTCGCTGTGGGTGTCCGCGTTGAACATCCCCGTACTTTAATCGACAACATTCAGTTCCATGGTCAGGAAATGCCTCATGCCGCTGAATACCGTCTTACAACACAGGTTGAAGAAAGAGGTGTTTACAGTTTCTGTATGTGCCCGGGCGGTTACGTAGTTCCTTGTGCCACAAGCAGAGATCAGATTGTTGTAAACGGAATGAGTTCCTCAGGCCGTAACAGTCAATGGTCAAACGCTGCAATTGTAGTAGAACGAAGACCTGAAGACATACCATCACAGTTTGTTCAGCAGGCTCAGGCAGACGGTTGTCCTGCTCTTGCAGGCCTTTACTGGAGAACCTGGCTTGAAAAACTTACACAGGAAAACGGAAACGGTCAGTATGCACCTGCACAGCGCCTTACAGACTTCCTGAATCACAAGGACAGCAAAAATCTACCTGTAACAAGCTACAAACCGGGAGTTGTTGCCAGCCGTCTGGATAAATGGCTTCCACAGGATATTAGCACACGACTTCAAACTGCCTTTAAGGATTTTAACCGCAGTATGAAAGGTTTTGTCTGTGATGATGCACTTTTAATTGCTTCAGAAACAAGAACAAGTACACCTGTCAGAATTTTAAGAAACAAAGAAACCCTGGAATGTAACGTAATAAAAGGCCTCTATCCTTGCGGTGAAGGCAGCGGTTACTCAGGCGGAATCGGCAGCAGTGCCATGGACGGCGAAAGAGTAGCAAAAGCCATCTCAGAAGAACTCTGCAAATAAAAAAGGGCTGTCCAATATGTTTGTATTGCGGTGGTTGAGCTTGTCGAAACCACCACATTTAGTGTTATAGTCATTTCGACAGGTGGTTCCTGAGCCTGTCGAAGGGTGGTTTCTGAGCCTGTCGAAGGGTGGTTCCTGAGCCTGTCGAAGGGCTCAATGACCACTACAATTTATACTTTTGGGACAGCCTTTTTTGTCAAAGACTACAGTACGCTTTTAAGGAACTGCTTAAGACGTTCACTCTTTGGATTGTTAAAAATCTCTTCCGGAGTTCCGATTTCACCAATTTTTCCGTCTTCCATAAATACAACACGGTCAGCAACTTCACGGGCAAAGCCCATTTCGTGAGTTACAACAATCATTGTCATACCGGCTTCGGCCAGTTTTTTCATAACAGCAAGAACTTCACCAACAAGTTCAGGATCCAGAGCCGATGTTGGTTCATCAAAAAGCATAATCTTAGGTTCCATAGCAAGGGCCCGGGCAATAGCAACACGCTGCTGCTGTCCACCAGAAAGGCGGCTTGGATATTCATTAGCCTTAGCTTCAAGACCTACCATCTGAAGAAGTTGAAGTGCCTTTTCTTTTGATTCAAGCTTGTTCTTTTTTACAACATGAACAGGAGCAAGCATTACATTTTCAAGAACAGTTTTATGAGGGAACAGGTTAAATCTCTGAAAAACCATTCCCATTTCAAGAAGCATCTTATTTTCTTCTGCTTTTGACATTCTGAATTTGCACAAACCATCTTCGTATTCGTTCATAAGATTATCTTCAATCCAGATTTTCCCGTTATCAATATGTTCCAGATGGTTAAGAGTTCTGAGGAATGTAGATTTACCGGCTCCAGAAGGTCCGATAATACAAACAACTTCCTGAGGTGCAACTTCCAGAGAAACATTTTTCAATACATGCAGGTCGCCAAAGTTTGTACAGATATTTTCAGTTTTAATCATACTCATTTTCTAATCCTCCCTTCACCATTACTCGTAAACCGAGAATTTCTTTTCTGTTTTGTTAAATACATAGCTGAACACAGCTGTAATAATCAGATACAGAACCATGGCAGGAAGATAAACAAGTTCGTTACCTGAACTTGATGCAATACTTCTTGTGATTTTTGTAATATCTTCAAGGGCAATGAGGGAAACAAGAGAAGCATCCTTCAAAACCATAATAAATTCATTACCAATAGAAGGAATAAGACGGCGGACAGACTGTGGAACAATTACAAGAGCCATAGTCTGAAAATAATTCATACCCAGAACACGGCTGGCTTCATACTGTCCTTTATCAATAGACTGAATTGCACCGCGGATATATTCAGCCATGTAAGCTGCAGAGTTAAGTGTAAAAGCAATAAATGCAGCAAGAAATTTATTGCGCAAAGTTAATGCAGGAAAAAGCTTCGGAAGTCCGAAGTATAAAAAGTACAACTGCATAAGAAGTGGAGTTCCACGGAAAAAGAAAATATAAACGCTGCTGAGTTTATTAATAATCACATTCTTTGAAATTTTACCCAAAGCCAGTAAAAGACCGAAAACAGTTCCGGCACCAACTGATGCGATAGTAAGAAGAATTGTGATTTTTGCACCGCCAAGCAGAGCAGGAATCCATCCGATTATTTTTGCAATAGCAGCTTCCATGTCTAAAAACTCCTGAATAACTGTAATTAAAAAAAGAATAAAACACCGGAATTTAAGGGTACAGATTCACCCATAAACCCCGGCGTTTGTAACTGAGCAACTGCTCAAAAATTATTTGATTGCGATAAGATCTGTTCCGAAGATTTTTTCAGAAATTGCTTTAAGTGTTCCATCAGCAGCAAGTTCTACGAGAGCTGCATCAAGTTTTTCTGCAAGAACAGAATTTCCTTTCTTTACAGCAACACCAAAGTATTCGTCAGCATCACCAACCCAAACACTCTTGTATTTTGAGTCTGGTCCAAGGTAAGCAGCTGAAACAAGAGCATCTGAACAAACAGCATCGCAGCGTCCGAGAGCAAGTTCATCGTAAGCATTGATTACTTTATCAAATTCAACTGGTTCAAATTTAAGGCCGTTTTCGCCCTGTTTAGCCATAAAGTAATCAGAAGTTGTTTCTGCCTGGTAAGCAACTTTAAGACCAGTAAGATCTGCAGGACTGTTAACATTAAGAGTAGAATCTTTCTGAAGGATAATAGCCTGACCGTTTCCGATATAAGCCTGTGTAAAGTCCATTGATTCTTTGCGTTCGTCAGTAATTGTAACTGAAGAAATTACAGCATCATATTTGTCAGTTTCAAGACCAGCAAAGATTCCGTCCCATGATGTATCTACGATTTCAAGTTTAAGTTCAAGTTTTTCAGAAAGAGCTTTAGAAAGTTCAACATCGAAACCAATTGGAGTTTTTCCATCAGCATCATAGTATTCCATTGGCGGATAACCAATTTCCATACCAACTTTGAATACATCTTTTTCGATTGTGTATTCACCCTTTTCAACTTTTTTGCTGCATCCTGCAAGAGCGGCAACCATAAGTACTGCTGAAACAACAGCCATTAACTTTTTCATATCTTTTCCTCCGAATGAAAAATAAAAAAGGACACTGACAACAATCGTGTACCCCAGTGTCCCGCAACTATAATTTTAATTTATATGCATATTTTAATCAATATTACTGTATATTTATGCAAAATTTTCCAAGGGGCGTTCCGGCTCCGCCGTCGGGCTATCCGTACTTCCGCTGCCGCTTCATCCCTGCGGGACGGCTCCGCCGGTACTCCTATCCCTAACGCAAAAAAAGCGCCCTGCACAGGGATTATAGATGATGCAACTGGAATAATAATTGCAGGTGCCTAGTTCGATTTGAGCACAAAAAGTGATTGATTTCGTCACACTGACTTAAATTCCCAGACCCACTTATAAAAAAAGACTGATACTGTGACATTTTTACATACACCTATACAAAATAAAAGGTATATACTATAATGATTTTTGGAAGTGCCCTTACAGGCGGTTAGCTCCCGACTCTGACAGCCAGAAAACTGGTTGATTAATTTGACGGGAGGTTCGTGCAATGAATTTTGACAGATTTATTGCTGTTGTTGCATGTATAGCAACAGTACTCTGCTCAATTATTGCAGTCCTTTCCTACCTTTATAAGTAGAAGAGAAAAAAATGACCGCCCAGTCTGACCCACTGTAGCGGTCTTGCGTCCTTTTAGGACAAAAAGAAACTTGTGGAGATGACCAAATGTTCGGGCATTTCCTCTTTTTTTTAATATACCACCAATAAGCCTTTCCGTCAAATCGATACTGCATAATATCTAAATAAGTACTAATTCGTAAGAGATTTTGTTCAACGAACTTGCAAATCACTTTTGACACTGCTTACCTTTACAGAAATTGCAGTCATTACAATCATTCCATTTACACCATTTGGTGCACTTCTTGGATTTACCGTCCTTCCTTAAATTTATTTTGCATACCTCGGCGCGTTGCAACAAGTTGCTCATGCACCTTCCTGTGGCAGATCAAGCCGTGCTTTTTTTTATTTGACGAAAGAATTAAAATTTAATTACAATATAATTATGAAAATAAAATTTGATTGGGATCCAGAAAAAGCAGAAATAAATCTTAAGAAACATAATGTTTCTTTTGAAGAAGCGAAAACTGTTTTTTATGATCCTAATGCAAAATTAATTGCAGATCCCGACCATTCGGCAGAAGAGGATAGATTTATTATTTTGGGTATAAGTAATAATTCTAAAGTGCTGGTTGTTTGTCATTGCTATCGGGAAAATGATGAAGTAATCAGAATCATTTCAGCTCGAAAAGCAACTACAAACGAAAAGAAACAGTATGGAGAAAACTAAAATGAGAGAAGAATACGATTTTTCAAATGCAGTAAAAAATCCTTATGTTGGAAAACTTAAGCAGCAAATTACAATCCGTCTCGATGAACAGGTAATTGAATATTTTAAAAAAATGGCAGAAGAGACAGGAATGCCATATCAGAATATTATCAATTATTATCTTCTTGAATGTGTAAAAGAAAAGAAACATATAGAAGTTGCGTTTGCAAAGTAGAAGCACATAACACGCATTTCAAATGACAATGTATTTAGTTTCGGCTGTAATCCGGCTTACTCAGGAACTTAAGTCAAAACGGAGGTCAGATTATCTTGCTTCTCTTGTAGAAGCTGATATAACTTTCTGTCGTAACGGACAATGGGGGCAGAGTTTACGCATCACCTGTAAAGTTTGTTGTAACCTGGAATATTCTTAAAAACAGGCAGGTCATAATACAAAGCTATAAAATTTTTCTGATATGAGACTGTTCAATAAGCTTGCATTACGGTGGTTGAGTTTATCGAAACCACCACATTTAGTGTAGCAGTCATTTCGACGAGTGGTTCCTGAGCCCTTCGACAGGCTCAGGAACCACCTGTCGAAGGGCTCAATGAGCACTACACTCATTACTTTTGGGACAGCCCCTATAAAATTGTTAATTAGTTAAATCCGTGCCGCTACGCGCCACTAGTTAAAAGCCCGAACACTACAAACATAATAGTAATTGAAGTTCTTGAAGTCGTAGGTCTTGTCGTTGTTGAATATATAGCCATATTCAAACTCGAGTACCCAGGCGCAATCATAGCGGGAAGAGTCCGGACATCAAGACCAGTAATAGCTTGTGCCAAACTGGTTTCCGCCTGCTTTTGAAAGGCTTGTATCTACTGCAGTTAGGGAGGCTTTGCGGAATGACTTTATACGAAATTCTTTCGTTGGCTATTGATTTAGCCATTCTCATTCTGACAGCCCTTTCTTACTTAAAAGATAGAAAGAGTTAAAAAATAAAGCCGCCCTTTCAGTTTTCGAAGCTAGGACGGCTTTATAGCAAAAATAGTGGAGACGACCGACAGAATCGAGCACTACCTTTCGTTTAATATACCACCAGCCAGCTTTTTCGTCAAATTAATAAAAAATCAATATGACACATAATAAAAAGCGGGCTTTATGAGTGCCCCATTACAGAGCGCTTTTTTTATTTACTGCTTATTAACTTTTTATTAAAAAACAGCTACAACTTCGTTGTTTGGATATCTTTCTTTAATCCAGTTCTTAACTTTGTCGCTCTGAAGAGCTTTTATAAGAGCTTTTACTTCTGGAGCATCTTCGTTTCCAGCGTTAACAGCTACAATGTTAACATATGGAGAATCAGCACCTTCAACAAAAAGACCTTCTTTTTCAGCAGAAAGACCAGCTGGAATAGCATAGTTTCCGTTGATAACAGCAGCGTCTACATCGTCGATTACCCGTGGAAGAGAAGCAGCTTCAATTTCAACGAACTTAAGGTTCTTTGCATTTGAAGTAATATCAATTGGTGTTGCTGTAATTCCAGCTTCAGCCTTAAGAGTAATAAGACCAGCAGACTGGAGAAGAAGAAGAGCACGACCTTCGTTTGTAGGATCGTTTGGAATAGCAATTTCTGAACCGTCTTTAAGTTCATCAAGCTTTGAAACTTTGTGTGAATAAAGAACGATTGGTTCAACATGGATTCCACCGGCATTTACAAGTTTGTATCCCTTTTCTTTGTTAAAAGAATCCATATATGGAAGGTGCTGGAAGTAGTTAGCGTCAATGTCGCCAGAGTCTACAGCATCGTTTGGTGTTACATAATCTGTAAATTCAATTACAGTAAGGTCAATTCCTTCAGCCTTAAGGTCATCTTTTACAAGGTTAAGGATTTCTGCATGTGGTTCAGGAGTTGCACCAACTCTGAGCACACCTTTCTGAATTGTAGAAGCTTTTTTTCCACAACCAGCAAGAGAGAGAACTAAAAGTGCAGCAGAAGCAACAGCTAAAAGTTTTTTCATTTTTATCTCCTTTTTTTAAGCAGGTTATAACCTACTAACTGAGTATGTTATTTTATACTATTTATAAATAACACTTGTCAATATAATTCTTTAAACAATGAGTTTCAATGGTTTCAGATTACAGTTTTTTCTCTCCTCTCAATCTTATTTTAAGATTTGTTTAATTGAATTAACCATGTTAAAATAAAGTATCTTTGCTTATTATCGAGGGAAAAAATGGCAAAAAACAACAAAATTGGTCTTTACCTTATTGGTATGGCTCTTGTAGCAGCAGGATGTTTCCTCCCGCTTACAGCTTCCGGCTGGGGATTCAACGGATCTAACATCGTTGACTACATCAAAGATGACAGTGGTGACTCACTTGTAACAGCAATTATGATCCTTGGTGGTGCAATTGCAGGTATCGTATTCAGCTTTGTAGCAGTAAAATACGCAAAACTTGTTTCACTCATTGTTTCTGTAGCTGGTGGTATTTATGTTACACTCAACATCTTTAACATGAATCCAATGGCTAAAAAGTTTGCTCATGGAGTTCTCAAATTTACTCAGGTTCATCCATCATGGGGCTTCTACCTCATTATTGCCGGCTGGGTAATTGCAATTATCGGTTACTTCATGAACAAAGACTAATTTCAGTCTGTTAAAAAAAGGGCTGTCCAATAAGTAATGACCATTGCACTAAATATGGTGGTTTCGACAAGCTCAACCACCGCAGATGGTGGCTCAACCACCGCAAGTTGAACTTTTGGGACAGCCCTTTTTTTTGCGTCAGGGGGCGGAGTGGCGGCGAAGCCGTTGCGCAGCAATGGAGCCGTAAGGCGGAACCACGCAGCACCCGACGGCGTAAGCCGGGACGCCGTAAAACTGATTTATTTATTAAACTTGATTGAAATATCGTCGCCTTTTACTTTAACTGTTGCATCTGCACCAATAATTAGAGGCATTACCGGATCAATGTGACCAAAGTCTGCGTCAAAAATAACAGGCACTCCAAAATCTTCCAGGATTCCTGTTACTGCGTTGTATTGATTTACACCCATCATTTCCTGACGGAAAGCTGCAAGAGGACGACCAAAAACAAAACCAGAGGCATTTTTAAACCAGCCGCACTGCTTCAGATGCCAGAGTGCCCGGCGAATATCCATTGGATTATAGTCACAGCACTCCAGGGTCCAGATTACATTTTTGTGATTAAGATTAAAATCCTTTACATTTTCAAAAGGAGTTCCGCTCAGACCGTTAATACAGTCCAGACATCCTCCAAGAATAGTTCCCGAAATTGTAAGCTGTTCAGAGTCCCCCAGTTTTTTTAAGGTTCCCGGATTTTTTTCGTCAGGAACATAGACTGTAAGTTCCTTTGTATCTGTCAGAATATATGGAGATAAAGGATCTTCGCTTTCTACATCCGGATTCTGGAACATTTCGTAACCGTGAACTGTATCTGTCTTTCCTTCAAGAATGTCCCAGACATAGTATTCGGCCTGTTCCCATGGTTTTCCAAAACCTGGAGCATTTGGTCCATAAAGAGCTGCTGTATTACACAGAGTTACCAGAGGAAAAATAAAGTTTGTGTTGTCGCTGTATCCCAAAAACCATTTGGCAGGTGCTGAGCGGAGCATTTCAAAATCAATGTACTGAACAGTTTCGCACATAAGTTCGCCGCCGCCACAACTGAAAACAGCATGGATATCCGGGTTCATGTAGTAATACATAAGTTCCTGAGCTGCTGTTGCCGGATGAGTGGAAATACCAAGTCCGTCAGATTTGTAACAGCAGTCACCGATTACAACACGGTAGCCTCTGTTCTTAAACTGACGGACAGCTTCTTCAAAGCGGAAAGTATATGGATCTGTTGTAGCTCCAAAACTTGGAGCTACAATTGCAATTGTATCGCCTGGTTTTAATGGTTCTGGAATTCTCATTTACTTTGCAAGTTCCACAATAAGTTTTACACACTGATCAATGTCGATTTTTGAAGTGTTAAGACAAAGATCGTAAGAACGGCTGTCTCCAAAATCGCTGTTTGTGTAGTAACTGCAGTACTTGTGACGCATTTTGTCTACTTTTTCCATTTCTTTCAGGATTTTATCTTCTGATTCGCCCTTCATAAGATTGTTTTTAAGGCGCTGTACACGAAAGTATTTGTCTGCACGGATAAAAATATGAAGGCTGTCGTCAAACTGACTCAAAATCTGGTTTGCGTTACGGCCTACAATTACACACTTTCCATGTTCTGCGTATCTTTTGATGACAGCTTTCTGTGCTTCAAAAATCTGTTCATTAAGAGGTGTACTGTAAAAATCAAAAAGAGCCTGTGTAAAACTGTTAAGCAAAGGAGCTTTTTCGTCATTTTTTATTACTTTGCCAACATCCACGTTAATGTCGCTGGCGGCTTTTATAATGATGCTTTTGTCGTAATATTCGTAACCGAGAGCTTCTGCAACTTTTTTGCCGATTTCTCCACCACCGGCACCAAATTCACGGCTGATAGTAATAATCTTTTTCATAAAAACCTCCTTGCTTTATTTTTTATAAAACCTGGTCCAGAAAGGCCTTTGTTCTTTCTGTTTTTGGATTAAGAAGTACTTCTTCTGGTGTTCCTTCTTCAAGAATGTAACCCCCATCCATAAAAATTACACGGTCAGCAACTTCTCTTGCAAATCCCATTTCGTGAGTAACGACTACCATTGTCATTCCGGCTTTTGCCAGTTCTTTCATAACAGAGAGAACTTCACCTACCATTTCAGGATCGAGAGCTGAAGTAGGTTCATCAAAGAGAAGAATTGCAGGATCCATTGCAAGGGAACGGGCGATTGCAACACGCTGTTTCTGTCCGCCGGAAAGCTGCTGTGGATAAGCTTCGGCTTTTGATTCAAGCCCTACTCTTTTTAAAAGCTGCATTCCTTTTTCGTGAGCTTCGTCTTTTGTCATCTTGTTTAATTCGACAGGAGCCAGCATCAGGTTTTCGATTACATTTTTATTTGCAAAAAGATTAAAATGCTGGAAAACCATACCGATATTTTCACGGACTTTATTAATATTTACAGAAGGATTTGTAATTTCTGTATCGTTTACAACTATTGTACCTGCAGTTGGAACTTCAAGAAGATTCATACAACGGAGAAATGTAGACTTTCCAGAACCGGATGGTCCGATAATGCAGACAACTTCACCTTCATGAACGTCCAGAGAAATGTCTTTTAATACTTCCAGTTTTCCGAATCTTTTATTGAGATTTTCAACGTGAATTTTTATTTTATCGCTCTGCATTTTTCTTTAATCTCCTTTCAATAATTTTTGCTGTTTTGCTTAATGAGACAATTACAACCAGGTACATAAAACCTACGATTGCCCATGTCTGCAGAGACATAAATGTGTTTCCACTGATTGTTTTACCCATATTTGTAAGCTCAGGGAAACCGATTACAGAAAGAATAGAAGTATCTTTGAGTGTAATAATAAACTGGTTAATGATAGATGGAATCATAACCTTTACAGCCTGGGGGAGAATAATTGTACGCATTGTTGTTGCGTAAGTAAGTCCGAGGGAACGGCCTGCTTCCATCTGTCCTTTATCAATGGATTCAATACCTGCACGGAAGATTTCTGCCATGTAAGCACCACAGTTCATGGAAAGGGCAATAATACCTGCCTGTAAAGCTGGAAGACGGAAGTTGTTTATTCCGGCAAAACGAAAAGCCTGTGGAATGCCAAAATAAATGAAGTATGCAAGAACAATAAGCGGAACACCGCGAACTGCATCTACATAAACAGATCCGATAATGTTAAAAAACTTATTATGGCTTACATTGCACAGGGCAAAAATGAGACCGATAATCATGGCAAAAAGCAGAGCCCACAATGTAAGTTCCAGAGTTTTACCAAGAGAGCCAAGAAGCATCAGCCAGTATGTGTTAATAATGGTATTCAATTTTTACTCCAATTTTTTTTTACAAATCTATTATAAACTGAAAATCTGCATTCCTCAATTGTCTGTTTTGTATAAAATTATTACCGAAAAATCTGTTTGAAATATTTAAATACATCATAAATAATAGATAGTAAGAACTGCCGGAAAAAGGTAAAAGAAAATAATTTAAAAAAGAATTATGACAAACTTTCCAAAAAAAACAGCCTGGATGACATTAAATCTTGATATTATCAAGGCAAACAGAGATTTTTTAACATATTTTGAAACCCCTTCGCTGCACTGCAATAACTTTCTTGACTTTGTTATTGAAGAAGAAAAAGCCTTTTTAAAGGGGCTTATTGCATCCGGCCCTTCTCCACAGAAGTTTTATCATTTTAAGCTACATGAAAATTCCGGCCGTTACAAAAACAATGTACTTAACTTTGTTGTTTTTGAAGAAAAAGGTCAGAAACTTCTGGATGTAACAGTTTACGATGTTGAGGATCTTCTTCAGTTCAATTCCCAGAGCATTTCAGAAGAAAGCCGGATTCGTCACGCTTTAAGTACAACAGATGAACATCTTTTCTTTTACAGTGATGTAACTAAAAAAATTCAGATTGTTCACTATTTTCAAAACCAGAAAATTACTCTTTACGATGCATATATTGAAGAATGGAAAAATGAAATGCTTTCGAAGAATTTCATTTCTCCAGATTCTATTTCCAGCTTTGTTACCTTTGTTACAGATATTAAGGAAATTCCAGGTAATATTACTGCAAATCTTGTCTGTTCTATCCGCTCCGGAACAGAAGATGTTCGGGAATCCCTGCGTTTCGTTGGCTGCGGTTTTGTTGACAACTCTACATCAAACAGCGTTATGTTCAATAACCTTGCTGCATCTGAAGACAGATCCATGGGCATTGGGGACAAAGTAAAAGCCGGCAACTTTGTTGCAGGCCGAATTCTTTCTGAATCTTACTCAACTCAGGAAACAAACAGAACTTCTCTGTACAACGATTTGCATGTGGACAGTCTGACTCATATTTATAACAAAAAGACTATCCAGAGTTTTGGAACAAAACTTATTGCTCCGGACAAAACCGATATAACAGCCCTCATTATTGTGGATCTTGACCACTTTAAGCCTGTAAACGACATTTACGGTCATCTTGAAGGTGACAAAGTTCTTGAAAAGACAGCTTCTGTCTTAAAAGAAATTACAGGTGATGATGGTTATGTAGGCCGCTTTGGTGGTGACGAATTTATGATGCTTGTAAAAGGCCTTACATCAGAAGCAATTCTCAGAGGTTTTTTATCGGCTATTCTTACAAATATCCGTGCTTCTTTTGAAGGCAAATACGGTGATATAAATGTAACCTGCTCTATCGGATGTGCCATGTTCCCTCAAACAGGTAACACTTTTGAGGAACTTTTCAGAAAGGCAGATTTCTGTCTGTACAGAGCCAAAAATAAAGGCCGCAACAGATATGTATTCTACAGAGAAGATATGCACAGTGAAGAGTATAAAGAATCCCTTAAAATCAAGAGTACCGGCGGCAAATACGAAGTCCGTGAATTAACTGAACTCCGTTATATGTCACAGTTCTTAACAAGTCTGCTTCAGGATAACAAAACAGAAGCTTTTGCAACTCTGTTTAATCACATGAAGTCTACTTACAATCTTGATGCCATTACACTCTATTCAAGCAAAAACTTTAACCCGGTATATAAACTGGGAGCTGTAATTCCAGACAACCGTCGTATTATTACGTTCCTCAAACCTGAATACCTTAAATACTACGGCAAATCAAACAGTCTGTGCATCAACTTCTTCTCAAATCTTAAAGAAGATGAACTGAAAAAAGAAATGATACGCCACGATGTAAAATCTTCAATGATCTGTATTTTAGGAACAAAGGAAGACATAAAAGGTGCCATAGTTTTTGACCGTATCGAAAATATGCAGATGTTCGCCGAATACGAAATAAACTGTATAGAAATGGCAAGTTCAATTCTGAATATGAACGACCAGAAACTAGTCCACGAACTGACCCAGAACTAAAAATGAGAAGAAAAGCTGGTTTTGACGATTCCCGCGGACAAATCATTTTTTCATTGGGCTAGAATTTTAAAGGATGCACAACCAAAATGTTTTATTCTAGAAAATGTTAAGAACGTTGCCCAACATTACGCTCTCAACGAGATGGAGTCTTATATGTTCGCAACGGCGAAATTTATCAATTAACAGGTTATGAAGCACTTTTATTACAAGGTTTTCCTAAAGAATATGCCGATAGAGTAAAAGGGACTGTTTCTGACAGGCATTTACTGATGCAGGCTGTAAATGCAATGACTGTAAATGTTATTTGTGCATAAGGAAACAGTTTGAAAGAATTTTTAAGGAAGGGCAAAATGGAGAATTGGCAGATTTGTGAAGCAGAATGTTTACAATACCTAAAAAAGAATTTTTCAGATTCGAAGTATGATTTTGAGGCAGAAGGAGGTTCTGATTCTACAAAATCTGATATTTTGCTAACAAAAAATGGAATTGCAATTTTCTACATTGAATCAAAAATGAAACAGGCTCAATGCGGTCAGTTTGTTGCCTTTCCAAATACTGATACAAATTCTTTTGAGT
>JAEDGQ010000033.1 GCA_016297415.1 Treponema sp.
AAAAGACAAATAATCTGCTCTTTAAAAGAGCAAAAGCCAGATTTATGAGATTTTTGAGAAAAAAATCTCATAAA
Source organism: Treponema sp. (assembly GCA_016297415.1). Classification (GTDB taxonomy): domain Bacteria; phylum Spirochaetota; class Spirochaetia; order Treponematales; family Treponemataceae; genus Treponema_D. The sequence continues at coordinate 75 of JAEDGQ010000033.1, forward strand.
TCTGACTTTTCTTTTGTCCTGTTGTATTTTGGTGAAAAAAAAGAGACTGAAATCTCGGTTTCGAAAAACTTCAATTTCAGTCTCAAAATTTGGGGCAATTTAAGTTACAGAGTTTTTGGATCTGGAAGAGCGAAGCGGTCCAGTTTACCATTCTGATTTACAGGGAATGCATCCAGTCTTACAAGGAATCCTGGAAGCATATATTCTGGAAGTTTGCGTTTGATTTCGTCGTGAATCATTTCTTTAGTTACGCTGTCTTCACCAATGTAGAAACCGCAGATGTATGTAATTCCCCGTGAATTTGAAAAGTCTTTAACAATTGCATCTTTTACGCCAGGAACACCTTTCATTACTGCTTCGATTTCGCCTGGTTCAATGCGCTGACCGTTGATTTTAATCATCCAGTCCATGCGGTTAAGATACTGAATCATGCCGTTTGGAAGACGCTTTCCAAGGTCACCTGTTTTGTACATGTATTCGTTGCCGTCTCTGTCCTTGAAAGGATTTGGAACTTTTACTTTTGCAGTCTGTTCCGGAAGACCGATATATTCTTTGAGGAAGCGTCCTGTAAGACAGATTTCTCCCTGTTCTGCTTCTTTTCCGTCTGCATCAAGAATGTAAGCACCGTCGTTAAGAAGAGGGCGGCCACAAGGTGTGTTGTCGTACATTTTATCAAGCTGGAATGTAACTACTGTTGCAGATGTTTCTGTCATACCATAGCAGTTTACAATCTTGAATTTATCAGAATAGATGCCTGATACTTTTTCTGAACCTGTAATTACCATCTGAAGAGAATCTGAAACAGGTTTGAAGATTTTAAGAAGGCGTGGAGGCATGTAAGTGTAGCTTACATTGTGCTGTGCAATAAATTCTGCCAGCTGCCGTGGATTTTTTACGATATCCATTGGAATGATTACAACTGTCCATCCGCGACATAAAACTGTAAGGTACATCCATGCACCTGCAATGAATGTGAATGGTGCAATAAGAGCTGCTGTGTCTGAGCCCATGTGTTCCGGCATATAAACTGAACGAACTACAGATTCTGCAAGAGATCCCTGATCGTGAAGAACGCCCTTTGGTTTTCCTGTAGAACCAGATGTGTATGTTGCGATAGTTGAATCGTCTTCTGTAAGCTGAGGAACGTTGTAGTCTGGCTGGCATTTGTATGCTTCTTCAATAAATGCTTCATCGATTACAACTTTTACACCTGCATCATTGATACTGTAGTCAATGCGTTCCTGCGGATAGTGCTGGTCAAGAAGTACGATTTTGTATCCGTAAAGAAGACCTGTTGTCTGGGCAATAAGATAATCTGCATTGCGGCCCAGAAGAACTGCCATACAGTCTCCCTTTTTCATGCCTTTTGAAATGAGAAGTGCATTTATTTTTGCACATTTTTCGTCAAATTCTCCGTAAGTCATTTTTTCGGCATCTGAATTGCCCTTAAAAGCAAGTTTGTCTTTGTTTTCTGTAATTGCTTTTTTAATTAATTCACTGATGATAGCCATTTTTTTTTGCTTCTCCCAAGGTTAAAGTGGTTATTTTTTTTATTCTGACAAAAAGTGAAAAAATGTCATAATAAATGGTGTTTTATTTTGACAAAAAGTTAAATTTTGTCAATCTAATTAATTAGACTAATAAATCAAAATAAGGTTGCAAAAAAATTTAAAAAAAATGATTTTTTTTACATATTAGAGAAGAGAGCAAGGCAGGCCTTTTTGTGGTATAATTCTTTTTATGTATTATTTTATTGTAAATGAACACGGTGGCTCAGGTCAGGCTGTAAAAACCTGGGAAAAAGTAAAAGCTGTTCTTGATAAAAAAAATGTTCAGTATAAGTATTTTGTTCCAGAATTAAAGGGCTATGCTGCCGTTCTGGCTGAACAGATTTCTGAAATAACAGATGATGATGATATCCGTCTTGTAGTTGTTGGGGGGGACGGTACTATAAATGAAGTCTTAAACGGAATAAGGAATTTCGACAGAATTAAGTTTGGTGTTATTCCCACAGGCTCTGGAAACGATTTTAGCCGCGGACTTGGACTTCCCCTGAAGAAGCCTGAAAAAGTTACGGAGATGATTCTTAATTCTTCCGGAACAAGAAAAATTGATCTTGGACTTACTGAGTCAGCCGGAAGAAAAAGAATTTTCGGAATCAGTTCCGGATATGGTATGGATGCTATTGTTGGAACGGGAATCAATACTTCAAAAATTAAAGTCATAATGAATAAACTGCACTTGAATTCTCTCAGCTACGCAGTTTTAACTGTTATTACTTTATTTTCCATGAAGACTTATAAGTTTAAAGTTAGTGTCGATGATGGTCCGCTGATGGAATTTGATAAAGCAATATTTCTTGCTGCAATGAATTTTCCTTGTGAAGGCGGTGGTGTTCCAATGGCTCCAAAAGCAACTGCTCAGGACGGAAAAGTTTCTTTCTGTATTGCCTATGGAATCCCAAAATGGCGGACTTTTTTTGCTTTTCCTGTTCTTCTTGCTGCAAAGCATGAAAAAATTAAAGGCTTTAAAGTTCTTGATGGAAAAAAACTTGATGTGTACAGCGATATTCCAACAATCAGTGCCACAGACGGGGAACTTTTTGGAAACCTGACAGAAGTTCATTTTAAGTGTCTGGAAAACAAACTGACTATTCTTCTCTGATATTATGAAGGAAAAAAGTGTAAGCTTTCTTTTAGCATCAAAAGAAGGGGATAAACGGGAAGTTCCTGTTTTAATACGGAAAAAAAACATACGCTCAATCAGACTTCAGGTTACAAGAGATTGTCAGGTTGTCTGTACAGCTTCACTCCGGGCTTCAGATGAAAAAATTACCGGTTTTATAGAATCAAAAGCTCAGTGGATTTTGAAGGCCTTGGATCGTACAGAAAACTTTGCAGGAAACTCAGAAAATCTGAAAAATGACGGACAGGCTTTTTTGTCTGGATTAAACAGGGATGACAGAGTTCAGAAGGATAGAAATTTTGTTTATTCGAAAAAATGGAAGGAACTGGCAATGGCAAATTTTGAACATACAGTCTGCCGCTTTCTTCCTTTTTTTGAAGCAGGTCTTCTTCCTCCCTTTGCGTTAAAAGGCAGATCCATGCATTCTATGTGGGGAAACTGTAACACAAAAACAAAAATAATAACTTTCAGCTGGGAACTTTTTAATTATCCCCAGTGTTGTATTGATTATGTAGTTCTCCACGAGATGACTCATTTTTTGTATATAAGGCATGATAAAAAATTTTATGATTATATAAAAAAAGTAATGCCAGAATATAAAGATTATGTAAGGATGATGAAGTAGGCTTATAAGACACTTTCTTTTATTTTGACTCTTTTATGCCGATAATATGCTTATGAAAAAACTGACACTTTTATTTGTTTTATTGTTAACACTTACAACATCCGTATTTGCCCTGGATTTTGAATTTGGACTTGGTTCCGGCTATGTATTGTACGGCGGAAAACATGTTAAATCTTTAGTTAATGGTTTTGATCAGAAATCTCAGGTAATTCTTTCAACAGATGTGGAGATGAAAATGCCTGTTGCTTCCGTATTGAATCTTACATTTGGTATTGATTCTATTTTTGACGGACGCTGGAAAGGTTCACATCATATTTATTTGTGGGATTATGCCTGTTCTGCAGGTGTTGATGTTTATCCTGGCATCGGGGGATTGCGGTGCTCCGTAAAATATTGTCTTGGCCGTCGCACAGATTTTGTAAATCTTCCTGAAGATGATGATATTAGAAGTACTGACTTTGGTAATGGTTTTGAATTTGCAGCAGGCTGGGATTTTGGCTGGGGAAGAAGCGGTTTATCACCTGTAGTTGAAGCTGCCTGGAGGCATATGCCTAGAGGTGGTGCAAGCGATAATGTACTGGATCTTAAACTTAAACTTAAAATAAAAACTTCAAACTAGAGAAAATTTGCAAAACTTTAATGTTAAGGATATTCTATAAATATGCAGATACAGACAGATGGAGTTATGCCGGAATTCCCGGATGCACAGGAAGAATTTACTTCGTTATCAGAAGCAGGAATTGCAGTAGATGTAGGAACAACTACAGTTGCTGTCAGTCTGTGGACTCTTGCCGACAGAAAATGTCTTGCAACCGTAGCAGAAAAAAATGTTCAGGTTCGTTATGGCCACGATGTTATTAAGCGTATTTCTTTTGCTGTTCGTCCGCCATTAACCGGTTCTGCACAGATAGTTGAATCAGGTCCATCTGCTCTTCATTATGGAATTATAAATCAGCTGGAAAAGCTTTATACACAGGTTATTGCTAAGGCAACATTAAAAGCAGGTCGTGGAGTACGACTGAATGTTTCAAGAATTGTTATTACAGGCAATACAACAATGCTTAGTTTTGTATGTGCCATGCCTGTTGATGGTCTTGCAGCAGCTCCTTTTAATCCAGCTTCAAGATTTGGTTTTACAACAGAATGGGGTTCTGTTCGGGAAGGAACTGTAAGTTCCAAATGTGAGGCTCTTGATCCTCCAACTCCAGAAGCTGTAGAAACTTATAGAAAAAGTGCTGTAAAACCTTCTACTCCAGTTTATTTCCCTCCTTGTATCGGGGCCTTTATTGGGGCGGATATGGTTTGTGCAATGCTTTCAGCAGGTTTTTCTGTTCCGGGGATTTCTCAGGATTCTCCTCAGGCATGGGAAGCTCCTGTAAAAGCACCTCTGCTTCTAGCAGATATTGGTACTAACACAGAAATTGCACTCTATATTCCTGAGTCAGAAGGACAGTCTGGAAAAATCCTCTGTACATCTGCGGCTGCCGGTCCGGCTTTTGAATGTGCAAATATCAGCTGTGGTATGAGCTCTGTGGATGGTGCAATTGACAGAATTGATTACAAAGGTTCTCTTGATTGTCATGTTATTGGTGAAGGTAATGCAAAGGGAATTTGTGGTTCTGGATTAATAAGTACAGTTGCAACTCTGTTCCGTCATAAATATATTGATAATGCTGGTGTAATACAGAAAAACATTTCAAAACTTGGTGACGGTTCTATATGTATCCAGCTTACACCGGCAGTTTTTATTTCTCAGCAGGATATCAGAAACATGCAGCTTGCAAAATCTGCCGTTTATACAGGACTTTCATATATGCTGGAACGTTCTCCATCACTTCCAGTGTTCTGTGTGGCTGGTGGATTTGGTTCACATATTAATATTGCAGATGCCTGCGAAATCGGTCTGATTCCAAAAGAACTGGAAAACAGATGCGTTCATCTTGGAAACGCTGCTCTTGCCGGTGCCTCAGCTCTTCTTTTCTCCAGAGCACTGCGACAGAAAGCTGTTGATCTGGTAAAACATGCTTTCCAGATTAATCTTGCGGCAGTTCCTGACTTCCAGCACAGGTATCTCCGTTCTATCGAATTTTAATACTTATTTTTACAGTTCAATATTCTCATTTCTTTCTATTAATTGGTGTTAATCCCATCTTTTAATTTGACATCTGTATCTTCATATAGTAATATTAAAATGATATTTTGGGGGCGGTTTTTCGTAAAATTTCAGATTGTTGGTGGCTCTCTGTTATTGATTGAAGATCCAACTCCTTAATAGATGCAAAGGAGAATAGTATGAATATTGTTTTATTCGTAGTACTTCCCGTTGCTGGTATAGTTCTTGGATGGATTATTCGTTGGTTATATGCCAAATTTCAGTTATCTTCGGCAGAGCAGAAAGCTGAACGTGTAAAACAGGATGCAATAAAAGAAGCAGAAGCCCAGAAAAAAGAATATTTGCTTGAAACAAAAGATCAACTCCTTCGTGAACGACAGCAGCAGGAAAGAGAAAACCGGGATCGCCGCAAGGAAATTCAGGTTTATGAAGCTCGCGTAGCTAAAAAAGAAGAATTAGTTGATAAGCGCAGTTCCGAGCTGGACAAGAAAGAACAGGAATTTGCTGATCGTGAAAATGCCATGGCAAAACGTGAACAGCAGATTGCAGTTCAGGAAGAGACATATCGTCGTGAACTTGAACGTATTTCAGGTCTTTCAGCGCAGGAAGCTAAAGAACTCATCATTAAAAATCTTGAAAATGATGCACGCCATGATGCTCAGGCACTTCTGAACAAAATTGAACAGGAAGCTCAGCTCACAGCTGATAAAAAAGCTCAGGAAATTCTTGTTGAAACAATTCAGCGTCTGGCAACAGAAACTACAAGTGATATTACAGTAACAACAGTTTCACTTCCAAGTGACGAAATGAAGGGTAGAATTATCGGTCGTGAAGGTCGTAATATTCGTGCTCTCGAAACACTTACTGGAGTTGATATCATCATCGATGATACTCCTGAAGCCGTTGTAATCAGCTGTTTTGATCCAGTTCGTAAAGAAATTGCTAAACAGTCTTTGGAACGCCTTGTAACAGATGGTCGTATCCATCCTGCGCGTATTGAAGAAATCGTTCAGAAAGTTACAAGAGAAATTCAGCAGAAAATTTATGAAGAAGGTGAAAAGGTTCTCTTTGACCTTGGAATCCACAATATGAGTCAGGACGGTGTTCGTGCTCTTGGTCGTCTTTATTACAGAACAAGTTACGGACAGAATGTACTTACACATTCCAGAGAAGTTGCTGAAATTGCAAGTCTTCTTGCATCAGAAATTGGTGTTAATAAAGAACTTGCTAAGCGTGCAGCTCTTCTTCATGATATTGGTAAAGGTGCAGAAAACGATAGTGATCAGAACCACGCAGAAGTTGGTGCAGAAATGGCACGCAAAATGGGTGAAGATCCTAGAGTTATTAACGCAATCGCTGCTCACCACGCCGACTGCGAACCTACTACAATTGAAGCTGTAATTGTTCAGATTGCTGATGCAATTTCTGCAGCCCGTCCAGGTGCTCGTAAAGAAACTGTAGACAACTATGTTAAACGTCTTGAAAATCTGGAAGAAATTGCAGAAAAGTTTAACGGCGTTGAAAAGGCTTACGCTATTCAGGCTGGACGTGAACTTCGTATTCTTGTTAATAACGAAAAAATTCCTGACGAAGAAGTTAAGGATCTTGCTCAGAAAATTGCTAAGCAGATTGAATCAGATCTTAAGTATCCGGGAAGAATTAAGCTTACAATGATTCGCGAAACACGAATCGTTGAATACGCAAGATAAAAAGGGACGCCGAAAGGCGTCTTTTTTTTTGTCCGATTATTGATATAATTTTTTCTATGAATGAAGAAGAATTGTTTGCAGATTTCTTAAATAGAATCCTGAAAGAAATCAAAGAAGACAGAGAGGCTGTTAACCGCTATGACGGAGATAATAAACTGGTTGCAGAAGATCTTGACCGTCAGATTTGCCTGCTTGAAAAAAATCTTCCTGAAATTAAATCTGAAATGGATTTATTTGAACTCAGTGAAAATGACTTTCTTGATATGCTTCAACTGGTAGAAGATTACCTTTCTGTATACATAATTAATGACGCAGATACCAAACAAATGAAACTGCAGGAAAAAGAATATAACCAGCTTCTTGAAATACTTGAATGGTTCTATACAGATGATGATGAAGATTCTGAAGATGAAGATGAAACAGAAGAGGAGGAATAACCTCTCTTTCTGTTACATGTGGAAATTTTCACCAAGATAGATTTCACGGGCAACAGGACTATCAATAATATCCTGCTGGCTTCCCTGAATAAGAATCTGACCTGTAGAAACGATAATAGCTCTGTCTGTAATTTCAAGAGTATCTCGTACGTTATGGTCAGTAATAAGAATACCAATTCCCCGTTTTGAAAGCAGTTTAATCATAGATTTAATATCGTTTACGGCAATAGGGTCAATTCCGGCAAAAGGTTCATCCAGAAGCAGAAATTTTGGTTCAATTGCAAGAGAACGGGCAATTTCCGTACGGCGTCGTTCACCTCCGGAGAGGGTAAATGCCTGCTGTTTTCTGATTCTTCCGATAGAAAATTCTTCGATTAATTCTTCCAGACGCCGTCTTTTTTCCTTGTATGAAAGGTCGTTTCGTGTTTCAAGAATAGACCAGATATTTTCTTCAACTGTAAGTTTTCTGAATACTGATGGTTCCTGCGGAAGATATGAAATCCCCAGACGGGCTCTTTTATACATTGGCAACGGAGTAATGCGCTGGTCGTCCAGGAAAATTTCTCCCCTTGTCGGCTGATAAAAACCTACAATCATGTAAAAAGTAGTTGTTTTTCCAGCACCATTAGGACCGAGAAGCCCAAGTACTTCTCCGGTTTTCATTTCGAAATCAATGCCCTGAACTACCTTTTTTTTACCAAACATTTTGTAAAGGGAACTGGCACGGAGTGTGTGAACTTTGGATTCTTCCTGATTTTCTTTTTCGGAATCTGTATCATCTTCTGTTTTTTCAGTTTCCACTGGAGCTGAGTCCTGATCTTTGTCTGAATCTTTTTCAGAAACATCATCTTCAGCAGAAGCCTGAAATTCCTTTGAGTCTGCTGCTGCAGGCGAATTATTTTCAGAATTGTCAGAAGACTTCTTTTTAGTTTTTGAAGATAGTTTTTTTGCCTTTAATGGCTCAGAATTTGCCTGACTTTCAGTAGTTTCTGTTTCTGCAATTGTTTCTGTAGTTTCAGTATCAGTTGTCTGTGTTTCTGGAATATGGTCTTTTTTTAACATGTTATGCCTTTACTTCTTCTGGTTCTGAAGATGGTTCCACTGCAGGTGTTTTTTCTGACTCTGTTACAGGTTTTTCTGCAGGCTTTTCTTCTTTTTTAGTGTCGGAAACAGTACCTCTGACACGGCCGTCCAGGGTTATCTCCTGACTTTCAAGATTAAGTGTTATTTCCTGAGCTCTGAAAGAGTCCTGTCCCTGAATGATTTTAGGGTTACCGCTCATTTCGAGAATCTGGTCATTTTTTCTGTATACTGCGAATGCAGAGGTGCAGGTGTTGTCTTTCTGTTTCAGAGTAACTCCAATCTGCATTACTGCGATTTCTGTAGTCTGATTATATTCAATGAGTTGTGCTTCCGCATCTACATCATTTGTCATATCAATAAGGTTTACAGAATCCTCAAGTCTGGCGATTTTTGTAATTCTGTCGAATTTAAGCTTGCCGCAGGTAAAGTCCATTTTGCTTTCTGAGTTAGAACCGGTTACATTTCCATCAGCTGTAATGAACCTGAAATCCTCGCCTGAAAGTTCAATTGAATCTGCTTTAATTTCCATAGAACTGGTTTTTACACAGGCATTCCCGGAAAGAACCGTAACATCTTTTTTACTTCCTGCTGTTCCTGTCATAGAATCAGCAGAAAAAGTAATTGTTTCTGAAAAAATTGAGAAAGAAATGAGAGTGAAAACAACTGTGAAGACTGAAAGTTTTTTCATCACTGTTCATCTCCTTCTGCCGTGTTCTGGTCATGGCTGTCAGTTACAGAGCCTGTTACCGGACGAAGGAATGTGTACTTTCGGGAAACTCCGCTGGCTGAAAACCCCTGACCTTTTACTTCAGTCCCATTCCTGAGAATTGAAACGGTGTCTGTTATTCCCCCTGTCAGCTGTTCGTTGTTAGCGTCAAAATGAAGACTGTTTGCTGTAAGCTGAGTTTCCTGATCGGGAATATTGATACTTACATTATCAAAAAGAGTGTATTTTTTATTTTTAGTGTCAGCAGCCAGAAGTTGGCATTTGCCTTCTGTTTTTAAGGTTCCCTGTTCATCAAAGGTTTTGAATTCAGCGTTAGTTGCATAAGAGCCGCCGCCATTTTTGTACTGTTCCAGCTTTTCGGCCTTCAGAGTCATAGTAACTTTATTTTTTGAATATCTGTCAAAGTTTGCATCTGTAAAACTGAATTCAGGTACTGTGTTCTCGGAATTTTGTTGGCTGCCATAATTAAGGGAACAGCCGCCAAGGAGAGAAGTTAAAATAAAAAACACTGAAACTTTTTTCAATAAATTCATTTAAAATAATTTTCCCATTAAGGTCATTTTTTGTCAACGCAAGAGTTTATTGTAAAAAAAAAGGCTAACATTCTGTTTTACTCTGGTCTTTAAATTTTACATTTACACAAGGAAGGATTATACTATTTTTATGACTGATTTACTTACAGATGCCGAATTTGATATGTTCCGGAAGGTTATTTATGACAAAAGCGGTATTACTTTTTCAGCAACTAACCGTTCTATTCTCGATTCTCGTTTAAAGGAAAAATTACGGGAAAAGGGTCTTAACACAATAAAAGAGTACTATGACATGATTATGGCTGATGAAGCTGAAATGAAAATCATGCTGGACTCTGTAACTACTAATTTAACAAGATTCTTCCGCAATCAGCCTCATTTTGACGCCCTCATTCACTATGTTATTCCCCATGTGATTGAAATGAAAAAGCAGAGAGGAGAATCTGTTATAAAACTCTGGAGTGCCGGTTGTTCAACTGGGGAAGAACCATACACAATTGCCATGATTCTTAAAGAGATCCTTCCTCCTGGTTTCAAATTCCAGATTACAGCTTCTGATATTTCTTTAAAATCTCTTATGGTTGGCCAGCAGGGGTTCTATCCTGAATCCCGCATCCAGGGAATTCCTCCAAACTTTCTGGCTAAATACTTTATTAAAAACGAAAAGGGATATCAGGTAGTTCCTGAATTAATGTCTACAATTAAGTTTGACTACCATAATCTTCGTAATGATTCCGGAATGCGAAATCTTGATGTTGTATTCTGTAGAAATGTTTTGATTTACTTTGATGAAGCTGCTCAGAAAAACTGTATTGACCGTTTCTGGGATGCAATGGCTAATAAGTCATATCTGTTTATCGGACATTCTGAATCCCTTTTTGGAATGGACACTAAATTTGAATTCCTTAAAACAGACTGGGCTTGTCTGTATCAGAAAAACGTTTAACCGGAGTTTGTGATGGACGAAATTTCGGTACTTATTTGTGACGATTCTTCATTAATGCGCAATGTAATTTCCAGAGTAATTGAAGGTGCTCCTGGAATGAAAGTTGTTGAAAAGGCCGTTAACGGACAGGATTTAATTGGTAAAATTGAATCTTCTCGTCCAGACGTAATTATTCTTGATATTGAAATGCCTGTAATGACAGGAATTGAATTTCTCCGCTATAGAAAAGAGCATCGTATCGATGTTCCTGTGATTATTCTTTCTTCAATTGCAGAAAAAGGTGCAGCTGTAACAATGGAAGCTCTTGAACTTGGAGCTTCTGATTTTATTACAAAACCAAACGGTTCTGTTTCTCTGGATATTAATTCTGTAGCAGACAAACTTATTGAACTTATTTCTGTATACGGCGGTGCATATGCTCGTGGAAAAGCGAAAATTGTATACAGTTCTGAATATTATGTAAAACTGTCTTCGGCAAGAGCAATTGAAAGAAAACTTCAGGAAGCACTTGGTGACAAAGCTAAGAACAGTCTGCCTCCGCGTGCATCTCTTCCTCCTAAGTCTTTTGAAGTAAAACCTGCCGTAAAAAATCCAGTAATGATTCAGCCGGTAGCGGCTTCTGGAAAAATTTCAGTAATTGCAATTGGTATTTCTACTGGTGGACCTAATGCCTTAAGAGAAGTTTTTAAGGATCTTTCACCTCTTATTAAACAGCCGATTCTTGTTGTTCAGCATATGCCTGCTGGATTTACAAAAGAATTTGCTTCAAGTCTTGACCGCATATGTCCTCTGACAGTAACAGAAGCTGTTGATGGTGAATATCTTGAAGCAGGACATATTTACATTGCTCCTGGTGATTATCATATTTCTGTTGAAAGTGCAGGAATCGGAAAATATGTAATCAAAACTCTTCAAACTCCACAAAGAAACGGTCATAGACCATCTGCAGATGTTCTTTTTGAATCTGTTGGTAAAGTTTTTGGAAACAAATCCCTTGGTGTAATTATGACAGGTATGGGAAAAGATGGCGCTGTTGAACTTGCCGAAATGAGGAAACTTGGAGCCTGGACTTTGGGACAGGATGAAAAATCATCAATTGTTTATGGTATGCCTCGTGTAGCATGGGAACTTGGTGCCGTACAGAAGCAGGTTAATCTTCAAGATATGGCAGCAACTATAAATAAGCTTGCTCTTGATAATTACTAAAAAAAGCCCTTATTGATGAAGTGCACCCCTAAAGTTGGACAAATAAAGTTCAATTTTCGGAGGTGCTTTTTTTATATGATCTGAACAATCTGCATCTTAAAAACAGAAAAATTTGATTTTGTAAAAAGCAGAAGACCTGTTTCTCCCAATATAAGAAGCAGAAAAGAAATAGAAAATCTGCAGAAATCCGTACACTCAATCTTAAAATGTTGAAATATGGCAGGACTAAAATATAAACCGGAAAAGCACAGTAAGACAGGAATAAGAAGCCCTGCAAGAGCTGAAAGGTATTTTACGGCAGGAGCTTTATCAAGCCTGATGTAGGTTCCCTTTGAAATCTGGAAATTTTTAGGATTAGAAACAGTTATTTTGCCTTTTTCAGCGGAGCATTTATGTCTGCATTCTACACAGGCAGAAGATTTAAGAAGAGAAACCTGTGCTGTTCTGTTGTCTTCTGAGGTATCTGTAACTATGCCAAAATTAAACATTAATTGATCCGTGATCCTTAATTTCTTTCATCTGGTTAATGCACATTAAATAGCCCACCTGATTGCCTGTTTCCATGTATGTATCCCTTAAATTGAAGAGAGCATCATAATAGTATGGGTTGATTGTAATGGCACGTTCAAAACAAGAGGCTGCCTTTTCGAAATTTTCGCTGTTAAAATGAATAACACCAAGAGTATTCCACAGATGGGAGTTTTCTTCATTCAAAGTAAGACCGATATTACAGAAATCCAAAGCTTCCCGCTTTTCTCCGATGTTGAAATTGATTAAAGCCAGAGTTTCAATAACTTCATCATCCTGATTTTCAATAGAGTAGGCTTTGAGTAAAGCTTCTTTTGCCATATAGAGATCTCCTGAATCTCTGTAAGTTACGCCAAGATTAAACCATAGAAGATAATTATCCTGTTCAAAAGTCAGGGCTTTTTTAAAGCAGGCAATAGCTTCTTTGTATTCACCCTGAGAGGCAAGTTCAATGGCCTGTGTATTAAGCTGAGATGCACTTTCTAACATTTTATTACCTCCTTTTAATGAATATTATTTCTTTGGTTTAAGCATAGATTCAAAAAGTTCAAAAATCAAATCGCCTGCTGGTGTTCTTGTTCCGTATAACTCTGCCAGAGCCTTACATTTAGCGGCAACCATAGAATTCCCCATTTCCTGAGCCTGTTCAACGGCACCGCTGGCGGAAATTAGAGAAATGGCTTTTTCTACAGCTGGAGAATCGATACCTTCTGTTCTTGCCTGTTCAAAAAGAGCTGAAAGTTTTTCTTTATCCTGTGGGTTTGAACTTAAATGAATAAGCACTGGAAGGGATTTTTTACCTTCAACAATATCATCACCACGTTTTTTTCCAGGGTTTCCTGTTGTGAGGTTTGTAACATCGTCAATAATCTGGAAACCTACACCAATGTCCTGGGCGATTATTCCGGCTTTTACAACATCTTCCTGAGAACCGCCACCGGCTAAGATTCCTGTTTTAACGGCGAGTCTTGCAAGTGTTCCAGTTTTATTTCGTACCATTGCTACATATTCAGCCTGGGATGGAATTAAGGATGGTGTTCTATGCCATTTAATATCCATTGCCTGTCCAAGATGGAGAAGACGAAGCTCTGTAAGGAAAAGATCGTAAAGAGCATTTTTTTCTGCATCTGAAATATTGAGTTTTTTGATGCATGCTGCAGCTTCAAAATAAAGCCAGCTTCCTGCATTTATTGCAACATCCATTCCATAAGTTATGTGTGAACATGGTTTACCGCGTCTGGTATCAGCACCATCTTCAATATCATCGTGAATAAGACTTGCTGTGTGGGCAAATTCTACAAGGGGTGTTAATGCCAAAGCTTTATCAAGAGAAATTGCCTGACCTTTAGTTTCCTGAACCATTCTTGCACAAAGCACAAGAAGGAGAGGACGCCAGCGTTTTCCACCCAAAGAAATAAGGTGATTGCATGGTTCCGACAGAACTGAAAGATGACTGTTATTTATGCATGAATCAATCTGCCCAAAAGACAGCTCCTGCCACTGGGCATTAGTTGATTCTGGCAAAGCTTCTTTAAGAGAAAATTCGATTTTTTCGAGAATATTTGTAAATTCACTGTTCATATCTATATAAATTATAAATAATTTCGCTTCTTATTACAAACCTTATATACAAAATATTAAAATTCTGATTAAATTTTACCGATTTAAAAAGTATGGCATCTAATAGTTATGAAAAACCGGATTTCTGGTCCAGAAAAGCTTTTTCTGAAGGATATCCGGCAAGATCTGTTTACAAGCTGAAAGAAATTGACGAAAAGTTCGGTATGATCAGGAAAAACTATACAGTTCTTGATCTGGGGGCAGCCCCTGGAAGCTGGACTACATTTTTAATGCGTCAAATGGAAGGCACTGGGAAAGTTGTTTCCTGTGATTTGAACCCTTTATCAAAAGATGTAAAAGGGGACAACCTTACTTTCATTCAGGGTGACTTAACTGACAATACCATTCGTGAAACAATCAAAAAAGAAGGGCCTTTTGACCTTGTAGTCTGCGATGCTGCGCCTAAAACAACAGGAAACAGAATTGTAGATACTGCAAGCAGCCAGTTCCTTGTAAAAATGGCAATATATTACGCTCAGACAATGCTTAAACCGGGGGGAAATTTTGCCGTAAAAATTTTTCAGAACGGTGATCAGCAGGCTTTGTTAAAAATGATGCGGGAAACTTTTGAACAGGCAAAAGGTTTTAAGCCGGTGGCCTGTCGTGCAGAAAGTTTTGAAACATATTTAATCGGAATTAAAAAAAAGTAACAGGATATAAAAAATGAGTTTTAATAAAAACTGGAACATAATTAAGTTCTATTCGAAAAAGGTTCTAAAAAATCTCTTGAATATAAAAGCAGTTGAATGTGTATCAGTAGCTTTGGCTGCCGGTTCAATTGTTATTGTAACTTCTCTTATTTTTGACGGTAGAAAACCTGTTGAAAATGGACAGGGTGGTTTTGAAACACCTGGTATTCCTGTTGTAACAGAAAAAGATCTTGGAGAAGCTGCTTCTGACGGTATTGCTCCAATGGTACAGACAGATCTTTCATATCAGTCATACCGCGTCCGTAAAGGTGATATGATTGGTATCATTGCAGAAAACTTCGGAATTACTGAAGACACAATTATTTCTGTAAATAATATCCGTTCTTCACGTCTGCTTCAGATTGGTACATATTTAAAAATTCCTTCGATACCAGGAATTCTTTATACAGTACGTAAAGACGGTGAAACAGTAGAATCAATTTCTAATAAATATAAAATTGACGGTTTTAAGGTTTGTAATGTAAATAAAATCGATGAATCATCAGTCCTTACTGCGGGAACAATGCTTTTCCTTCCTGATGCAAAACTGGACTGGACTACAAGACAGGAAATCAACGGAGATCTTTTTAAAAAGCCTATTCATAACCGCTGGTATCTTTCGTCTGCTTATGGGTGGCGTAAATCTCCTTTCTCTGGAGCCCGTTCATATCATAGTGGTGTTGATATGGCTTGTCCGCAGGGAACAAAAATCTTTGCTGCAATGGCAGGAACTGTTTCATCCACAGGATTTAATAATACTTACGGAAACTTTGTAATTATTACACATCATTCAGGATATAAGACATTGTACGGACATATGAGTGCAATTAATGCAGTAAAGGGACAGTCTGTAACTCAGGATACTGTTATTGGTCGTGTTGGAAATACTGGTTTAAGTACAGGTCCTCATCTTCATTTTACAGTTCTGAAAAACGGAAAGCAGGTTAATCCTGCAGCTCTCTGGAACTAAAAACTTAGAGAATCTGAAAATCATCGAAATATATTTTTTCGATTTTCTGCAGAACCAGAATAGAGTTAACTATTTCAAGCAGTTCCTGTTTGATCTGGTTTTCTCCTTTCTGGTTTATTTGTTTTAAAGTCATTGAAGCGAAATATGATTTAATTAAATTTCTGATTGTGTTTGTTTTTTTATCCAGTTCTTCATAGAAGCTTTCATCTTCAGCCACATATTCAAGAACTGGAGTAATTATTACAACGGAAGATTCAGATCCATCTTTTTGAGTACTGATTCTAAGCTGACCAATTTTTGAAAAGGCCGGATGTTTTTTTGCAGTAAAAGCTGTTGACTGTTTGTCTGTGGCGTCAGAAATTTTTGTCAGACCTTCTCCAGGATGTGCTTTGCCTTTTGCCAGGGCTCCGGCAGTAATGAAAAGAAAAATAAGGAAAAGTGAACCAGCTGTATAAAGAAGAATTTTATTTAAATTCATAAAATTATTCTATCAGATAGTTTTGAAGCAGAGCAAGAATTCTCTTTGCGGCCAGGGCTTCTTCTCCTGTTTTTGTGGTGCTTCCAATTCTGGCTTTCAGGTGAATGCCGTCATCCAGCCATTGTTCATCAATGATTGTACCGTTTTTTCGAAGGTCTTTAATTAAATCACTGTTTTCAACTGGAATTACAAGCCGGCGTACTTTTCCGAGAAGACTGTCACAAATTGCTGTTGTAAGCTGGTTGAACCCCTGATGATTTAAGGCGCTGATTTTGATTGCGTCTGGAAATTCCCAGTTGAGACGGAAGACTTCAGCACTGTTTTCGTCCAGCATATCTGTTTTGTTCAGAACAATAATCCTCTTTGTGTCATCAGCATCAATTTCTTCCAGAACTTTTAATACTGTTTCATATTGCATGAAAACTTCAGGATCACTTGAATCCAGAACAAGAATCTGCAGGTCTGCATTTTTGGCTTCTTCAAGAGTGGATTTAAATGCGTTTACAAGTGAATGAGGAAGATTTGAAATAAAACCTACTGTATCTGTAAGAAGAATAGAGCCGCCTTCTTTGAGATTTAAGCGTCGTGTAGTCGGATCCAGTGTTGCAAAAAGTTTATCTTCCACAAAGACTTCGGCTCCTGTAAGGGCGTTGAGAAGAGTGGATTTACCCGCATTTGTATATCCTACAATAGCGCAGTTTGGACATGGTGTTTTATCTCTTTTTTTTCGCTGTGTGCTTCTGTCCCGGACAACCTGGGCCAGTTCTTTTTTTACAAGGGCAATTTTCTGGCGAACCTGCCGCTGATCCAGTTCCAGCTGTGTTTCACCGCTGCCTTTTGAACCATAATTTCCACCACGCTGACGGGCCATATCTCCGTACATGTGGGCAAGGCGTGGAAGAGAGTATTCAAGTCGTGCCAGCTGAACCTGAAGAACAGCTTCTTTTGTCCGGGCTCTGCTGGCAAAAATGCGTAAAATTACTTCCTGTCTGTCGAATACAGCAATTTTTGCAAGCCGTTCCCAGTTACGCTGCTTGCGTGGTTCAAGAATATAGTCAAAAATAATGGCATCAGCCTCAAGTTCTGATGCAAGGGCACAAAGTTCCTGAGCTTTTCCTGAGCCGATTCCGTATGCCGGGCTTGGTTCCATTCTATTAAGATTTACTTTTCTTACAGTTTCTATTCCCAATGTATGGCAAAGACCTTCAAGCTCTGTCAGAGATACATCAGGAGCACCGATTAAAAGAGCCCTGATTTTGCGATTCTGTTCTTCTTCAACTTCAATCATTCTTGCTGGAAAAGATTATAAATTATTTTATAAAAACAGTGAATTACAAGGAATTAAATGCCGACAATATAAAGAATATAAATTTATTTTCAAGGGGTTTTTTTTGACTTCCAGTCAGAAATTCTCTGTCAGTCTGTTAATTTCCGTTTTGGCATTTTCAGTATTTTCTGTACTGGCTTTAAGCGGACAGTTTAAGGTTGTAGAAGCTAAGTTTTACCAACCGGCGGTAAGACGACCAATTGAACAGAAAGTTAACGAACTGGCGGAGCAGGAAAAACAATATAATCAGATTCTCGCATCCCGCTTCTCAGCTTTTGCTGGTGATAGTGCTGTTCTTACATTCACTAAGAAAAGTCCGTCTCCAGAAGAAAAAAAGGCTCAGGAAATTTCATGCGGAAGACTTATTTCATCATCCCCATATCTTCTTGGAATTCGTGTAATTGAAGCCGGCGGGAAGAGTATTTATTATTCAAGTTTTGAAACAGATAAAAAACCTCGTCCTGATTTAAATATTAAAAACTATGAAGATTACGACAAGGTTGTTTCTCAGTCTGATGAACTTAAATTTGAATTGATAAAGTGTCCTTCAGATAAAAAATATTCAGTTTACTATGATGTACAAAGAAGAAGGTCTGTTTATTCTGTTCCTCTTTATGGAAAAGGAAATGACGGACAGGCAATAAACTGTGTAATTGTTTTTTATTGTGAGCCTCAGGACTTTATCCGTTATCTTTATTCAAAAAATATTATTACTCTGGCAGAAAAAGAAAATGCAGAATTTGCATCAACAGCCAGTGGCGATCAGGGTGGTTTTATTTTTGGCCTTCCATACAGAAATCTGGATTTAAGTAATGTAAGTTCAAGTGACGGAAAGTCTGGACTTGATGCTGTAAGAAACGCCGTAAAAGCAAGGGTTGAAGAGTCCCGTCTTAGTCGCAGTGATGAAATTTTTGAAGATAATATCAGCTTAAAAGGCAGTTACAAAGTTGTAGATAAAATCACTCTTGAATCTGAAACAATAAATGTTGAATCAAATGAAGTTTCAACTGAAGAAAAAGAAACTGAAAAAGCAAAAGATGTTTTAACATCAGATTACGAATGGGTTCTCTTTACAAAGTGGACTGGATTTGAAGAAAACAATCAGTCTTTTATTACAGTTTTATACAGTTCTGATGTTTTTGAAATTAACAACGGAATCCGTATTCTTCTTTTGACACTTTTATTTATAACTCTGTTCCTCATTATTTATCTGATTTTTAACCTTCGCCATGATGATATGGTTGTAATCAAAGATAGAATCAGAAGGTTTCAGCTGGCCTTTATTACAGAATATGTAAATGAAAGAAATGAAAAATCATTACCATCAGATTTACAGACTCGTAAAGAAGAATTAAGTGAAGAAATTAAAGCAAGTCTTGGTCGTCGCGGAAGAAAGCACCAGAAAGAAGTAGATGAACTACTGGAACGCAACTGGACTGAAATTCTTGCCAGTTTAGGCGTTGTAAATGAACCAGTCCTGGCCGGTCCAAAAGCTTCAATCGACAGTGCTGAGTTGAGAAGTATTCTGGAAGAAATTCTTGGAAGTGGAAAACTTAAAATTCAGGCTGCTGCAGTAACTCAGGCTGCAGAACCAGAAAAAATAAAACCTGTAAAGGCAGAAGAACCTGTAAAGAAACAAAAATCAGTTCAGGTAAAAGAAG
>JAEDGQ010000128.1 GCA_016297415.1 Treponema sp.
GGTGGTTTCGATAAACTCAACCACCGTAATGCAAACTTATTGGACAGCCTCTTTTCTATTCTTCAGAACCGCTTTCCGGATCTTTCTTTGATTTAATGTGAATTACTTTTCCAGTGCGTTTGATTCCGTCTGGAAGGCGTTTGTCTTCTTCACCCTTCTTGCGATATACACGCTTTTCAGATTTTGGACCAAACTTTTCAGCTTTAGCAGCTTTCTTTTCTGCACGAGCCTTTTTTCTTGCTTTCTGTTCTTTTTCGATATACTTAAGGGCAGCATCAAGACCGCCAAGAACTTTCTGCATATCTTCTGAAAAAATTGAAATCTGATGACGGTCAAAATCTGCACCATCACCTTTTTTGCTTTCTACAATCTGAAGGAATACATCACCATTGCGGTTTTCCTTAACATTGAAAAAATATGAACGATTGGTCAAAACAACTTCTGTAGTATAAAGTTCACCGCGAATACTCATAGTAATCCTTCCTTAAAAATGTAATAAATATGAATTAAATATACTTATTTATCGGCATAATTGCAATAAAGACTGACTGAGAGAACAATCTTTTAGTAAGAAAAACTCATCCGCTGAATAGGACTTGGCCCTATTTTATGACAGATTTCTCTGTGAGCTTTTGTAGGATATCCTTTGTGTTTTTTATAGCCATACTGAGGATAAAGACCATCATATTCAACCATAATTCTGTCTCGAAGCACTTTTGCAAGAATTGAAGCAGCCATAACTTCCGGATATTTTCCGTCAGCTTTTGGTTCACAGCGCACTTCGCAATCAACGGAAGGACATTTTGTTCCGTCTGTAATTGCAGAAATCCTGTAATCAGAAATTCCCTGCTGTCTTGCCCAGTCCTCAAGTTTTGAAAGCAGTTCCTCATAGGCCAGTTTCATTGCCAGCATACTTGCCTGAAGAATATTTATCTCATCGATTTTTTTGTGATCTACAATTCCCCTTCCCCAGCAGGCTTTTTCCAGAATCAGTTTTTCGCAGGCTTCCCGCTTTTTTTCAGAAAGTTTTTTTGAATCATTAAGAAGCTCTACCGGAAAATCAGGGGGAAGAATTACGGCTCCTGCAGTAACAGGTCCGGCAAGAGGTCCCCGGCCTGCTTCATCAAATCCACAAATTAAGATCTGTTCCATGGACTAAAAACCTGCGGAAACATTTTTGCTGTCTTCAAGGATTACAGTAGATTTATCACACCATACAGGAACTACACCACGGATTTTTTTATCAAAATCCCCGTTGTAAGAATTTTCTGTCATGCTGCTTGTGGTGGCTGTAAGTTCAGCAATGCGTCCAAGATGACCTGAAACACGAAGGCTGGAATTTCTGCATTCAAACTTTCCACCATTCACACTAAAATTAACGGCAGTTTGCGCTACAGCAGAAACACGGCATTTTTTAACTTCGGTTCTGGAATCAAGGCTGCTTAATGCACAGCAGTAAGTCTGAGCCTGAACAGTAAGCCCGGTGTTTGCAAAGAAAACAAAAGAATTAACAGAGTTGAAAAGAGTTCCGTTTTCTCCAAAAACACCTGTAATTTCACAGTTTTTAAAATGAAGGCTTCCTGATGAAACATTGAAGAAAGATGAATTCTGATCAAAGGTTGCAGCAGACTTTTCAAATAAAATGTTTTCTGCCTCAAAAACAGTATTTTTAACAAAAATAGAAGATTTTTCTCCTGCAATAATGCGGGCGTCACCAATACCAGTAAGAGAACACTGAGAAGAAATCAGGATTTCTTTTTCCGGCAGCACAACAGACCCCTTAACAAAAAGATGAATAAAACCGCCTCTGTTTAAAACTTCTGTAACCTGTTCAAAACTATTAAACGGATATTTTTTACTTCCGTCACAAACATCACCAGAAGCTTCAGAGTCAATGTAAAAATTATAGGCATCAATAATTACCCGGTATTCAGAAACAGCACTGAAGTTTCCGTTATCATCCTTACTGTATGAACGGACTTTATAGAAAACCGCAGATTCACTTCCTGAGTCTAAAACCAAAGGAGCCTTATATTCAGAAAAGTTACCGGCTTCAACTTTATCAAACAAGGGGTCATCTTTTGAAACACCGCCTTCAGCTTCTTCTTCAGTGATTTTAAAAGGTTCAGAAACAGCAACAAAAATGGTGTCATTCTCCTCGGCAGAAATCTGAACCGTAACTTTATCTCTGGCGTAGAAAGTTTCAGCGGAAGAAGTAAATACAGGTGCCATAGGAGGCTTTTTATCTACATTGTAGGAAGCAGTTTTAGCCCCCTGAAAAACGCCGTCACAGAAAAAATCAAAAACAGCCTGTCCCTTTACAGAGTCCCCTTCAAAAGTATCAAAAACAGCCTGAGTAACAAGGCCGGAGCAGTCAAGAATCTGTCCTGAAGCACCGGAAGATTTAAGTTCCATTCTGTAGCGAAGGTCTCCGTAAATAGAAAAAAGTGCATATTCACCGTTTCTGCAGAAAACCTTAAGTTCCGGCTCAGGAGGAATTACATAAGTATAAACAGGATTACCATGTTCATAGGCAACACTCTGCCAGCACACAGTATGTTTTACGGAACGGTCAAGCTGGAGAGGAATTTTACTTGCAGACCATTCACCACCGTCAATATTCCAGATGAGATTTTTACCTGTAAAAGTAAAGGTAGACCAGTTTTCAATCATAAAAGGCACAGAATTTTTAGAAAGAGTTCCGATTTCTGAACCGGTTACAAAAATTACAAAACGCCAGTTATTTTTTCCGTCAGAAATATGACATGGAAGGTAACGGCAAAGGCGGTTTCTGTCATCGAGAGAAAGAACTTTGCCGGAAAGATAAGGTGCAGCACCGTCTCCCATGGCATATTCTAACCCAGAAGGAATGGAAAGGGGACTTTCAGAAGAAAAAACATAAAGCCCGGAATTAACAACCTTACTGATAAAAGCCCCTTCTTCAGATTCAGGAGCATAAGGATTAGATTCAAGAACATTAAAATTAACTTCAATTTCTTCTTTGTGGCCATCTTTAACGGCAGCCACCCGCACATTAACACGGCCCACAGCATCAATCAAAACAGGTCCGTCATAAGCAAAGCCGGAAGTTAAAGGATCAGTCCCGGAAAAAGAGTAAAAACATTCACTTCCGTCGCTTGTATCGAGAACAAGCACCTGTTTGTTGTTAAAATTCCCGGTTACAGGGGAAATAACTCTCTGCGCCCAGACAAGACAGCAGGAAAAGCCAAGTAAACAAGATAAAAGAATTTTCTTAAGCATACAAAATCCTTAATTAAAAAGCGGTCCAAGAATATTACGAAGTTCAGGATCCTTTTTAAAATAATATTCTTCAAGTTCTTCCTTTTTTAAGCCAACCAGTTCATGGCTCATATAATGAATCCATCTGTCTTCTTCTTCGCTGTTAATGTCGAATTTGCGGCACCAGTAATCAGGTTTAATTGGAAGAGTTTCTTTATATGTAAAGTTCTTAAAATCATGTACAACAACTTTAATGTCAGAGCGGGGAACACCTTTTTCCAGAAGATATTCAACAAGAAAGTTAATTGTACGGCCGGAGTCATAAATATCATCAACAAGAAGAATTTTATCCCCTGAACGAAGATAATCAGGAGAATAAGTCCATCCGTCAAGACGAATCTGCTCATGCTGTTTAATATCAGAATAGCTGCGGGCACATACGGCAGCATAAAGCACAGGCTTTTTACCTTTTAATGCCAGCTTAAAATATTCACTGATAACATTAGACATGTAAGCGCCGCCACGAAGGGAAGTATAAATAATATCCGGCACAAAACCATCCTGCAAAATTTTATAGCCAAGTTTTAAAGCATCATTGCGAACAGTGTCATAAGGTAAAAATTCTTTAATCATAAAAAAACTCCGTTCCTCTATTTTAATCTTAAAACCCCGCTTTTACAACATAAAGAAGGGAGGAGCCCCTCCCTGCGCTCCAAAGTCCTCGCTAAGCTGCGGTCTTTTCCGCTACCCTTCCTCCGGGGTTTCACCCCGGACCC
>JAEDGQ010000034.1 GCA_016297415.1 Treponema sp.
ATATAGTTACAAGCACAAAACGCGTGTAGCATGCTAGCATGCGGTTTCGACAAGCTCAACCACCGTAATGCAAACTTATTGGACAGGCTCAGGAACCACTCGTCGAAATGACTATCACACTAAATGTGGTGGTTTCGACAAGCTCAACCACCGTAATGCAAACTTATTGGCAGCCCCTTTTTTCTTTGAGAGGATATTTAGAAAATGAAAAAATCAGTTTTATTGTTAGCAGCAGGGATTCTTCTTTTGTCTTCCTGTAACAAAGCTCAGGCAAAAAAGCCTGTTACACAGGAAAAATCTGTAGAACAGAAAGAAAATCCGGATGTAGAAAAACTGGGCCGTGTATTAAGCTCAATGACAGACCGCTGCAAGGAAGCAATTCCAAAGGGAAACCCCGAAGAGTTTCTTTCCGACCTTTACCGGGTGCTGGAAAGTGAAAAGGATTTTTCTTCTGAAGATTTAAGTCCCTTCTACCTGATTGATAAAAAACACACTGTCCAGGCTTCTTATGAGCCAAAGGACCTTATTCACCTGGAAAGTAACAGCCTTTATAAAGTAAATAAAAATTCCCTTAATCTTCGGCCGGAAGCATACAACGCACTGGCAAAAATGGCAGAAGCTGCAAAAGCAGACGGGGTAACTTTAACTGTAAGCTCTACATACCGCAGCTATGAATACCAGAAGAATCTTTTTGATTACTGGGTTAAGGTGGACGGTCTTGAAGAAGCTGAACGGGAAAGCGCAAGACCTGGAACAAGTCAGCACCAGCTGGGACTGGCACTGGACTTTGCTCCTGTTGATGATGCTTTTGCAGACACTGCTGAGGGTGCCTGGGTTTACAAAAATGCCATGGACTATGGCTGGAGTTTAAGTTTTCCACAGGGCTATGAAGATGTTACAGGTTACCGGTGGGAAAGCTGGCACTTCCGTTACATTGGAAAAGAAGCCTGTGCCTTCCAGAAAAAATGGTTCAGCAACGTTCAGCAGTTTATGATTGAGTTTATTGATGCATGGAAAAATGCTTATTAATCTGCATTAAATCAGCAATTATTTTGCTACGATGTTAACAAGCTTTCCTGGTACAACAATGATTTTTGCAACTGTAAGGCCTTCTGTAAACTTTTTGAAGCCTTCAGTTTCTTTTGCCATTGCTTCCAGTGTAGCGTTGTCAGCGTCTGGAGCAGCCTGGAACTTGGCACGAAGTTTACCGTTGATCATTACAGGATATTCCTTTGTATCTTCAACCAGGTATTTTTCGTCGAATGTTGGCCATGGTTCGTAAGCATTAGTCTTTGTGTGACCAAGTTTTTCCCAGAGTTCTTCACCAAGGTGAGGAGCGTACGGGCTGAGCATAAGAACAAATCCTTCCCACATTGCTTTAGGCAGTGTATCAAGTTTTGCAGCTTCGTTAATAAAAATCATCATCTGGCTGATTGCAACGTTAAAGTCCAGGTTGTTTGTATCAGCAGTAACCTTTTTAACTGTCTTTGCATATGTTTTGCGGAGGGCTGCAAGAGCTCCGTCCAGTTTGCCTGTAATGTCAATGTCAGCCATTGGCTTTTCGCTTACATTCCAGATTTTGTCCAGGAAGCGGTTTATACCAATAAGACCCTGAGTGTTCCATGGTTTAGAAACAGTAAGTGGCCCCATGAACATTTCATACATACGAACAGAGTCTGCACCGTAAGTCTGAATCATTTCGTCCGGGTTTACTACATTCTTAAGGGACTTAGACATTTTTGCAACAACCCGTTCCAGTTCTTCACCGTCGTCTTTTGCAAAATATTTTCCGTCTTTTTCTTCAACAGCATCAACAGCAACAAGGCTCTTTGATTTGCGCTGGAAAGCAAATGAAGTAATCATACCTTGGTTAATGAGGCGCTGGAATGGTTCTTTAGTGTTTACTACACCGCAGTCAAAAAGAACTTTATGCCAGAAGCGTGAGTAGAGAAGGTGAAGTACAGCGTGTTCTGCACCACCAACATAAAGGTCTACAGGCATCCAGTAGTTTACTTTTTCGTCAGCTGCAAATTTTTCAGAATTATGTGGATCAAGATAGCGCAGGTAGTACCAGCAGGAACCGGCCCACTGTGGCATTGTGTTTGTTTCCCGGCGTGCAGCTTTTCCACACTGAGGACATTTACAGTTAACCCAGTCTTCAATACCAGCCAGAGGAGATTCACCAGTACCAGTTGGCTGGTAAGTCTTAACGTTTGGCAGTTCGAGAGGAAGCTGGTCTTCTGGAACAGGAACAGTTCCACAGTCAGGACAGTGTACCAGAGGAATTGGTTCACCCCAGTAACGCTGGCGGCTGAATACCCAGTCACGGAGTTTGTAGTTAACGGCCTTTTTACCGATTCCTTTTTCGGCAAGGAATTCAAGCATTTTTGCAATTGCGTCTTTTTTGTTAAGGCCGTCAATAAATTCAGAATTAACGTGGATTCCGTCTTCAGTCCATGCCTGAGTCTGAACGTCAACTTCGCTCTTTAATACTTCAATGATAGGAAGATTGAATTTCTTAGCAAATTCCCAGTCTCGTGTATCGTGAGCAGGTACGGCCATAATAGCACCTGTACCATAAGAAATAAGAACGTAGTCAGCAACCCAGATAGGAATAAGCTTTCCGTTTACAGGGTTAATTGCATAACTTCCGGAAAATACACCAGTTTTGTCTTTAGCAAGGTCTGTGCGTTCAAGGTCAGACTTTTTAGCAGCCTGTTCCCGGTATGCAGCAACTGCATCTTTCTGTTCAGCAGTTGTAAGTTTTTCAATAAGAGGATGTTCTGGTGAAACAACCATGTAAGTTGCACCAAAGAGAGTATCACAGCGTGTAGTGTAAACTGTTAAAAGCTGGTCAGTTGGTTTTCCGTCCTTGTCTGCCACAGTAAAGTTAACTTCGGCACCTTCAGAGCGGCCAATCCAGTTACGCTGCATAGCCTTTACGCTTTCTGGCCAGTTAAGGCTGTCTAAGTCTTCAAGGAGCTTTTCAGCATAATCAGTAATTTTAAGAATCCACTGGCGGATAACCTTGTGAGTTACCTGAGCACCACAGCGGTCACAGTGACCTTCTTTTACTTCTTCGTTGGCAAGACCAGTCAGACAGCTTGGACACCAGTTGATTGGAGTTTCAGCTTCGTAAGCCAGACCTTTTTTGTAGAGCTGGAGGAAAATCCACTGAGTCCATTTGTAGTAGTCAGGAGTACAAGTGCGTACTTCACGATCCCAGTCATAAGAAAAACCAAGAGCTTTTATCTGCTGAGTAAAGTGATCAATGTTCTGGAAAGTAGTAGTTGCAGGGTGAGTTCCTGTTTTAATTGCATAGTTTTCAGCAGGAAGACCAAATGCATCGTATCCCATTGGATGAAGAACGTTGTAACCGTTCATACGGAGGTAACGGCAGTAAATGTCAGTAGCAGTATAACCTTCAGGATGACCAACATGAAGACCGGCTCCGCTTGGGTAAGGGAACATATCAAGAACGTAGCGTCGCTTTTCCTTTGGGAAAGAAGGATCTTCGTTTACCTTAAAAGTTTTGTTTTCATCCCAGTATTTCTGCCATTTCGGCTCAATGTTTTTAAATGGATACATAATTTTCCTCTATAATATTGAAAATAAAATTAGTTCATTTTATCACTTTGCAAGTTTTTAGAAAATATGGCACCCCGGCAATTGACCGTTGTTCAATTGCCGTCGCTGCGTCCGCCCTTCGCTAACGCTCATTGACTTGCAGTCAACTTCGGGGCTCCCATCGCTGGTGCGTTTTATGTGGAAAGTTCTTCTATTAATGTCATGACAGCTTTTTTTGATTTGTCGTTGAGAGAATCAAGTTTCTGAATGATCTGTGAGTATTTTATTAACAGTTTTTTATTTTCGTGATTGGTTGAAGTTGTAATTTGTTCCTCTGTGCGGTATATGTCGAGCAGTTTTTCCAAAGGAACATTTAGAGCTTTTGATATTCTCAATGCGAGATCTGCCGCAGGCATTCCGTTTCGCCTTATTCCGTTTGAGATGGTGTTTACTGAAAAATGTGCATTGTCTGCCAGTTCTTTGCGGCTTATTCCCAGATATTCACATTCGTTTTCAACATTCTGCCAAAATCCCATAAAACAAAAATATCACATTTGTAATATATGGATGTTAAAAATATTTAAGTTGTAATTATTATATGTTGTGTTAGAATAAATATTACAGTTGTAATAAATATTTATCAGGTTATTGCAATTGTAAGGAGAATATTCATGAAAAAATTCAAAAAATTACTTAAAGCCCCTGCTATTTTACTAGCGGCATTTGCTTTAAGCGGTATGGTTGTTTCTTGTGCAGAAGATGAGGAACAGTCTGAAAAAGGTATTTCATATACAAAGCCAGTTCTTCCTGCAAGTAATGGTGAAAACCCTTTTGCCGGTAAAAAAATCAGTTTAAAAGGTGTTTGGGGAAGTGAAAGTTATGATTTTTCTGTGGCAACAGTAACTTATCAGAAAGAAATAACAGAAAATGACTACCAATATCTTGAGACATTAGTCTATGACTATTCTTATGATACTTCAAAAAAAGAGTTGTATTTGACACTAAAATCTCTTAATGATTCATCGTTGGGAACAAAATCATTTACAAATCCATCTGAACTGTATAACAGTATAACTTCAACATTTGATAATGAAGTTGTGAAAGAAGAATTTTTGTGGGGTGCAAATTTAGGTGGGGATGAATCTCTTGCTGGAAAAGAATTCTGTGATGAACAGTCGCTTAAGAACTATGAGATCTTTTTATCGGAGTTTTACAAAAAACTCTGTAAGAACTTTTTTGAAAAAACACAAACATACAAATACGAAGTAAAAGACGGTGTAATTTCTTTAAAGAGAAGTGATATTCCTTTTAGAGGAATATGGGGATCACTCGGCGAGTATTCGTTTGGCGAAAAAGACTCGACAATTGGTAGTGGAAAATATATTGCAAGCGGCGTTCCTTCTTATGATGTTGAAAATAATAAAATCAAAGTTACAAGCATAGGTATTTTTGAACGTGCGGATAAAGATAATGACGGAGAATATGATTATGCAACATTCAAAACAGCACCATCGGCAGAATTTGAGTTGACTTATGCTATTTCAGGAGAAAATGCTTCTATTACTTTTGTAAAAGTTCCTCAGGAATTTAATGATTTGTTGAATACTACTGTTGATCTGTATGTAGAGTCAGAAAAGGAAGTGGATTATACAATCGAATAATATAAAAAATCAGTAGACTTAAAAAGGGCTGTTCCAGGAAAACCGGGACAGCTTTTTTTTTGCACCGGAGCCTAAGGAGCGAAGGGGAAGGCTTTCCTCATTAAAAGTTTCCTTTTTTTAAGATAATAAAAATAAGGATTTTCTTATAATTGATTAATAATTTTTTAATCTCTTAAAAGTTTAATGATGGTATATTTTTATTCAGGAGGAAAATATGAAAAAAATTTTATTATCTGTACTTAGTTTATTAATTTGTTTAATCGGCTTATGTGCCGCTAAATATTCAACAAATAAGGAAGATTGTGCAGACGGCGTCTGCTTTGTTCCTCAGTATGATGAGGAAGGAAAACAGGTTTACGCTGTTGTTTCACCAGCAGGTTACCATGATGTACCTATGATAAAACAGGCAAAAAGGCTTGATTCCTTAAAAGGTAAGACAATTGCCCTTGTGGGCGGCAGTTTTATGGCAAACACAACTCACAACGAAATAAAAAAATGCATTCAGAAAGAATTCCCTGATGCAAAAATTTATATGTTTGATGATATTGGTCAGGCAGGTCCATTTTCCGTGTTCGGCACAACAGAAAAAACAAAAGCTTTTCAGGACAAGCTTAAGGAATTAAAGGTAGATGCCGTAATTGTCGGAAACTGCGGCTGCGGTCTTTGTACAACAAAAGAAACTGGAGATTCAATTGCAGCAGAATATGCTGGTATTCCTTCGGTAACAGTAGGTGGTCCTGCATTTATTGCCCAGATTCATTCTACAGGTGTTAACCGCGGTGTACCAGTTCTCCGCAGTGCAGAATATCCCGGCGCCTTTTCTTCTCATACAACACAGGAACTGCAGAAAAATGCCCGTGAAGTTTTGTGGCCTCAGATAAAAGAAGCCCTTACAAAACCTATTACTCAGAAAGAAATTGCAGAATATGCTCCGGAAGGAAAGCGTCCTTATGACGAAATTATTTACTACGGAAGTTTTGAAGAAATCCAGGAATACTTTAAGATCAATAACTGGACAGACGGACTTCCTGTAGTTCCACCAACAGAGGAAAAAATTACAGAGTATCTTAAATTCACTTCATACAAAGCTTCAGATGTAATCGGAACAATTGCAGTAGGGTACAGAGAATGTACTGTTTACACAGTTGCTGCCAATGCAGTAATGGCAGGTGTTCCTGCAGAATTTATGCCTGTATGTATTGCCTTTGCACAGGGTATGAATAACGGAGAGTGGAGAAAACCTCTTTCAAGTACCCATGGCTGGACACCTTATGCCTGGCTTAACGGACCTCTTGCCCGTCAGCTTGGAATTGATAATCAGCAGGGTATGATCAGTGAAGCTAACAACAAGGCACTGGGCCGTTTTATTGATCTTTGTATGCTTAATTTAGGCGGCTATTATGTAAAAGAAAACAGAATGGGAAGTTTCGGCTACCTTACACCTTTTACCTTCAGCGAAGATGATAAAGCCTGTGTAGATATGGGATGGAAGCCATATCATGTACAGCAGGGATTTGATATTAACGCAAATACAATTACAAACGGTTCCTGTCTTTCATGGGGTAACAATGTAACTCCGGCAACAGATGAGCCTGAAAAAATCATGAATATTATGGCTTTCGACATTACAGAAAAACAGCAGAATGGTCTTGGAAATACAAACCCTCAGGTTTACAGAACAGTTTTCATTACAGAAAATGTTGCAAAAGACCTGGCAAAAGAATACAAGTCAAAAGATGAACTTGAAAATGCACTTATAAAAACTGCCCGTCGTCCGCTGGCTTTAAGAACTTATGCTCATTACTGGGCAAATACAGGAAGCAAGCAGTATAACAGGCGAACTTTTCAGGAGCATTATAACATGCTCAAAAAAGATAAAGAGGAGCAGTCTGCCATGACTCCTGTTCCAGAGTGGTACAAGCCTCTTATAAAAGAAGACAAGATTGAAACAATTGCCTGTATGAACAAAGGAGAAACAGCACTTCTTGTAACAGGTGATGCAAGCCGCAATAAAATTCAGACAATGCCAGGTGGAGGATATGTAACAACAGAAATCAAGCTTCCTGAAAACTGGAATGAACTTTTAGCACCTTTAGGTTATAAACCTATTGAAAATTTCTATCTTGATGCTAAATTTAAAAAGGAAGGATCAAGAAATCCTGTACCAAAAAACAACAGACCTGCAAAACCATCAAAACCATCCCGTCCTGCAGCGCCTGTAAAAAAAATAAAATAGAGGAGGGGCGCCTGCCCCTGCGCTTCAAAGGCGGCCTGCCGCCTTTTCCGCTACCCCCTCGCCTAGGGCTCTGCCCTAAAACCCGTACTGGAGGATTAAAATGAAAAAAATATCTGTTCTTACTGCTTTAATGTTAATTCTTGCTTCATCAGTTTTTGCTGATAAAGTTTCATTCAATGCAAAAACAATCGAAAACAAAACTGTAACAGAAGCCATATTTGAAGATGCAGAACTTACAATGATTAATATCTGGGGAACATTCTGTGGTCCTTGTATTAACGAAATGCCGGACCTGGCAAAACTTAACAGGGATTACAGCGAAAAAGGTTTTCAGGTAGTTGGAATTGTAATTGACAGTGTAAACCGTAAGGGACTTCCTGTTCCAAAAACTGTAGATGCAGCTAAAAAAATTGCAAAACAGACTGGAGCAGATTACATTCACATTGTTCCTGACATCAAACTTCAGTCATCACTTCTGGCAGGTGTTACTGCAGTTCCTGCTACTGTTTTTGTAAACAAAGACGGAGAAATCGTAGGGTCAGTTTATACAGGAAGCCGTTCCTATGAAGAGTGGAAAAAGATTGTTGACAAGTTAATGGCAAAATGAAAATTGAAACAAAAAAGACAATAGTATCAGTGCTTCTTCTCTGTGCAGGTGTTTCCATGATAATTCTTGGCATTTTCAGAGAAGAGGCTGAATGTGTAATAGAAAAAGCAACTCGAATCTGCATGGAGTGTATAGGAATTGGCTAAGATTTCAAAAATCCGTCTGATTGTTCAGGCCTGTTTTGCAGCTCTTTCAAACGGATATATAAAGGGTTTTACTCAGGGGTCTCTCTATCAGGGAGATATAAAATATGTCTGTACTCCCGGCTTAAACTGTTATTCCTGTCCGGGGGCTTTTGCTTCCTGTCCTATTGGTTCCCTGCAGGCAACCCTTAACAGCCGTGATTATTATGTTTCTCTTTATGCTGCAGGTATTCTTGTTGTAACTGGCACTTTCCTGGGGCGTTTTGTCTGCGGTTTTTTATGTCCCTTCGGACTTGTGCAGGATCTTCTTTTTAAGATTCCTTTTGTAAAAAAAATCAGGACTCTTCCCGGCGAAAAATTTCTCCGCTGGCTCAGGTATCTTATTCTCCTTGTGTTTGTAATTCTTCTTCCTGTGTTTGTAATGGATATTACGGGGCTAGGACAGCCATGGTTCTGTAAATATATTTGTCCTGCAGGTACTCTTGAAGGAGGAATTCCGCAGACACTTCTAAACGAAAATCTTCGTGGTGCAATTGGTTTTCTTTTTAAGTGGAAAGTTTCAATTCTTGTCGTAATAGTAATTTCTTCTATTATAATTTACAGGCCTTTCTGCCGTTATATCTGTCCTCTCGGTGCAATTTACGGTCTGTTCAATAAAGTCAGTTTTTACCGTTACAAAGTTGATCCTGATAAGTGTACAAAATGCGGTGCCTGTCAGAAAATCTGCAAACTTAATATTAAAGTTTATGAAAATCCAAACAGCCTTGACTGTATCCGCTGCGGGGAGTGTAAGGCCGGTTGTCCAAAAAAAGCAATCCATAAGTAAACATAGCTTTTTCAGACTTTTATATTTTTTTTATTTTTCTTAAAATCAGATTATGAAAAAAACTGCTTTTCTTTTATGTGCCTTAATTTTAAGTTTAAGTTCCTGTGCAACACAGAAACAGATTGAAAATTCTCCGGAACCAAAGGCAGCTCTAAAAACTGCAGGACAAAAATCTCTTCCGGTAAAAAAGAATACCTGTACTGTTTTTAAGGGAGAAGAATATTCTGTAGAAGAAGGTGTTTATAACCGTAATTCTTTTTCTGTCATCAGCCTTGTTGGAAACGGTTCTACAGGGTACAGCTGGGATTTTAAACTTAGTGAAGAAGGTCTTCTTAAAGTTGAAAATGACTGTTTTTATCATGGAAGACTTTATGAACAGGGTGTAATTGAAAAAATTCTTCCGGATGGAACAAAAATCAGTTACAGAATGCCGGAAATTGCAGGTGCCGGCACAACTTATTTCTGGAAACTTATACCTCTGGAGCCATACACAGATAAAACTGTAACAATGACCTTTGATTACAGATGCAGATGGGAAACAGAACCTCCTTTAAGACAGGTAGAATACCTTATAACCATAAAAAAAGACGGAACAATAAACTGTGTCCGCAAAGCAGAAAATACTGTTCCAAGGGGTTAGAAGTGTTTGCCTGTAAATATCATAAGCTTCTTTGTACTGAATATCCTTCCTGGCTCGATGATTATATTGCACTGCCTTGTCTTCAAAGACTTGGCGGTGTAGGGCTTTTGTGTGGAACAGACTGGACTTCGCTGTACAACAACAGATTTTTTTACAGTCGTCTTGATCATAGTATTGGAACTGCACTCATTACCTGGAATTTTACTCATGATAAAAAGCAGACTCTTGCAAGCTTGTTTCATGATGTGGCAACCTGCGCTTTTAGTCATGTAAATGATTTTAGAAAAGGTGACGCAATTAAACAGGAAGTTACTGAAG
Organism: Treponema sp.; assembly: GCA_016297415.1. GTDB lineage: Bacteria > Spirochaetota > Spirochaetia > Treponematales > Treponemataceae > Treponema_D. Next base: position 9,999 of record JAEDGQ010000034.1, read on the forward strand.
ACAAAACAAGCGAAATCCTTACTTTTGACAGTGAACTTGCAGGACTTCTTGCCCGGGACGGAATTAATGTATGCGAAATCCGTGATTACCATATTTATCCGGTTTGTGATAACGAAATTCCTGCTTTAAGTGCCGATCGTCTTGAATATATGTTTCCAAGCAATATGTCCCTGGCTTCTCTAATAAAAGGAAAAGTCTGGACTTTTGATGAAGTAGAAAAAATGTATGGTGCCATTCAGGTTCTTTCTGACAGCAGAGGAATAAGTGAACTGGGGTTTAATAATCTGGAAATGGCAGAACTTTATGTTGAAGGATTTATTGACTGCGGACTTCTTCTTCAGACACATGAAAATAAACTTCCGCTTAATATGCTTGGCAAAATCGTGAATATGGCTCTTGAACAGAATGTTTTAAGTGAAGCAGACTGCATGAATTTAAGTGAAAAAAGCATAATCGAAATACTTGATGATTATGCCCTGGCAAATTTAGACAAAAACCTTCTTGCATCCTATATTAAAACCTGGAGAAACATGACGGAAGTTCTTCATCTGCAAAATGACCCTGGTGAAGGATATTACGCCGTAAATCTTAAGGTTAAAAAAAGATATATTGACCCTCTGGTAAAAATGCCGGATGGTTCGGTAAACCGCACTTCCTGCCTGAGTCATAAAGCAGAAGAAAAAATAAAGGAATTCCTTTCTTTTGAAGACACTCCTTTTGGAGCTGTTGCCCTGCTGTAAAATAAAATGAGTCCTTGTGTTCTGGAAACTCAGACCGGCAGGGGGGACTGGGGAAGAGACTGCTCCCTTCAGTTTTTAATCTTGAGAATTGCTTAAATTTCCGTTATAATAGGATTTATGGGTGGAAAAACAGAATCAACTAAGGCGGAGTCTGTAAAAAAGACTGCTGTCTCAAAGTCGTCATCAGCAAAGGCGGCTGTAAAAAAAACTGCTGCTAAACCTGCGGCAAAATCAACTGCAAAAAAAACAACTAAATCTACAGATAAAACAACTGCTAAAACAAAAGCAGCTTCAACTGCAGCAAAAAGTGGTGCTGCTGTTGCCAGAAAGACTGCAACTGCCGCAAAAAGTGCTTCAACTACAAAAAATGTGGTTTCGAGAGCCTCAACCACCGCAGCTTCAAAAAAGCCTGTTGCCGGAATTGACGAAAACGGAACTTTCCGTGCCTGGGATAATGCAAAAACAAAGGCAGCCCCTAAAAAAGCCGGTGAAGAAAAAACTGCTGTAAAGCGTGGTACAACAGCGGAACAGGCTGCTAAAAAACTTGCAGCGGCTCAGGCAATTGACCCTAACGCAGGAATTGTTACAAAAACAAATGCTGCTTATGATGATGCACAGATTAAACATCTTGATGCCCTTGAACACATCCGTCTTCGCTCAGGTATGTACATTGGCCGCCTTGGTGACGGTTCAAACCAGAACGACGGTATTTATGTTCTCTTAAAAGAAATTATTGATAACTCCATTGATGAATACATCATGGGAAACGGCAACAGAATCGACATCCAGATTTTGGAAAACCGTGTAAAAGTCCGTGATTATGGCCGTGGTATTCCACTTAACAGTGTTGTAGACTGTGTAAGTCAGATTAATACCGGTGGTAAATATGACAGCGATGCCTTTCAGTTTTCAATCGGTATGAATGGTGTCGGTACAAAAGCTGTAAACGCCCTTTCTTCTGAATTTAAAGTTATTTCCATCCGTGACGGATATGCAACAGAAGCTGTATTCAAGCAGGGAAAAATGATTTCCCATAAAAATACTGTAAAACTTGCAAAACCAATGAAAAACGGAACTTATTTTGAATTTGTTCCAGATGAAGAAATTTTCGGTAAGTATGCCTTCAATATGGAATATGTAGAAAAGCGTCTCCGTAATTATGCTTACCTTAACACAGGCCTTACTCTTACTCTTAACGGACAGCCTTATTCCAGTCAGGATGGTCTTTTAGATCTTCTTAAAGATGAACTGGAGTCTGACACAATTTATGATATTGGTTCATACACAGGTGCTCACCTGCAGTTTGCCTTTACACATACAAATGCTTATGGCGAAAATTATTTTTCTTTTGTAAACGGACAATTTACTTCTGACGGTGGTACTCATCTTGCAGCCTTCCGTGAAGGTTTTATTAAAGGTGTAAATGAATTCTTCCAGGAAAATTATAAATCAGAAGATATTCGTGAAGGTATTACAGCTGCTGTTCTTGTTAAGGTTAAGGATCCGATTTTTGAATCTCAGACTAAAAACAAACTTGGTAACACAGAAATCCGTTCATGGATTGTAGCAGAAGTTCAGTCTGGACTTGATGACTGGCTTCATAAAAATCCTAAAGCTGCCGAAATGCTTCAGAAAAAAATTGAAGCAAATGAAAAACTTCGTACAGAGTTAAGTGCGGTAAAAAAGCAGTCAAAAGAAGCTGCAAAAAAAATGTCTATCCGCATTCCAAAGCTGGATGACTGCCGCTACCATCTTGAAGACGGAGTCAAAGGTGAAAATTCCATGATTTTTATTACTGAAGGACAGTCTGCCTCTGGTTCTATTACACATGCCCGTGATGCAAACTATCAGGCTATTTTCTCCCTTCGTGGTAAGCCTGAAAATATGTACGGCAAGAAACAGACAGACATCTACAAAAATGATGAACTTCTTCAGCTTATGATGGCTCTGGGAATTGAAACTTCTACGGAAAATTTAAAATATTCAAAAATCGTAATTGCAACCGATGCCGATAACGATGGTTTCCATATCCGGAATCTGCTGCTTACATTCTTCCTCGGATATTTTGAAGAACTGGTAACAAGCGGAAGAATCTGGATTCTTGAAACTCCACTTTTCCGTGTGCGTAACAAAAAAGAAAACATTTACTGTTATTCAGAAAAAGAAAGGGATGAAGCTCAGGCAAAACTTGGAAAAGGTTCGGAAACAAGCCGCTTCAAAGGTCTGGGTGAAATCAGTGGTGATGAGTTTAAACAGTTCATTACGCCAGATAAAATCCGTCTGACACCAGTAGAAATCAGCCAGCTGAAAATAATTCCTCAGCTGTTAGCCTTCTACATGGGCAGCAACACTCCGGAACGCCGGGAGTTCATCGAAAAGAACCTTCTGAGCAACTCAGAAATCGATGCGTAAAAAAACTGTGCATTTTTAATTAATAATTATTAACTACTAATTAATAATTTTTTTTTTCGGAGAAAATTAAAAAAATGGCTTTTGTAAAAAATCTTTTCGACAAAAACTTTATTGAATATGCTTCTTATGTAATTCGTGACCGTGCAATTCCTGATTTGGAAGACGGTCTTAAACCTGTACAGAGACGCATTCTTCATACACTTTTTACTGTAAATGACGGCTACTTCAAAAAAGTTCAGTATATTGTAGGTCGTACCATGGAATATCATCCTCATGGTGATGCTTCAATTTATGGTGCCCTTGTTAATCTTGCTAACAAAGAAATCTTCATGGACAAGCAGGGAAACTTTGGTAACAAATATACTGGAGATGGTGCCTCTGCCGGCCGTTACATTGAGTGTCGTATCAATAATGTAGCAAAGGAATTTCTCGTAACAAATAAAGCAATTACTAAATATGTTCCAAACTATGATGGTCGTAGTGAAGAACCTGAAGTTTATCGTTCAAAGCTGCCTGTTACTCTTCTTATTGGTGCTGAAGGTATTGCCGTTGGTATGAGCACCAAGATTCTTCCATATAATCTGAAGGAAGTCCTTGATGCTGAAATTAAATGTCTTAAAGGTGAAAAATTTGAAATTTATCCTGATGTTTCAACAGGCGGACTTATTGATGTCAGTAATTACAATGACGGTAACGGAAAAATCATTACCCGTGCTAAATTTGATACAAGCGATGAAAAGCGCATTGTAATTACAGAACTTCCTCTGGATTCAAATGCAAAGGCTCTTCTTGAATCAATCGACAAAGCTTACAGAGCCGGAAAAATTAAAATCAGTTCTGTAGATAACTTTACAACTGACCACTGTAACATCGAAATTAAGCTTCCTCGCGGTGTATATACAAAAGATGTTATTGATCAGCTTTATGCTTACACCGACTGTGAAAAATCAATTGCCTGTCAGATGCTGGTAATCAAGGACAATATGCCTGTTACAATGACAGCAACTGACATCATTAAATATTACGCTGAAAAACTTACTGCCATCATAAAAGACGAACTTGAGTTTGAACGTGCCAAACTTATGGAAGAACTCCATATGCGTACTCTTGAAAGAATCTTTGTTGAAGAACGCATTTACAAAGCAATCGAAACTAAGAAAACTCAGGAGGATGTAGTTAAGGCAGTTTACAAAGGGTTTGTTCCTTTTAAGGCAGAACTTATTCGTCCGATTAATGATGATGATGTAGAACATTTGCTTTCGATTCCAATTCGTCGTATTTCCCTTTTTGATATCAATAAGAACCGTGAAACTGTTAAGATAATCAATGATCGTCTTAAGGAAATTGCAAAACGGTTAAAGAATCTTAAGGGCTGTGCAGTTGAATATCTTGGCGAAATGCTTGATAAATTCAAAAAACTTTCACCGGAACTTCTTGAACGCCATACACAGATTAAAAGCTTTAGTGCTGTTGATGTTAAGGCTGTTGCAAAATCTGATCAGAGTCTTCGCTACGATGAAAAGGGCTATCTTGGAATCGGCGTAAGCGGTGGAACTGAACTTATGAAGGTTTCTCCTTATGACCGTATTCTTGTTGTGCGTAAAACCGGTATGTTCTCCGTTACAGATGTACCTCAGAAAATGTTCGTAGACAAGGGAATGTGGTTCTGTCAGGTTGCAGAAAAAGAAAAAATCAATCCTGTTCTGTTTACTGTAATTTTCCGTGATCCAAAAACAAAGTATGCTTTCATTAAACGCTGCCGTATTGCCAGCTGGATTATGAACCGTGACTACTTTATGGCTCCGGATGGAATGGAAGTTCTTCATATTGATACCCGTGAAAAATTCACTTTCACCCTAAATTACGAAAAAAAGCCCCGGGTAAAAGTGCTTGAAGAACAGTTCAAGGCTCAGGATTTCGAAGAAAAGGGACTCAAAACACTTGGTGTTCGTCTTGCAGCAAAAGAAGTTGAATCTGTAAAAGTTGACGGCGCACAGATGGAGTTGTTTGTTTAAGTGAAAACAGATTTTAAGTTCCTTTACGGAAGAATGATTCATTCTGCTCAAAAATATCTGGGCAGAATTTTCATATCTGTATTTTTAGTTTCTCTTCTGGAGTTTTTTAACTCTACTGTGTTTACAGCCGGAGCAGGGTGGTTCTTTACCCGTATCTCTGAATCTCCTTATTATCAAACCTGCGGACTTATTCTTCTTGCCTGCGGAATTTTTGTGCTTTTTTTAATTCAGTCTGGTTTTTCTGTAATGCTTTTAAGAATGGCAAGAGATCAGTTTGTAACCATCGGTTATGTTTTTTATAGTTTCAGAAAATTCAAAAAAATGGGAAGTGCAGCTTTATTCATTAGTTCCATTTTTGTACTAATTTCTGCAGCTGTTCGTTTCTGTGTAAAGACTTTCTTAAAAGATGACAGTGCAGCAATGAATTTTCTTGTTTCCCGTTTAGGAGAGTCAGGACCTCTTTTTGTAGTTTCAGGCATAACTCTCTTTCTTATGTTCCTGGCCTTTTATATTCTGATTTTTCTTTTTCCAGCTAAATACGATAATCCAGACAAAAGTGTTTTTCAGTGTGCTGCAATCAGCCGCAGAATTGTTTTCAGGTATTTCTTCAAGTTCCCGGGATTTGTTTTAAGAGCATGCGGCAGCAATCTGATTCTGGCTCTTTTTTATGGTGGAATGTCATTATATATGGCTGAATCTTCAGAATCTCCTTTTGTTTATCTTTTTTCCATTGTTTTTAGTTTCCTGTATTTTATAAATCTTCTTAAGGCCTACAGCCTTGCAAGTCTTTCCGTTCCTGTTTTCTATCAATGGGCTCTTGAACCAAAAATCCATATCATCGTTTCAGTTCTTGAACAATACGGAAAGAAATTAAAAGAATTCAAAAAAGACGAAACAAAAGAAGAAAACAAATCTGAGGATGAAGAAAAATAATGCTAGTTCCTGTTAAGACAGCCGCTGCAGAGATAATTATTAAAGGTTCCCGCTTTCTTGGCGAAACTTTTATTATTGAAGAAAATTCACAGGTAAAGGCAATCATAAAACAGCAGAAACAAAAATATGCTGATGCTACCCATGTATGCCATGCTTTTATTCTTGGAAAAAATGCAGAAATTATGGGTATGAGCGATGACGGCGAACCAGGTGGAACTGCCGGAAGACCAATGCTGGATGTCTTAAAAGGGCGTAATGTTACAAATGTACTTGTTACAGTTACAAGATGGTTTGGCGGAACCTTACTTGGAACAGGGGGACTTGTTCATGCTTACGGGGACAGTGCAAAAGCTGTTCTCGATGTAACTGATTTTGAAGAACTTGTTGAAAAAAAATCATTTTCAATTCTTACAGATTATCAGATGTATCAGGTAGTTAAAAAAATCATGGAAGGTTTTACTTTCTATGGAACTTCAGAAGAATTTGGAGAAGGAGTCCGCATATGGGCGCAGATTGCTGTAACAGACGGTGAAAAGTTTGCCTCTGAAGTTTTTGACAGAACAAACGGCAAAGTTTCTGTCCTATATAATTAGAATCTTTTTGACGGACTATAAATTCAATTTTATAATGGAAGTAACATACACTTTAAAAAAGTGAATTTTTTCATAAAAAAGGAGAAAAAAAAATGAAAAAAATTGCTGCTGTACTGGCTGCTGCTGCATTTGCCGGTCTTGCACTTACTGGTTGTGAAAAGAAGGCTAAAGCTGTTCCTTCTGACAAGGTATTAAAAATTGGTATTATCCAGCTTGTTGAACATCCGGCACTGGATAGTAACTGCAAAGGATTTATTGATGGTCTTGCAGAAGCTGGTTACATTGATGGACAGAACATTACTATTGATCTTCACAACGCGCAGGGAGATCAGGGTAACTGTATAACAATCGCTAACAAATTTGTAAACGATAAAGACGATCTTATTTTTGCAATTGCAACTCCTGCAGCTCAGGCTGTTGCAAACCTTACAGATTCAATTCCTGTTCTTATTTCTTCAGTAACAGATCCACAGTCTGCTAAACTTGTAAAATCAAACGAAAAACCAGGTACAAACGTTACTGGTACTTCAGATCTTACACCTGTAAATGCTCAGATTTCTCTTATTAAAGAATTTTTCCCGGAAACAAAAACTGTAGGTCTTATGTACTGCTCAAGTGAACAGAACTCTGTATTCCAGATTGACATGGCTAAAAAAGCTTGTGATGCCGCTGGATTCAAATACATTGAAGGATCAGTTTCTAACTCAAATGAAATTCAGCAGGTTACTCAGAGCCTTGTTGGTAAAGTTGATGTAATTTATATTCCAACTGACAATATGCTTGCTGCTGGTATGGCTACTGTTTCACAGGTTGCTACAGCAAACGGAATCCCAACAGTTGTAGGAGAAGAAGGTATGGTTCAGTCTGGAGGTCTTGTAACAATGGGTATTAACTACTACGAACTTGGAAAACAGACTGCTGCAATGGCTGTTCAGATTCTTAAAGATGGTGCAAAACCAGCTTCTATGCCAATCCAGTATCTTTCAAACTGTAACTATTCAAAAAATAAGGAAATAGAAAAGGCTCTTGGTCTTTCTCTTCCAGATTCACATAACTAATTTACAGGTTGTAAAAAAAGCCCGGTGCAATTCAAACTTCATTGCATCGGGCTTTTTTTTATATTAAGCAAAATTATCAGTTTATTTATTATGTTTTAAATAAGGATGAAGCTGTTCGATTTCGCTGTAGAAATAATTCCAGGCTTCTTCTTCTGTCATTAATCCTTCAAAATAAGGAGCAAAACAATGATTGATTTTTTCGTTTATTTCCTGATCATAAGGACTTACAAAATCTTTTCTAATTGCTTCTACGTTTTCAATGAATGGAGTAATGTGATTCTGGCCTCCAAGGAATGGATTTTTGTAATCACTTGCTGCAATTTCTGACATTGCTTCTCTGTTATTTGTAAAATCTCCCATTTCTCTGGCAATTGAAGTCATAGTGTCTTTTTTGCAGGTAAGGGTAAACATAATATCTTTAATAAGTTTTTTATTATCAGTTCCGCTGGCTGCACAAATCCAGGTTCCACCCCAGGAGAAGGCCTGTGGTCCTTTGCAGAAGGCCCAGTCACCGTAAGTTCCGTTTCCTTCTTTTCTTTCACCTTTTGGAAACTGCAATGAAGATGGAATAAGACAGTAGTCAATGAACCAGGCAGGAGCAAAATAACCGAAGACTTTACCTTCAATGCTGGCCCCCTTAAAACTTTCAACAGTCCAGAGATTTGCTCTGTTATTGTAGCCTTTTGTTGTATAAGTTTTAGTCTGTTTGATCCACTGTTTAATTGCAGGGTCAATTACGATTGTATCGTTCTGTACGAAAGGTGCTTTAATATTGTCATAGAAAACACGGTAAGAGTCATCGTAACCTGAAAGCATAAAATAGCCCTTGTCTTTTGCCAGGGAAGCTACATAGTCAAATTTGTCCCAGGTAGAAAGTGCCTGCTGAACTTCCTCAGGATTATCTGTTCCAAGAACACTAAGGGCAATTGAACGGCGGTAAATAAAGCCGCCAGGACAAGCCTGCCATGAAATTCCTTTAAGATGACCGGAATTATCTGTCATTATTGTTTTTGTATACTGATACTGGTCTTTTGTGTCGTTGTCAGTAATGCCGATATCTTTATATATATCCAGAGTAAAAGGTGTATCAACATATTTTTTAGCGTAGTCAGATTCTACAAGAAACAGGTCGATTCTTTCATCAGCAGGAAGATCAAATTGTTTTACAAGATATTCATCAAGTTTTGACTGATAGTAGCTGTTTTCGTTTGGGTTAATAATCCAGTTGATTTTTACATCTGCAGGGAGAAGTCCCTTTGAAATAAAATAATCATTAAAACGAGTTTTAAATTCTGTATTCCAGCAAAAAATATTTAAGACTTTTCCTTCAGGAGTATTGTCTTTTTTTTCGCAGGAAATAAAAGATGACAAGGAAACTGTTAATAAAACCAATATTACTGGCAGACGAAGTGATTTATTTTTCATAACAAAACCTTTTTAAATTTTAACATTTGAATTTTATATTCTATTCATTAATTGTCAAGATTCTTGCCAGAACAAATGCATTATAACCGATTTCATATTGAAAATGGCGCAAAGGAGTGAAACGGCTTGCGAAAACACTCGTTTTGTGC
>JAEDGQ010000129.1 GCA_016297415.1 Treponema sp.
AAAACTTTACCCAATCTTTACAAACTTCACCCAAAACCTTAACAATCTGCTACTACATTTTAGTCATGAAAATACGTGAAAAATTGTGGGAAATTATTTTTCTTCTTGCAGCGGGATTTAGTATTCTTGCTGTTCTACTTATCTGTATATTTTTGTTTGCTAATGGAATTCCTGCCATGCATAAAATAGGGCTGGTAAATTTTCTGTTTGGTACAAAGTGGAAACCGGGGACAGACCTCTATGGAATTTTCCCTATGATTATTGGAAGTCTTTATGTAACTGCCGGAGCCATTATTGTTGGGGTACCTGTTGGCCTTATGACTGCAGTTTTTTTATCTAAGTTTTGCCCAAAATGGATGCATAAAATTTTAAAGCCGGCAATCGATTTGCTGGCGGGGATTCCAAGTGTTGTTTACGGATTTTTTGGACTTATGGTAATTGTACCTGCTGTAAGAAATATTTTTGGAGGAAACGGTTCATCAATTCTTACGGCAAGTCTTCTTTTAGGAATGATGATTTTACCAACAATTATTTCTGTTTCGGAAAGTTCATTGAATGCAGTTCCAGAAAATTATTACGAAGGAAGCCGTGCTTTAGGTGCCACTCATGAACGTAGTGTTTTTATGACCATGCTTCCCGCCGCCCGCTCCGGAATTATGGCTGGAATTATTCTTGGAATTGGACGTGCTATTGGTGAAACTATGGCTGTAATTATGGTTGCAGGAAATCAAGCCCGTATTCCAGATTCAATTTTGAAAGGCGTGCGTACTCTTACAGCAAACATTGTAATTGAAATGGGATATGCAACGGATCTTCACAGGGAAGCACTGATTGCTACTGGAGTTGTGCTTTTTGTTTTTATTCTGCTGATTAATTTAAGTTTTAATCTGGTGAAAAGTAGAGGTAGTAAATGACTGTAAATTTAAATGAGTTAGGGATTGGAGCACCTTTAGTCGACCGCAAGAACGAAGTGATGAGGACGATGAGCGATAGCGAAGTGCGGAAAGCCCGGCGGGCGATTTCGTCCGCAACTTCCAGAAATTTAAAATCTGGATTTGTAAGAGGAAGTGTTTATTTTTGTGCAGGCCTTACTCTTGCTGTTCTGCTTTTTATGATTGGTTACATTCTGGTAAAGGGAATTCCCTTTTTGAATACTGATCTGTTCAGCTGGAAATATACTTCGGACAATTGTTCTGTGGTGCCAGCCATGGTAAACACTTTATTGATGACTTTACTTGCACTGCTTATTGCATGTCCCTTGGGAATAGGGAGTGCAATTTATCTTGTTGAATATTCAAAAAAAGGAAACAAGTTTGTAAAAGTTGTAAGAATGACAACTGAAACTTTAACTGGTATTCCATCAATTATTTATGGACTTTTTGGGATGCTGCTTTTTGTAGGATTTTTGAAATGGGGGTATTCGCTTATGGCTGGTGCTGCAACTGTTGCTATTATGATTTTGCCAACTATTATGCGAACCACAGAGGAAAGTTTACTGGCGGTTCCTGATTCATTCCGGGAAGGAAGTTTTGGTCTTGGTGCTGGAAAATTGCGTACAGTGTTTAAAATTATTTTACCAAGTGCAGTTCCAGGAATTTTGAGTGGAATTATTTTAGCTACAGGGCGTATTGTGGGAGAAACTGCTGCTTTAATTTACACATCAGGGACTGTTGCTCAGATTCCGCAAAATCTTTTTGGGTCTGGACGAACTCTTGCAATTCATATGTATGTTTTGAGTTCTGAAGGTCTTCATTCTGGGCAGGCTTTTGCTACTGCGGTTGTTCTTTTGATTATGGTTATTGGAATTAATGCCCTTGCAGGTTTTGTGGCAAGAAAAATCAGAAAATAAGGAAATTATTGTGAATAAAATTGAAATTAATAACTTAGATTTGTATTATGGCGATTTTCATGCTCTTAAAAATATAAATCTTAAGATTCCGGAAAATCAGATTACTGCATTTATTGGTCCTTCTGGATGCGGAAAGTCTACACTTTTAAAATCTATCAATCGCATGAACGATATGGTGGAAGGGTGTAAGATTACAGGGGAGATTCTAATTAAAAATGGAGGGGAAGTCTCCCCTTACGGCCGCACTTCGTTGCGTCCTATCCCTTCTAGCGGGGGACACCCCCGCAACGCCCCCGAAAATTTTTCTGGTAACGTGAACATTCTTTCCAAATCCACCGATGTGAATCTGCTCCGTAAAAATGTGGGTATGGTTTTCCAGAAGCCTAATCCTTTTCCAATGAGCATTTATGACAACATTGCTTATGGCCCACGTACTCACGGAATAAAGCGAAAATCTGAACTTGATGAGATTGTAGAAACTTCTTTGCGTAATGCGGCAATCTGGGATGAGTTTAAGGATAATTTAAAAAAATCAGCTCTTGAATTGAGTGGTGGACAGCAGCAGCGTCTTTGTATTGCCCGTGCCCTTGCTGTTCAGCCAGATGTTCTTTTGATGGATGAACCAACTTCTGCACTGGATCCTATTTCTACTTCAAAAATAGAAGATTGTGTTCTTCAGCTGAAAGAAAAATACACGATTATTATTGTTACTCACAATATGCAGCAGGCTGTTCGTATAAGTGATAAAACAGTTTTCTTTTTGTTGGGAGAAATTATTGAAGATGGTGATACAGAACAGATTTTCAGTAAGCCAAAAATAAAGAAAACAGAAGACTATATTACCGGCAGGTTTGGATAATTCATACAGAGGGGACAGACCCCTAATGTATGGATGTGCTCCAAACGGGGCGTTGCGGGGTGTCCCCGCAGAGGGGGTAGCGGAAAACGCGGTGGTTGAGCTTGTCGAAACTAGCGCGGTTGGAGCGCAGGGGGAGACTTCCCCCACATGGAGAAAATTATGCGTGAAAGATATGAAGAAGAATTACGAAAATTAAATACTTCCATTATCAACATGGGAAAAATGATTGAAATTGCAATTGAAAGTTCCATGCTGGCTTTGATGGGGCGTGATGTGGAAGCTGCAAAACAAGTGGCTAAAAATGATGAGGTCATTAACGATATGGAGCGCGATATAGAGGCTTTGTGTATGAAGCTTTTGTTGCAGCAGCAGCCTATGGCAACAGACCTTCGTCTTATTACTGCAGCATTGAAAATGATTACAGATATGGAACGAATTGGTGATCATGCGGTGGATGTTGCTGACCTTGTCCTTAATGTACCTGACTGTAAATACGGAAAAATGAATGAAATTATTGAACTGTCTACAGAGATAATCAATATGCTTCATGATGCAGTTCAGTCTTATATTGAAAAGGATTACAACAAAGCAAAGAATGTAATTGCTCATGACGATGTGATTGATGACTTGTATCACGCTATTAAAGCAGATCTGGTACAAAAAATTCGCGAAACCTCTGAGGGTGAAACAATTCTGGACTATCTTTTGATTGCAAAATACATTGAGCGAATTGGTGACCATGCTGCAAACATAGCGGAATGGGTGATTTTTGCTTTGACTGGGGAACGCTTAAAATAAGTTAAGGCGGTCTTGCAGTTTTTAATTTGGAAGAAAAATACTCTGCTATTTTACCTGGATTTTACACAATCTAAACGAAATTTTGACATTAAGTTTTGTACTATCCAGGTATGAATTCTACAATTAAAACTATTTTTGTTTTTTTCATATAACAGTTTGCTCCACAAAATCGACCGAACTGGTAATTGTGTAATAAATATTTCAGACAGCATTTCAAAAAGAGAGATTTTCAGGAACTTTTGGTAAAAAACTAGGAATTATAAATGGGAACAATTGATATTTTGAACAGCTGCTACATGAACCGGGAGCTTAGCTGGCTCTCTTTTAATGAACGCTGCCTTGATGAAGCTGGAAATCCTGATGTACCTTTGGCAGAACGTCTGACATTTGCATCTATCTTTCAGTCAAATCTGGATGAATTTTTTATGGTGCGGGTTGGCACTTTAATGATTCACGAAAATGAAA
>JAEDGQ010000130.1 GCA_016297415.1 Treponema sp.
CTATTCAAATGGTGTTTGTAAATTCAGTCTTTATGGGACTTTTTCAGTGGCCTCAGTATTATGTGGCTCACCTTTTAAATCATCACACCCGTGCCGGACTTGAGTGGGAGAAGGTACCCAAAGTGTATCAGATTTCTGTGCTTAATTTTATTTATGATGACAGATCCGATGATTTTCTTTCTAAATATTCTATGGCTACTCACGACAACAGAAATCTTTCCGGCAGAATGAACATTTATTTTATTGAACTTCCTAAGCTTATGGGTTCTGATATTGAAGAAATTGATTCGTTGACCCCTGCGGAAAAATGGGTTAAATTCTTCTATATGCAGATGACGCGGAGAAAAAGTCGTATATAAATGAACTTTGTTCTTCGTCCGGAGGTATTATGGCTGCTCAGGAATCTCTCTTTAAAATCAGTAAGGATGAATCAAACTGGGTTTTGCAGACATGGCTGGATAAAAAGGCTCGTGATGAACTTTCTATGAGAAATGAAGCTATGCGTGCAGGACAGGCTAAAGGTCATGCCGAAGGATTTGAAAAAGGTCATGCCGAAGGATTTGAAAAAGGTCATGCCGAAGGCATTTCTGAGGGGCTTGAGAAGGGTCTTGCCGAAGGACATGAGAAGGGTCTTGCCGAAGGGCTTGCCGAAGGACTTGCCGAAGGACATGAGAAGGGTCTTGCCGAAGGACATGAGAAGGGTCTTGCCGAAGGGCTTGAGAAAGGTCTTGCCGAAGGACATGAGAAAGGCATACAGGAAAGTCAGAAGAAAACTGTGTGTAATGCACTTAAGATGGGGTTGTCCGTTCAGCAGATTGTGGAACTGACAGGTTTGTCTGAAGGGCAGGTAAAAAATCTTTCGGAAAACTAATTCAAATATGGTATTAAGGTTGAAGATGTGGCTTTGTTGTCATATCTTCCTCTTTTGGAGTAAAAATGATTTCGGATAAATTAAAGTCAAAAATTGCAGAACTTAATCTTGAGTATTGTGCGGTGGCCATTAAATTCTGGCTTGAAAAACCTTCCTGTCCTCATTTTGAAGGCGATAAAAATGCTTTCTGTACTTATGTGAATGCGGTTCAGAAATCAGGAAAAAGGTTTTATATCGAAGAAGCTGATGATATGTGTTACGGTAAGGTTTCTCTTGGAATGATTGAACCTCCTCCTGTTACTGCTTCGGGACAGGCAGGTTTTGATTTTGGCTGTTATCAGACTCCTGCTGCCTGCCGCGGTTTGTATCAGAATCTTCCGACTATAATTAAGGGAACCGTTAAATACGTTGAATTCTGTCCTGTTGCTGACTGTGACTTTGATCCTGATTTAGTTGTATTTGTTGCTTCACTTCCTCAGGCAGATATTATTATGCGTGCAACAAGCTGGATCAGCGGCGAACCATGGGAAAGTAAATCTTCTCCTGTTTTAAGCTGTGCCTGGATGTATGCTTATCCTGTAATCAGCGGAAAAGTTAATCACATTACAACTGGATTTTATCACGGGCTTAAACGCCGTAAGCTTTATCCTGAAGGACTTAGAATGATCAGTGTTCCTTTTCAGAAACTGCCCGAATTTGAAAAAGGTCTTTGTGAAATGGACTGGACTTTAATTGCGTTCCGTGATGACGAAAAAAGCCGGGCAGATCTTGCAGAAAAGATGACCCACTGGCAGAAAATGGCCGAAGAATGCGGGTCATCTGTTGCATTAAAAGATGAAAGATAGAATAGAATGACTATTCTTTACCGAACCAGGTTTTGATGATTCCGTATGGAGTTTTTGGTGTTACATAGCAGACTGCAACCATGATTAAGGTTGATGCTGCTGTAGCTATAACTACAGGGTTAAGACCGAACATAGGGACAAGAATTTTGCCTTTGATGAGCAGGTCGTAAACGATGTAGATTATGATACCGCTTGAGATTCCTGCAATGGCACCGCATTTATTTGCCCGTTTCCAGAAAAGTCCAAGAAGAATTGTGTGGAAGAAAGCTACTGTCATTCCCCCTGTGGCATAAGTAATAAGGGAGGCAAGAAGAGCAGGTGGTTTACATGCAAATCCAAAAATAATGAGAGAAATGAGGATGATGGAAACAGTATTCAGGTTTTTGAGTTTGTTTTCATCTGCATTTCTGTTCACAAGATTTTTGTACAGGTCACCGATTACTGTGCCTGCCAGGTTTACTACCATTCCTCCTACAGAAGACTGTACTGCAGAACATACACCTGCAAGAACAAGACCTGCTGCCCAGGCTGGCATTGCTTTGACTGTGAGAAGTGGAATTGCCAGGTCCGGAGTAGGCTGTCCTTCACCACCAAGCATTCCGCCGAATTTGTATTTAATGATAAAACAAAGTCCGTTAAGACAGAGCATCCATACAGCAAAAACGATTGTTCCGATTTTGATGGAATTATTCAGGGTTTTTGTATCTTTGTATGTGAGGGCTGACATTGTTACATGTGGCATTGTAAATGTTGTAAGTCCCCAGAGAATTGCAAAACTGAAAACTGTACCGAAGGCTTTTGAGAAGTCTCCCGGTGAGAACCAGGAAGGGTATGTTTCAAGAACTTTGTTTACAGTTTCTGAATAAGACATGCCTGTGCTTTTTACACCCATTACAAAAAGAACCAGAACAGAAACTGTCATGATGATTCCCTGGATGATCATTGCTGTTGCAACACCTTTGATTCCGCCTGTAAGGGCTGCAATAATTACAAGAGCAGTAAAGATTGCAAGACCAATTCTGTAGTCTTTTCCAGTAAGGATTTCAAAAATGCGGCCACCGCCTGTAATTGTAGAAACGGCAAAAGCTCCAAGGAAGAAAAGAATTACAAGTGAAGCAAGAATGCTGAAGGTTTTTGAATTTTCGTAGCGGTGCTGGAAAAGTTCAATAAAGGTTTTTGCGTTTATGCGTCGGGCAACTATACCGATTCGTTTACCAATAAGACCGAGAACCATAAAGTTTGATGTCATTGACCAGAAACAGCATACCATCCAGATGGCACCGAATTTATATGTAAAACCCGGAACACCCATAAAAACACCGGCTCCTGCAACTCCGGCACTTACCATCATTGCTGTCATAAGAACGCCAGTTGTACGTCCGCCTGTGTAGAATTTTGAAAGATAATCGCCTTTCCCGTTCTGCATTGCACGGCGGCTTAAAATTCCAAATACCAGAAGAAGAATGGTATATACTGCAAAAACTGAAGTAATTACCATGCGTGTAGAAGGTTCGATTCCAAGAATATTGTTCATTATTCAGCCTCCTTTGAATTTGCTTCAGAAACAAGACTCATGTCTTTGTAACCGAATTTACATACAAGTTCTACAGTTACAACCATTCCGATTAAAAGACAGATAAGGTTGAAAATCCAGAGAGGCAGACCGAAGGGTTTTGTTGTATGAACTGAAGGCATGGAACAAATTTTCATTCCGTCAGTATTTTTTGCTGTCTGAATGTTTTCTTGTACTTTTTCAAGCTTAATTTTTGCTTCTTCAAGTTTTTTTTCTGCTGCTTCAGAATTTTCTTCTGTGGCTTTTTTTAATTCTGCGGCAGCCTGACTAACTGCTTTTTCAGCAATGTGTAATTCTTTTACAATGGGTAGAGTTTCACATTTTGCAGCTTCCAGTGTTGAATGCTGTCCGAAAAGGAAGAGGTTTGTAATCATCAGGATTCCATAGATGATGTAAACGCTCATTGTAATAAAGAATTCTTTTGTTGTCCTTTTGAGGCGTGGATCATCTTCAATCTGGTCAAAAGAATAATCCCGGCTTTCGGGTGTAATATTTGACATAAAAGTCACTCCTGTAAATAAAATATAAAAACAAATAATTAATATAACTAATTATTAATTATTTTAACAGTCCCACCACAGTCTCACCACTGTCCCACCTAGGCAAACGCATTATAATATATTCCCTGCTAAAAATGGCTTCCAGTCGTGAAAAC
>JAEDGQ010000035.1 GCA_016297415.1 Treponema sp.
CTGTCGAAGGGCTCAATGACCGCTACAGTCATTACTTTTTGGACAGCCCCTTTTTGTTTTAAATGCAAAATAAATCGTCAGAAATAAAGTTTTATAGTTTTAGTTGATTACGATTTTGGAAACGATTTTTCCGTCTGAACTGTATGCTTTTTCCGGATTAGAATCATCGATGAATCTTTTTAATCCGGAAAAATATGCATAATAGTAAGTTCCTGCCGGTAATGGAAGAGAGATTTCATATTTTCCAGGTGAAACTTCTGTCATTTCGTATACCCAGCTGTCCCAGTTGGTAAAGGTTCCTCCCAGTCTGATTTTTTGACCTGGTGCTGCATTGCAGATAAATTTTGTAATTCCTTCATCTGCTGTCTGTGTAATAACATCCTGAGTTTGAGGAATATCTACATAGGAAAGCTGAATTCCATTTTCCCAGTCATATTCTGTATTGATGTTTGTAGGATCTGTAGTCCAGAGTCCGTCGATGATAAGTTTGTAAGAAATTTTAGTCAGTTTTTTTGGTTTTGGAAGGGCATAAAAATACCATGCATTAGTCTGCTCACCTTCGTAATCAAAAATTCTTCGTACAGAGTAATGGTGAATTACTTTGTAATTTTCAAAATCGAAGGCAATTCCCACTGAACGGGCATTATAGTCTGCAGTAAAAACAATATAGTCATCTGAAACTACTGGGGCCTGAACTCCTTTGATTGATGTAACAAGAAGATCGTAGTCGTAAGTGTCTGGAACGATTGCGTTTGCTTTTGATTTTGCGCTTAAAACTGAAACAGATAATAAAGCCAAAGCAACAAATAAAACTGTCTTTTTCATACTATAATTTTCGGATTCTGGAAGAGTGGAGTTTACAAAATAAAGTATTTTTTTTCTTCTTAAGAAGATAAAAAAAATCACCGAATATTTAAGAGCGAGGAAATTGGACGTAACAGAATTTTATTGTCTTGTTACAAATTTGTATCTGGGGTAAAATTAAGAGACATGCCAGGATTAAATCAACTTAAGCAATTTGTCAGTGATATCAAAAATGTAGGTGACGAAGTAAAAATTCGTACCCAGAGAGGTGAAAAACCTGCTGTTGTTCCTCTCCCGGAAGGCATTTCAGAAGCTGATGACTCAGAAGACTTCGTACTTGGACTTCCTGAACCTGCAGCAGAAGAAATAGCTGCAGACAGCGAAGAAACAGATGCAGAGTCTATTAATCCTGATGATATTGTCTCTCAGGATGCAGATGACAGTTCAGCTGCCATACCAGATCTTGATGCACTTCTTAATCCTGTTGTACAGGAGTCTGACAGTGTTCCTGATTTAAGCGACTTCCTGGATACTCCAAAAGAAACACCGCTGGAAGATCTTGATCTGGATGCCCTTCTTAAATCTTCTGAACCAGCAGAAACAGAAGAACCTGAGCCACTTGATACTCCTGAAAGTTCTTCTGGTTCTGATTTGCCTGATTTTGGCAGTCTTGGTGATTTACCGGATTTTGGTGATTTTGATTCATCTCTTGATTCACTTTCAGCAAATAATTCTCCTTCTGATATTCCTGATATTAACGCTGATTTTGGTTCTGATAATTCTGGCGGTGACAGTATTCCTGCAATGGAAACACCGGCAAAAGAAAATTCTGATTCTATATCTGATGACGGATTTGGTGATGGACTTGGCGATTCTGATGATTTTGCCTTTGATGGTAATGCCATCGACTTAAATGAAGATATTCCTGAAGAAATTGCAGAAGAAGATGGTTCAATGCCTGTAGTTGAAGAAACTCCGGAAACAGAAACAGTGCCGGAAGTTACTTCTGATGCAATGGACTCTGATACATCAGCTCCAGTTTCTTTTGACTTTGAAACTCCAGATTTCGAAGCTCCTGCTGCTTCTCCTGATTCAGTTGAAAATATGTTCTCAACTGACGGACTTGATTTTCCATCCTCAGACAACAATGGACTTGATTTACCTGCCGGTGACGGGGCCATGGACTTTAATCTTCCGGATATGGATTTCTCTGGTACAGACATGGCCGGTGAAAGAGAATCCGAAGAAAGTTCAAAAACTGCAGCACAGGCAATTCTTGATAATAATGACGGATTTATTGATGCTTCAATGGATGTTCCTCCAGAAGACTTTAGTGATTCTATGGAAGGAATGGGAGATGCAGACAGCATTGATTTTGGAGATACATCTTCTCCTGCTGGTGAAGAGTTCCCTGTTACAGATCCTTATGGTGCAGGTGATGACTTCTTACTTGATGAAAATTCCTTTGAAATTCCAGGATTCTCGGATACAGAAACTGCTTCTTTTGGTAAAAAAGGCAAGGTAAAAGTTGATGTAGCTGACTTCAGTCAGGCAAAAACTGGAAGACCAAAGAATACACTTACAGATGAAGAATATGTTGTATTCAAGAAAAACCTTTCTGCATATCCTTTAAATCTGCGTCTTGCAATTGAAGAAATGCTGGTTAAGAATGAGTTTACAGATGATGCAGAATTTGAAGTTGTTGAAAAGATTTTAAAGAAAGTTCCGGCACGTCAGCTTGCTACACATCTGGAAAAACTTCTTGATATTTCAATTGATGTTCCTCGTGATTACGAAAGACGTTCTGTTGCTCAGTATGAAGCTTATAAACAGTCTTTCCAGTATCAGCTTAAAAACAGAATTATTCCTGGCGGTATTGCAGCAGCATTAATTGCAATTGTATGCTATGCCCTGTTCCAGGCATCTGTAAGTTTTATTTATAACCCTGCAATGGCAACTTTGCTTTACAAACAGGGTTATACTCTCCTTGAAAATAATGAATATCCACAGTCTGAGCAGCGTTTTTCAGAAGCTGTAAAATATAAGCCGATAAAAAAATGGTTCTTTAAATATGCCAGAGGGTATAGAAGCCACAAACAGTATGAACGTGCCGGTCAGATGTATAAAAAGACTCTTGTTCACTTTAAATATGATAAAGCTGCCGGTATTGAATGGGCCGAAATGGAACTTTATGAGCGTTCAAACTACGAAAGGGCAGAAAATATTGCAAGACGTGAAGTTCTTGATCACCACATTAATGATGCAGACGGAATTCTTCTTCTTGGTGATGTATTCCTTGAATGGGGCGAAGAAAATGCTGAAAAGTACGAAGACGCCCGTGAACAGTATGCAACTCTCATAAACCTTTATGGTGTTAACGATTTGTATTTATCAAGAATGATGCGTTACTTTATCCGTACAGACAAGCTTCGCAATGTTCTTGAACTAAAAGCCAGATTCTATCCTCGTAAAAAGTCCCTTTGTGCTCAGGACTGGGGTGAACTTTCCGGATATATGCTTGATAAACTCTACGGAAAATTAAGCCGCTCAGAAGAAAGCCTTCGTTCCAGCATTGAAGATGTTCGTGCAATGCTTGATATTGCAATTAAAGCTGATCCTTCAATTCCGGTTCCTCATTACAATATGGCCCGTTATTTTATTCATAACAATAATTTTGAGGCTGCAAAATCAGAACTTAACAAAGCTCTTGATTGTTTTGACAGACAGGAATTCCGTACACGTAAAAACACATACAAAGAAATTGATTCCTGCCGTATTCTTGGTGAACTTTACGCAGATACTCGTGAATACTTAAAAGCTCAGGAAGTTTATACACGTGGTATTGATTTGTATCAGACAGAAAATGAAAGGGATGCAGGCTTTACTGGTGATTATAATACGGGACTTCTGTATGCAGACATGGGAGATATTGAATACTTTATCTCCGGTGATATGGATGCAGCTTTGAAAAACTATGAAATGGCACTTAAAAATAAAAATGACACAGCATCAATTAATTACAGAGTTGGCGCTGTTTATTATAGTAAAAATGTTTATGATAAGGCCCTTGATTCATTTATTCGTGCAAAGGAAAAAAATGATACAGACATCAATCTTAAACTTGCTTTAGGAAATGTACTTTCTCTTCGTGGTGATAACTTTGCAGCACAGGGTTATTATACAGAACTTTTAAATCTGCTTGATAAAGAAAAAGAACGTCATTATATTCTCTATCCTCAGGAAAAGGAAGATGATAACGGTCTTGTAGAAATGTTCCTTAAAGTAAACAACAATCTTGGTGTTACATTATACAGACTGGCTCGTCAGACAGGGGACAGCAATAAAAATGCTCAGGCTACAGTTCGTCTTTCTGATTCAATCAGAGCATGGGACGCACTTACCCGTAATCCTGAAACAATGGTTCGCCTTGGTGGAAGTAATCTGGCATTACAGAATTCAAAATACATTATGGCTTCAAGAGCAGATTTTGAGCCTGCCATTTATACTGACATTCCTAAGACAATGGTTGCCGAAAAAATTCTTAACTAATAAAAAGGAGAATATATTTGGTTTGTTCTCGTATTGGAATTAACTTTAAGAAAAGAGTAAATTCCTTAAAAAAAGAAATCTTCAGAAAAACCATTCACCTTTGTACAGCATTTGTACCAGTTCTCCTTCATTTTTATAAGACTCCAGTAATAATTCTTCTGCTTCTAGCTCTTTCAGCATATCTTTTAAGTGAATTTTTGCGTTTCAGGGGAATTAACATTCCTCTGATTAGTCAGATTACAGTTAAAGCTGCACGAAAAAGGGATGAAAACAAAATTGTGCTGGGTCCTGTAACTCTTGTGCTTGGAGTTGTAAGTGCAAGTCTTTTGTGGCCGGAAACTGCTGCTACAATCGGTATTGTAGCTCTGGCACTTGGAGATGGACTTGCAAGTCTTGCTGGAAAAAGTTTTGGAAGCCTTCCGTTACCATTTACTGGTGGAAAAACAGTTGAGGGAAGTTTGACCTGCTTTACGGCTATATTTGTTTCCTGCTGGATGATTTCGAAAAATCCGGTTGTTTCATTTATAGTTGCTTTAACAGGATGTTTTATTGAGTGTCTGCCTTTAAAGGATTTTGATAATCTGTTGATTCCTGTGGTTTTGGGCGGGCTTTCTGCCTGGCTTTTAAATCTGCCGTTTTTATTTCCACAGATAAATCTGATGCAGGGTTTTTAAGTATTTTACACAACCGTAAACTAAAAGCGGCATACCCATAATCATAAATACAAAATTGTCGGCTGTAATCATAAACCCATAGCCTGCCAGCATTACAAGCATATAAATTCCCATTTTGGCATAATCAGGTTCTTCATTATTTTTACTGTTGATCCAGAAAGAAATGAAGGCAATTACAATAAAAATCAGTCTTGAAACAAGAAACAGTTTTGAAAATCCCCAGGTAATTGTGCCTGCAGAGGTAATTTTTGCTGTATTAATGGGAGCAATTACAGAAAAAACGATACATACTGCAAAAAGAACTGTAATGTTACGTTCAATTTCCTGACGCTGGTCAGCGGAAGAAGCTAAGGCTGCAAAGACAAAACTTAAAGGGGCAAGAAGTCTGCACATAAAAAGAAGACGGCCGCAGAAAAACAGAAAGTCTGAAAAAGTTGCCCAAAGACCAAAGAGTGGAGTTAAAAAGCGGAGACCTTCAAAAAGACAGGCTGTAAGAAAAGCCATAAAAAAGATAACTTCAGAAGCCTGTGTTGCCTGGAAAAATTTCATAAGATGCCATGCAGCAACAGGTGCAAAAATAACAAGCAGTGAAATGGACAGCATTGTTGCAGTAAAACTGTAATTCAATAATGGTGTTTTTGAAAGAACTGCAGGAACACGAAAAACTGGAGGAGGAGTAATTGCTTTGTTAATAAGGGCAATGATAAAACAAATAAGGGCTGATGTGATGCATGCACAGGAAAACACGAGAAAGAACTGAAGAATCCTGTTTCTTACTTTTAAAGTCATAAAAAAATGATAAAAGTAAAATAAAATTAAGTAAAGACCGAAGAAAAGAATTCCGAAAATAAAATGTAGACTAACAGGTTCAATTTCGAGTTTTTTAATTTTAAACAGTGGCAAGGATTGTAAGGGCTGGCGTAGCCAGTTCCGAAGCGTAGCGAAGGAATGAAGCGATAGCGGAACCCTGAAAAGCCTGTTTTTTGCGAAGCAAAAAGCCACCCAAAGAAGAAAAATTTAAAACTCCACATTTGTCCTAATAAAATAGTCAGGGGGAAACATGAAAAAGCAGCTTTTAGGTTCATTGATGCTTCTTGCAGCAGCAGGTATTTCGTTTGCTGGTGATGCTGCGGCTTTTGTAGATCTTGGACTTTCTGCCGATGGCAAAACTTATGTTTTTGCAGAATATGGAAAGACTGATAAAGCATTTCAGGGATATGCTGAAATTTACTGTGTAGATATTGAAAAAAATGACTGGATTGATGGAGAAGTATTCCGTACAAATCCATCTCCTGCAACTGTTAAAAAGAGTGGAAAAGAAGTATATCAGGAACTGCTCAAAAAGGCAGACTGGTGTCTTAAAAAATACAATCTTAAACAGTCAGACCCGGATAATCTCCTTTTTACAAGAGAAATTCCTTCATCAAACGGTGAAATTGTTTTTAAGGATTTTGAAGGTTCAACAGTTGAACACAGCATTTTCTATCACATTAAACTGATTAAAAATGTAGAAGGTTCTGGTGTTAACTGCAAATCATCTTTCTTTATATCACTGGAAAAACAGGATGAAAGCGGTAATGTAATCAGCCGTAACATTGTTGGTAATCCTGACATTAAACGCAAAGGTGTTACAGGATATACAATCAACAGAATTTTCAGCGACAAATCTGGCCGTAACCTGGTATTTGTCGTAGAAAAAACAATGGAAAACGAAACTGGAACCTGTATCCGTTACATGGTTGAAACAATCAGACTGTAAATTAAATTGATTCTGAAACAGGCTCTCGAGTTGGAGTGTTAAGTGTACTTCAATTTGAGGGCCTTTTTTTTGTTTTAAATCAAAATTTTTGTGTAAAAAAGTAATATCGATGCCATATATATTACGTCAGGATTTTAAAACTGACGGAGGCATTATGGCAAAACTGACTAAAGCAAATATTTTCAGACTGTGCGGAGTCATTTTTTTTATGACTTTGACAGTTGTATTTACCGCAGGAGTTCCTGTTTCCTGCCGTCTTTCTGATGATGGATTTGAAATTGTAAAAGAAGATTCCTCATCTCCCAAAATTCTCTCTTATATTGCAGAAAGCAATCTTGTTATTAACATTCTGTATTCCGAGAAAATTAATCTGCGTAATGTGAAAATCCGAAGTCTGGATGGAATGTATGAAGAAGAAGCCGGATTAATTGAATACGAAAATGAAGAAAACAGAGTAAAAATCACCCTGAAAGAACCAACGGAAGTTGGAATAAATTATGCCTTAAACGGTATGGCAGAAGATGTTCATGGAAACCTGCTTCAGTTCAGTCTGCCTTTTACAGGCTTTAATGATAATCCTGTAAATATGGTTTTATCGGAAATCAGAACAAAACACACATCAACAGCAGGAGTCCTGAAAAAAGCTGAATATATTGAACTTTATGTTGCTGAGGGGGGAAATACTGCCGGATTTGAACTGATTTGTGGAAGCGACGGAGAAAATAAAAAATATGTATTCCCTGTAATGGATGTAAAAAAAGGTGAATATATTGTAGTTCATTTTCGTACTCCTTCTGAAGGTTTATGCATTGATGAAACTGGAGAAGATTTATGCCTTTCTACAGCAGAAGCTTCCAGCGAAAGCCGTGATTTGTGGATTGAAAACACAGAAACAAGAATCAGTGACAGCGACGTAATTGTTTTAAGAAACGCCTGTAAAGACGAAATTACTGATGCAGTTTTATTTTGTTCCGGTGATAAAACATCCTGGTACTCAAAAGAACAGAAAAGTCTGTCCCAGGAAGCCTTTGATGGAGAAGCCTGGGCTGGAGGCAGTGGCGTTGAATGGGCCTGCAGTTCAGATGGTGTTACTTCAAACAGAACACTTTGCAGATTCGATTTTGAAACAGTCCCTGCAGGAAAAGATTCATGGCATGTAGTAACAATGGGAACTCCTGGTTGCAGTAATGAGAACTGTGTGATTTATAACTGAAAACCGGGAATGGAAAATGAACTTTGAAAAGATGAGGTTTGTAATCAGGTGGTTTGTATTGATCTGGGGATGTTTTGTTGTAAGTAAAAATGATGCAGAAAGGTATTTTATTCCTGATTCAGTTTTAATTTTTGTGGCAGTTGTTTTGATGGGTACTGATGTCATTTTATGTCCTGAAAGAATACTTATAAAAATTCTTTTCGCTTTTTTAATGTTGTTTATATTACTGTCCGTTTTTTGTGTTTCCGGTGGAATTGGAGGTGGCGATATAAAACTAATATGTCTCCTTACATACGGAACTGGTTTTTTTGCAACGGTGGCAGGACTTTTTTTTGCCTGTATTTCAGCACTTGTTTTTTGTTTTATAAAAAAAGAACTGTGTGGTGAAAAAGTAAAAAGAGTTCCTTTTGCTCCATTTGTTTCTGCCTCTGTTCTTTTGTGTTCTCTGTTTATAAAGGAGGCAGCATGAAAAGGTTTTTGAAAGGGCTTATACCTGCTGGAATTATTCTGTTTTCTTTTTGCTTAAATGCAGAAGAACAGAAAGAAACTGTATTTATGGATTTTCGAAATCAGAAAATTACAGACATTATTTATTCACTTGCAAAACTGTGTGGTAAATCTGTAATTACAGATGAAACTGTAAATGGAATACAGACTTTTCATTTTGAAGACAGAAGTTTTGAGCAGGCTCTGTACAGATTTGCAGAAGCTAATTCACTTTGGGTCTGGAAGAAAGAAGATGTTTATTATGTTTCTAAAGTAAAAATAGAAGAAAAAGATGGAAAAATTGATGTATCAGCGGAAGAAACAGATGTTTCATCTTTTTTGAGAATGCTTTCAAGAAAAACAAAGACAACAGTTATGTTTGACAGTCTTCCTCAGGTTAATGTTACGGTAAGACTAAGTGAGGCTTCTCTTGAAGATGTATTAAATCTTGTATTAATGAAGCTGCCTGGATTTAGTCTTGAGCGGATTGGACAGGGATACTTTATCGGAAAAAACACTTCAGGGGGAAGCAGACGAAATACTGATATTTTTAATCTTTCCTGCACAGATGAAAAATATTCAATAAGTCTTCAGAAAGCAGCCTTTAATACTGTGTTAGAAGCATTATTTAAAAGAGAAGGAAAAGAATTTTCTATTCTGTGTAAAAATAATCAGAATCTTGAAAGCATTTATTTTAAGGATAAAAGTTTTGAGGAAATGCTTTCTCTGATTCTGGAACAGGCTGGCTGCAGTTTTGGAATTGATAAAGATATCTATTACATTTTTGAAGTTTCAAAGAAAGACGCAACAAAAAAGTTCAGGGATGTGAAAATCCTTGAATTGAAAAATATTTCAACATCGGTTTTTATGCAGATGATTCCTTCTGAGATTCTTGGAGATGCTGTTGTAAAGACTGATGAAAAGAAAAATCTGCTGGTGATAATTGCAGGACCTGAGTCGCTGGCAGGCATTATCAGTTTTGTAAACTTAATAGATGTTAAGAATGATAAGGAAAAAGTAAAAAGCACAAGAGAGATAAAGCTGAAATACATAAAAAGTCAGGAACTTATAGACAGTATTTCTGAACCGGTAAACAGAAACTGCATTTTTAAGACATGGGATTCTTCCCGAGTTTTTTTTACCGGGTCGGATGATGAATACAGCTTATTTTTGAATCAGCTTTCTTTTCTGGATATTCCTAAACAACAGATAAAATATCAGATTCTTGTGGTTCAAAGACAAAAAACGGAAGGTACAAAGTTCAATTCAAGTTTTGCAATCAATGATACCCAGGAAGAACCTGTTAAAAACAGAGGATTAACTATCTCCAATATTTTTAATATTAAGTTTGATGTTATTTCTCACATGGGAATTCAATTTGCGGAAAATCTTAATGCTGAACTAAGTGAAGGAAAAAGCAGGGTTCTGGCTGATACAACTTTGAATGGATTAAGCGGTGAACAGATAAATTTTTCAAATACTAATACATACAGGTACAGGGACATAATTGTAGATACAACTGGTGATTTATATACAAGTACTACAAGGGAAATTTCAAGCGGTCTTACGATTAGCTTAAACGGATGGGTAAGTGGGGACGATATGATTACCGTCAAAATAGATGCACAGGTTTCGAAGCAGGGAAGTTCTGACTCTGCTGGTGATACATCGAATCCGCCTGCTACCTCTGAAAAAAAGGTCAGTACAAATGTAAGAACAAGGTCTGGAGAAAGTGTGATAATCGGAGGTCTTTTCCAGCAGGAAACTGATGTTAGTGAAAGACGTGTTCCGGTTCTAGGCAGCATTCCCCTGATTGGAAATATATTCAGGCATAAAACTACATCTACAGCAGACACAGAATTTGTTATTTATCTGGTCCCTTTTGTTGAAAAAAAAGAAAAATCAAATGAAGAAAGAATAAAACGGTATTACGAAAAATATGTAAAAAATCCGGAAATTGAAAAAAGCAGAAAAGGTGAGGTTTGAAATTGAAAAATATTACAAGTTTTTTTGAATGGAACTCAATAGAAAACCAGTATTCTCCGGAGTTCATAAAAAATACCAGATGCGTGAAGTTTTCTGAAAATGAAGGAGAAGTTACTGTTTTGATTGCTTCAAGTTCAAAAGATAAAAAAGGAATCTTGAAACAAATTCATTTTGGAAAGGAAGTTCATCTTGTTGAGGTAAGTGACAGTTCATTTTCTGAATTTGTTGGAAGCATTGTTGAATGCAACCAGTCTTTTGAAGAAGGAAAAGCTGAAACTGAAACTGGCAGAGAGGTCAGGTTTTCTCTTGAGAGTATTAATTC
Source organism: Treponema sp. (assembly GCA_016297415.1). Lineage (GTDB taxonomy): Bacteria > Spirochaetota > Spirochaetia > Treponematales > Treponemataceae > Treponema_D. Next base: position 10,794 of record JAEDGQ010000035.1, read on the forward strand.
CGAAGCACCTGCTGTAAACATAATAAATGCAGTTTGTCTTGAGGCTGTCAGAAAGAATGCAAGTGATATTCACATTCAACGGGATGAAAAAAATGTTCGGATAAGATTTCGAATTGATGGTGTTTTGCAGACTGTCAAAAAGCTGGATTCGAGCATCTATGAAGCACTGGTAACAAGATTGAAGGTAATGGCTTGTGTAAATGTGGCAGAGAACAGACTTCCTCAGGACGGAAGTTTATGTGTCAGTTGCGATGGTAGTAGTGTTGATTTACGAATTTCTTTTCTACCGGGGGTGTATGGAGAATCTATAGTTCTGCGTCTTTTTGAATCGAATAAAAAAGAAAAAACTCTGGAAGAACTGGGCTTTTCTGAAAGTTCAATGAAAGTGCTGAAAAAAATTCCCCGGATGAAAAACGGTCTTGTTTTAGTCAGCGGGCCAACGGGGTCTGGAAAAACAACCACACTACATGCACTTATAAATCAGATGGACAGAGAAAGTTTAAAAATCATTACGATTGAAGATCCTGTGGAACGGCATATTGAGGGGGTGGATCAGATTCAGGTGAATGAAGGAATAGGCCTTACTTTTGAAAGTCTGCTAAGGCGGATTTTGAGGCAGGATCCGGACGTAATTATGGTAGGTGAAATTCGGGATAGTGAAACTGCGGCTCTTGTATTGCGGGCAGGTCTTACGGGGCATCTTGTTCTTTCTACCGTTCATACAACAGACAGTATTGGTGTAATAAAACGACTTACAAATCTTGGAGCTGATCCATATCTTGTTGCCGGGGTTCTAAAAATCTCTCTAGCCCAAAGACTTGTCAGAAAATATGAAAACAAAAAAAAAGATGTGATGGCAGGTAGAGAGGCGGTCAGTGAAATTTTTGTGGTGGATGAAGAACTGGCAGAAATGATTGAAAAATCTGCGTCAGAAACTGAAATAAAAAAATCCCTGAGAAAAAAAGGGTTTGAAACAATGAAAGAAGACGGACTTAAAAAGGTTCAGGCTGGTATTACAAGTCTGAAAGAAATTGAAAGAGAGGTTGGCTGATGAAAAAACTTTCTTCAAAGACAATTTTTTATTTTACACAGACAATGACAGAATTATTGAAAAGTGGAGTGCCTCTTCAGCACGGACTGGAAATCTGCGGCAAAACAAAGAAGACATCCGGGTTTCGTTTTTTTTCTGAAAGTCTTCTGAAAGACATTCGTAATGGAAAGAAGTTTTCCCTTGCCCTGTCTAAATATAAAAATGATTTGGGAGCATTTTATCTGGAGGTGGTGAGGCTTGGGGAAGAAACAAACTGCCTTCCTCAAATGATGGAAAACCTGACTTTATATTTAAAAACTTTTAATGATGTAAAAGGAAAGCTGCGTCAGGCCCTTATATATCCGGCATTTGTCTGCTTAACCACAGTTGTGGTGGCTCTGACAATTTTGTTTTTTGTATTCCCAAAGATAAGCGCTATTTTTGAAGCATTTTCTGAAAGTTCCATTTATATAGAAGAAACTATAGTTCAAATTAAATACTCAGTACTTTTCTTCTCTGGATTTTTGATTTTTGTTTTGGTTTCAACTGCAGTTTTGTTTTTTTTGTATAAAACAAGTGAGTGCTTTAGAAAAAAGGCTGACCGTGTTTTTATAAATCTTCCATTAATAGGAAGTTTTCTGAAAAGTTTGTATACAAGAGATTTTATTTTTGTCATGCAGCTTATGTGTCCTTCACCTTTAAGTTTTACAGAAGCTTTAAAGCGCAGTACAAGCGTTATCAGAAACAGGGAATTTTCAAAGCAAATTAATTTAATTTACGAAAAGATTTGTAGAGGAGAAAGCATTGGTGACAGTTTTAGTCATAGTGGAATTTTTTCGGATTACCTTGTTACCTGGATTTCCATAGCATCTGCAACAGGAAATCTGAAATGCGTTTTTAAACAAATAAATGAATATTACTCAAAAGAGATAAATGAATCCCTTGAAACCTTTATGACTCTTGTGGAGCCGGTTCTGATTTTAATTACAGGTGTCTTTATGTTTTTTATGATTGCACAGTTTGTTCTGCCAGTTTTTTCACTGCTAGGGAGATTATAGAAATGAAAAAAATAAAATCTTTTTTGAAAGTCCTAAAAAGTAATGACGGATGGACATTTATGGAGACCTTGATTGTTATTGCCATTGTTATGGTTTTGACAGCATCAGCAGGATTTATGGTATCTGGCTGTCTGGACAGAGCTAAATATGCGTCAGCCAGAAGTCAGATAGAAGCTTTTTGTGTTGCACTTGAAGGGTATTACATAGACTGCGGCAATTATCCCACAACTGAACAGGGACTGGAAGCTCTCAGAAAAAAGCCTGAAATTCAGCCTGTAAGTGAAAACTGGAATGGGCCATATATTTACAAATCCATACCGAAAGATCCCTGGGGAAACGATTATGAATACACATGCGGTGATATTGAAGGAAATCCTTATGGAATACGGTGTTTTGGAAGCGATGGAAGAAAAGGAGGAGAGGATAAAAATGAAGATATTTTGTCCTGGTAAGGCATGTTAAAAAACTTAGTAATTGAAATAAACCTGCTGCTGTTAATTCTTGGAATAACTTTCACTTTTTTTTGTCTGGAAAAAACTGTTGAAAGACAGATTATGTTTGTGGAGCGGATAGAAAATGAGGCTGACTGAACTTGTAGTTTCTATTTTGATTTCTGCCATGATTTTTAGCTGTGCCATGACTTGTTTTGGAAGCTGTCAAAAATGTGCAAAAAAAATTACAGAAAAGGAAAAATATTTTGCGGAAATCTGCAGGGAAAAAAATGAAATTAAAAAAAGTTTTGAAAAATGAAGAGGGCTTTGCGGAGATTCCTCTTCTCATAGTGATTTTTTGTCTTTCGGTTCTCCTGCTGGGATTGTGTCTGGTGGCAGGAACCGGAAGCTTTTGATTAAAGGAATGTAAAGTGAAAAAACAGATTCTGGACTGTTCTTCTGTTTTTACGTTTATCGTAAAAAAGTACCCCTGTAAAAAAGAAGAAATAAGTGAGCAGATTAAAAACTTTTATCCTTTTTCTGTAAAAGGAAAAAGCATTGTTGTCAGAGGAATCAAAAAAAGAAAGGAAACAGTTTTTTTTATTTTTAAAAATACTTCTTTTGATACTGAATGGGTGTCGTTTGTTCTGTTTATTCTGAACAGATATAAAGAAGGAAATTATGGATTAAAGAAGGATTCTGTTTGGGAGGTTGTATCAATTTCGAAAGAAGGCCCGGTTTCCCTGGATATAACTGATCGTGAACCAGATAACTGTAAAAGAGTATTTTTAGCTTCAGAAATTCTTGACTGCAGCACAAAAGAAGACTGTATTCATCTTCATTCTGACAAATCAAGATTAAAAAAAAGAGCATTGAGGGTACTTTTTATGACGGTTATGATTCCGGTTCTTCTGGCTGGTGTAAAAACTGCTGTAAAAGAAAAGAAAGAAAAACTTCTGGATTCAATAAAACTTGAAAAACAAAAAAAAGAAAAAGAAGAAGAAAGAATATCCAGATTAAAAGAAGTTCAAAAACTGGAAGAAAAATATCTGAAACTATGTGAAAACAGAACACCATCTGTGTATGAAATTCTTCAGCATATTTACGGTCTTTGTTCAAAAGGAGATGGAATTAAAAATCTTTCAATAGAAAAAAATTATTTCTCTTTTGAAGTTGGAACTGAAAATGGTGTTGAACTTTTAAAAAAAATAGAAAGGGACAGTTTTTTTCTGACGGGAAGAATAAACAGAATCCAGAAAAACGGAAACAGGGAAGAGGTAAGTTTGTCGGGTGAAGTAAAAAAAATAAAGACCGAAATAATAAGGATTTCAGAGAAGGCGCCGGAGAGTGTCATAAATGAAAAAATGGAACATTACAGAAAAAAGATTTCAGAAATTGAAGAACGAAAATCCTTCAAAGAAAAGCAGGTTCTTTCGGTTTTTATGGAAAGTGTAAAAAAAGAGCTGCGTAAGAATAACTGTAAAGAAGAATATTTTATTGAAAGCACGGATGACAGCAGGGTAGTTGTAGAAGTTTTATTCAGGGGAGCTCCTGAAAGGGTTTTTTCTGTAGTTAAAAAAATGGGTCAGCAGGATAGAGAACTTATAAAAGTATTGAAAATCAACAGCTTTGAAAATTCTGGAGAGATTCAATGCACCCTGGTTTTTGATACAGGAATTATGACAAAAAGGGAAATGGAAAATAAACCTTCTGAAGCGGAGTTTACCCCGAAAGAAATTTCTAAAGCTTTTTATTGTAGAAAAGAAACTGTGAAAAGACCTGTGCAGCAGCAAAAAAAGACTGTCCTGTATGAACAAAAAAAACTTGATTATCTGGGTTCTGCGAAAAACGGGAACAAAAAACGAATCTTTGTGTCTGACAAAGAAAATGGTTTAGTTTTTGAACTACTGGAAGAAAAAACGGATAGTGGGAAAGACCATTTTTATTTTAGGGAAGACGGGGGGCTGATTGCGGTTTTGAAAAATAAAGAATTCGAGGTGAACTGGTGAAAAAAAATTGGTTTGGTTTTCTGGCACTTTTAATGATTTTAATATCCTGCAAAAGCACCAGGCTTGAAACACGGGATTTGATTTATGTGATGATTTACGATCTGGATAATAATCCGGTTGCAGGTGCAGATTTATTTGTAAATGGAAATTTTGCCGGAAAAAGCGATATACATGGAAGATTTTTTATAACAGCAGCGGAGAGAATTAATTCTTCCGAAAAAATAGACTCTTCAATTTTAATCAAAGTTTCAAAATCAGGTTATGAAGAAATAATTCAGCAGACAGAAATTGAAGACGGAGAAGTTTTTTATTTTAAGACAGCTTCATGGGAGCAGCTGCTGGAAAGGGCTGAGATTCTTCTTGATGAAGATAAAACCTCAGAAGCTCTGGATTATATTGAACGGTCCGAAAAAATTGCCGGAAATAAAGAAGAAATTTTTTATTTAAAGGCTGTTGTGTACGGGAAAGTAAACAACGTTGATGAAAAGCTGAAAGCACTTGAAAAAATAAAAAGCGAAAAAAATGAGCCCTATAAAAAAGCTTTTTTAGAGAGGTTTTCTGAAAATGAATAAAGCAACTTTTGTATTCTTTTTTTTGAGCATTATGAATTTGAGCTGCACAGTAATCAATCTGACGACAGCAAAAACAATTGAGAAATCACAGGAGTCACTTCTGGAATTGATTATAAATTTAAGCTCCAGAAGTGAAAAAAACATGAGTGATGAAAGCTTGATTCTGGAAAGCATTCAAAAAACGGGAAAAAACCTGTGTGAAAAAACTGATTTCCTGAATAAAAAAATCGCAAAGCTGATTGAAGCAGAAAAACAGACTGGAACTGACAGAATATTATTCGATTCTGCAGTTATAAAACTTGAACAGGAAGGTGATTTTCTGTTCAGGAAGAAGTTGTACGGGGACTCTTTGCATAAATATGAAGCGGCACTTTGCTTAAATCCGGAAAACACTGGGCTTAGAAGTAAAAGATTAATGGCTTTGTATTTTCAAAATCCTTTTGATTCGGGCAAACACAGATGGATTCTTAATGAATGCGAAAACCTGAGAAAAGCAGGTTTTGTTTCTGACGAACTGCTGCAGATAGAAAAAAAGGTGCTTCTGGAAGAGAAGGTTTATAAGGAGGATTAGTTGAATAAAAAAAGACAGCTTTTGGTTCTGCCGCTTATATTCTGTTTGAGTAGTGTATTTGCCGAAAAAGTTCTTCTTGCGGATTTTTTTGTTCTTGATGAACAGGGAAAAAGCCTTGATGTAAATGAAAAAAATGTTGATGCCTATTATTCGGTTTTTAAATCGGCTTTTTACGAAGAAAACATTTTTTATGAACGGACAAGAAAATACGGAAAAACAGCTTCTTTTTCTGAAGCGATGAAAATATGCAGGGCAGAAGAGGGGCAGTTGCTGGTCTATGGTTATGTTCAAAAAAAAGACAGCTGCTGGTTTTCAGAGTTCAAATTGCTGGATCTGCAGAAAGAAACAATAGTGGCAGATTTTTATGCTGCAGAAACTCATGAGAATCTGGAAAACTTGCTGAAACTTCAGGCAAATAAGATTGAAAAAAAAGTCAGACAGTTAATGGGATTTGAAACGGCGGAAATTGAAAAACCACTTTTTCCTTTTTCAGTATATGTGCCTTTAAATGTTTTTTACTGGACTCCAGTAGACAAATCCTGGTGCAGAGTTCTTACAGGAATGGCAGGAATTGAAAGTGGAATATGTTTTTTTCCAGAAAACTGGGGCGTAGTTTTAAAAAACAGAGAATGCAGATTTGGAGAAAAAGTTTCTTTTGAATATAAAGCAGGAATGGGAAATCCACAGTTTTACAAAGCGTTCTGGAATAGTTTTGTGGCAAAAAATCTGTTTATTTGTGACTGGTTTTTTGAAAAAGATAAATCGGTTTATGCAGGAGCGGGGCCTTTTTTTGAATTCGATGTTGTTGATGTGGAAAAAAAATACGAAAAGTCTTCAGTTCATGTGGAAAGTAGCTTTGGAGTTGTTTTTGAAACTGGTGTTCATTTTTTTGTAAATGAGAAAGTGCTTTTTAATACTGGAGTTGAATTGAACATTCCATTTGAATCAAAAAGTTTTTTAACGGCTAAGCCAAAGGCAGGTCTTGTATGGAAAGGAGGCGGAAAATGAAAAATTCATTACTGATTTTAGGATTGGTTTTACTAGCCACAGGATGTTCTAACGGATTATCGGAAATTTTTCTGACTTCATCTGCAGATCCTTTTTCAGATACACCTGAAATCAGATTTATGGACTTTCAGGGGCAGATAAATCTTTTCTGGAAAAAAGATGATGGCGCTGACAGTTACATTTTGCTTCGAAAATCCGATAGTGCAGCTTCCGGGTTTTCGGAAATCTATCGGGGTAAAAAGAACTTTTTTGAAGATAGAAACGGCAGTACAGGAGAAAGATATATTTACAGGCTTGATAAAATCCGGGGTCAAAAGAGGTTTTATGGAACATCATATTCCTACGGATTTTTTTCTGACGCTGCAAAAGATCAGTGGGAAGACAATAACTGTAAAAAAAACGCTGTGGAACTGGAAGAGGATAAAGATGCCAATCTCTATTACTGCAGTTTTTATGATGGAACAATTATTCTGGATCAGGACTGGTTTTATGTAACAATACCATCCCACAGAACAGCAGAAGTTACATTGCAGGATTCCAGGCAAAAACAGGGAAGCGAATATACATCTTTTTGCTGGAGTACAGAGGACACAAGTCCAGAACCATTGAATCTAAAAGGAAGAATCATTCTGACTAATTCTACTGGAGAAGCAAAAAAAGTTTATTTTCGAATAATCCCGAACAGAGATTTTTTTGAAACAGATGGAAGCGAAAGTTTTGTAAAGAATTACAGACTGGTTCTTCAATTAATAACAAAGGAAAGTACATGAAAAAGAGTCTTGAAAAATTATTTAGGAAAGGTGCTTTTTTGTTTTCAGCATTTATATTTTTTTCCTGTGGATTTAATGAATATAAGGAAGAAAGCGTAAATGAAGAAATCTTTTATCTGGAAGAAAGTACTCTTTTTAAGCAGGACATGGAAAATCTTCAGGAATATTTGTTTTCTACAGCTGACAAAAACTTAGCTGGCAGTACCGGAACAACATTTTGGGTTGTATGTGAAAAAGATTTTAATGACAGCCTGGAGTTCAAAGATTTTACTGCTGAAGTTACAAAAATTTCAGGTAATTCAAAAGCTGGTTATGGTCTTGTATTTTGCCAGAACGAAAACGAAAAAAATGAGCAGTCCTTGTTGTGCGTACTGATAAATGTAAATGGATTTTATAGCATTGGAAAACTAAGTGAAAATTGCTTCGAAAAAATAAATGAATGGACTTACTCAGAAAATTTGAACACAGGTTATACCTCAAATCTGATTTCAGTTCAAAAAAAAGAAGACAAATACCAAATCTATTTTAATGGAAATCTGGAAACCAGCTTTTTTGATAACAAAAAAATTCTGATTCCCGGTGGAAGAGGATTTGTGGCAGTTGTTTCATCTGAAGAAAAGTTTCCGGAGCAAAGCGTAAAAATAAGATACAGAATCAAAAAATAAGGAGGTGTGATAAAAATTACATCCTTGTAATTTTTATCACTGCAGAATGCT
>JAEDGQ010000131.1 GCA_016297415.1 Treponema sp.
CAATCCCCGTGATCCTTGCCACTGTTTAAAATTAAAAAACTCGAAATTGAACCTAAAAGAAAAAAGGGGATGTTCAAAAAGTTCAACTTGCGGTGGTTTCGATAAACTCAACCACCGTAATGCAAACTTATGGGGCAGCCCCTTTTTTTATTTTTCCAGTTCCAGATCTACAGTAACTGCTTCTGTGGCTTTGATTAAATCCTGGGGAGCTATTACTATCTGCTGGCCTCTGACACCTGCGGAGATGTAAACCTTATCAAAAAGAATTACAGTTTCATCAATGAAGGTGGGAAACTTTTTTTTCATTCCCAGAGGAGAGCAGCCGCCACGAATGTAGCCTGTAAGAGTCAGAAGTTCTTCCGGCCGTACAGGATTGATTTCTTTTGATCCGCAGGCTGCCCTGGCTTTTTTTAAGTTAATTTCGCTTGCGGCACTCTGGCAGAAAACAAAAATCTGCTTTGCTTCGTTCCGCATTACGATTGTTTTAAAACAGGCTTCTGCAGGAATTCCAAGTTTTTCTGCAATGTTTGAGGCAGCTCCACGGCTAAGTTCATGTTCTCCGTCATCGTCGTAACTGAGAGTTTCGTAGGGAATAGAAAGTCCCTCTAAAATTCTCATTGCATTAGTTTTTTTTACTGCTGCCATATTATGCTTCGTAATCCAGACAAACTCTTGATTTTGTAAAAGGACGAACCTTTGTGTCTGCGACGGCTGCGTGGAGCGGATTTACTGCGTATGCTTTAAGGCTTGCTTCGTCGTCAAAAAGACTGTCCAGCATAAGGTCTGCATTTGAAGATGGAAGTCCGTTGATGTTTACCTTGATTTCTTTAAGACCAGGAATTTTACCAGCAAGACCTTCAAGACCTGCCTTGATTTCTTTTTTTACTGTTTCTTTATCTGCAAGTTCATCTTTAAGCTGCCACAAAATTACATGCTTTACCATTTAATGATTCTCCTTATGTTTTTATCCTAATAAATTGTGAAAAAATCATCAATTATATAGAATAATGAAGTATAGAGAAAAAAATGACTTTTACAAACCGGCAGTTTTTTACATTAATAATCCCGCTTATGGTGGAAACTATCCTTAACTCCCTTATGGGAACAGCTGATACTATTATGGTTACAACTGCCGGTAATGAGGCTATTTCTGCCGTTTCTCTTGTAGATTCAATCAACATTCTTGTAATCAATATTTTTGCTGCTATGGCTACCGGTGGCGCCATTATTACAAGCCAGTTTATTGGAAAAAAAGATTATAAAAGTGCAGCTCATACTGTCAGCCAGCTCGTTCTGAGTATTGCTGCCATTTCTTTAACTGGAACTGTACTATGCGTTATTTTTAAAAACCAGCTCCTTTCTGTTGTGTTTGGCTGCCTGGACAGTTCAATCATGGCTAACTGCAGGATTTATTTTTTAATTACGGCTCTTTCTTATCCCTTTATTGCATTGTATAACGGTTGTGCTGCAGTATTCCGGGCAGATAAAAATTCCCGGCTGCCAATGATTGTTTCTACTGTTTCAAATGTTATTAATATAGGAGGCAATGCAGTCCTGATTTTTGTTTGTAAGATGGGTGTAACAGGTGCTGCTTTAAGTACCCTTGCTGCCAGATTGTTCAGTGCCGTTACTATGCTTATTTTTTTAAGGCTCACAAAACAGCATATAAAAATAAACAGCTATCTTGCCATCAGGCCGGATTTTGCTGTTATGGGAAAAATCCTTAAAATCGGTATTCCTGCTGGAATTGAAAACGGAATGTTTCAGTTCGGGAAGCTGGCCATTCAGTCCTCTGTTTCTCTTTTAACTGCTACACAGATTGCGGCTCAGGCTATGGTTGCCAGTCTTGAAAGCTTCAGCTGTCAGGCTGCCATTGGTATAGGACTTGGTATGATGACTGTTGTAGGTCAGTGTATTGGCGCCGGTGACAGGGAAGGTGCTGCAGCCTGCATAAAAAAACTAAGTCTATGGGCTTTTATAGCTCTCTTAATTTCATCATTTGCTGTAAGCGGAATTGTATTTCCTGTTATATATTTTTCCAGAATGGAAGCAGAGGCTGCAAAAATTACAATTTATCTGACAATAGCAGTTCACATAATAAAGCCGTTTGTTTGGTGCGGAAGTTTTATTCCGGCCTACGGACTCAGGGCTGCAGGTGATGTGAGATTCTGTATGATTACAAGCATTATTACAATGTTTACCTTCCGTGTAGCTATTGCTGTGATTCTTATCCGTATGGCAGGATTTGGACCTGAGGCTGTCTGGATTGCCATGGCTACAGACTGGACTGTCAGGTCTGTAATTTTCTTCTGGCGCTTTAAGTCCAGAAAATGGCTTGATTATAACATTGTTTAGTTTTTTATAGTCGAGAATCTTTTTTTTGATTATATTTATATAGAATAATTTTGCGGGAAATGGACTGCGTTAAGGATTGGAAGGGCGGCGAAGCCGTTGCGAAGCAATGGAGCGGAGCGGAACCCTGGAAAGCCTGACGGCGTAAGCCGGAACGCCCGTAATTCAGGAGAATTAAAATGGCAAAGGAAAAGACACCAATTACTCTTCTTTGTGGTTACCTTGGTGCTGGTAAAACAACTTTAATGAATCAGGTTCTTTCAAATCAGAAAGGTTATAAAGTTGCAGTAATTGTAAACGATATTGGCGAAGTAAACGTTGATGCTAAACTCATTGCAGACGGTGCAAAAATTACTGATACATCTGACATTGTTCCACTTACAAACGGCTGTATCTGCTGTACTTTGAAGTCTGAAATGACAAAAAATATTGAAAATCTCATTAAGACTGGAAAATACGATTATGTAATGATTGAAGCTTCCGGTGTTTGTGAACCAATGCCAATTGCCCAGGAACTTGAAATGATTAAAAACGGTAAACTGGACAATGTTGTAGGCGTTGTTGATGCTGCCCGTCTTGTTGATGAATTTGCCGGCGGTAACAAGCTTCTTAATAAGGAAGCAATTGGAGAAGAAGATATTGAAAGTCTTCTTGTTCAGCAGATTGAATTCTGTTCTACACTTATTATCAATAAAAAAGACCTTGTAACTGAAGATGAATTTAAGGCTGTACGCAAGGTTATTGAAGCCCTTCACCCAGGCGTAAAAATCATTGAAACTGATCACGGTAAGGTTGATGTTGCAGAAGTTCTTGCAACTGGAAGCTACGATTTTGATACAGTTTACGCTTCTGCCGGCTGGTGTAAACAGCTTGAAGAAGGTGAAGTTGATGATGACGACGACGATGATGATGAACACGAACATCACCACCACCATCATGACCATGACCACGATGATAATGAGGATGATGATCACGAACAGGAACACAATCCTGCTCATGGTGAAGAAGGTCATCACTGTGATGAACACTGTCATCACCACCACCATCACGAACACCGCCACGAAGGGGAAAGTGAAGATGAATACGGAATCGGAACATTTATTTACTTCCGCCGTAAGCCTTTTGACCGTCAGAAGCTGGATGAATTTGCTGCAAAATGGCCAAAGAACATTATCCGTTGTAAGGGCTTAATGTGGTTTGCAGATGAACCTGAAATGGCATGGGTGTTTGAAACTTCTGGCCGTCAGATTCAGGCTGGATACACAGGTCAGTGGATTGCTGCTGCTCCTGAAAAAGAACAGAAAAAGCTTCTTGCACAGAATCCTGAAATTGCAAAAGAATGGGACGAAACTGTTGGTGACCGCATGATTAAGCTCTGCGTAATCGGACAGAAGCTTGATAAAAAAGCAATCAGTGCAGAACTGGATAAGTGTCTGGCTGACTAATTCTTGACAAAGAAAAGCCGCAACCTGAAAAAGAGAGGCCACTGAAAAAGGAAGCCACTGAAAAAGTCCCATAAAGACTGAATTTACAAACACCACTTGAATAGAGTA
>JAEDGQ010000132.1 GCA_016297415.1 Treponema sp.
CACTCCTTTGCGCCATTTTTCAATACAAAATCAGTTATAATGCGTTTGCCCTGCAGGGCTAATTTAATTCAACATAGGTTTTTCCAAAACCGCCGTCTTCGGCCCTTGCGTAATGAAAGGATTTTACAGCCGGATACTGTCCCAGATAATCCTGAACTGCCTGCTGGAGAATACCATTGCCTTTTCCGTGAATAACAGAAAAATTCTTAAAATTGTGTATCTGACAAAGATCAAGCTGTTTTTCCAGGGCTTTAATGGCTTCTTCTTCACGCATACCAAGAAGTCTAAGTTCAAATTCAGGTTTAGACTGGCCCTGTGCATCCTGCTGTAATTCAACAGTAACAGAAGGCCTTAAAGCAGTGGTTTGGAGCAGTGTAAGGTCTTTTTCTTTCAGGTTCATTTTGATGGAACCCATCTGTACGGTCCATATACCTTTCCCGGCACTTTCAAGAATTGTTCCTTTTACTTTTGTAAGGTTGTGCTGTACTTCAGCGCCTTTTTCAAATACCAGAGCAGTAGTTTTTATTGTCTGTGCTTTAGTAACAAAGGATGAACCTGCAATTGCTGTAAGTCTGTCAGCTTCTTCATCAGAATAAGTGTTTTTTGCTTTAGAAAGTGCTTCTCTGTTTGAAAGCTTTTTCTTAGTTTTTTTGGAAGAACTGTGTTTAGCTTCATCTTTTGAAATAATGATTCCATTTTCAGAAATGAATGAAGACTGTTTTATCTTTTCTTCCAGGTCAGCTTTTTCCTTTTCAAGCCTGATTTTTTCTTCTTCCAGTTCCAGGTCATTTTCATCTACCTGATCAGAAAGAGATGCTAAGAACTGTTTTACAGAAAGAGTTTTTTCTCTTGTAATTTCTCCTTCTCTAAGAGTTCGGACGAGATTTTCCAGCTTTTTTCTTGTTTCAGAAAGAAAAACCGACGAATCCCTTTGTTCCCGCTCTTTAAGTTCAATTTCCTGTTCCCTGAGACGAAGAATTTTCTGCTGGAATTTGAGTTCTTTTTCTTCGAGAAGTTTAAGTCTGGCCAGAGTATCTTTTTCAAGATTTGCAATTTCTGTGTGCTTTTGTGTAAGTCCTTTAATCAGTGTACTTACATCAGCCTGCTGGTTATTGATGTAGCTTCTGGCTTTTGTAACTGTAGAAGAGGGAAGTCCTGAACGTTTTGCAATATCCAGTGCGTGGCTTTCTCCAGGAACACCCATTAAAAGTCTGTATGTAGGACTAAGGGTGCCTGCATCAAAATCAACAGAGGCATTTACACAGTACTGATTTGTATAACCGTAGTTTTTAAGGATTCCGTGATGAGTTGTTACAAGAACAAAAGCTTTTTTTTCAATCAGCTGGTCAAGAACAGCCATACCTACGGCACCGCCTTCCTGAGGATCTGTTCCGCTTCCAAGTTCGTCTAAGAGTACAAGACTGTTCTGGTCTGCATGCTTAACGGCTGCTGCAATATTTTTCATATGGGCAGAAAAAGTGGAAAGACTCTGGTCAATGGACTGTTCGTCGCCAATATCTGCAAAAAGCGAATTGAAAACAGGAAGTCTAGTTCCATCACCTGCAGGAACTGGAAATCCGGTCTGATTGAGCATGGCAAAAAGTGCAAAAGTTTTGAGGCTTACGGTTTTACCACCGGTGTTTGGACCTGTAATAATAAGGACTCTTTTGCCTTCCAGAAACTTCATATCGATAGGAACTGCTTTATCTCCAAGAAGAGGATGGCGTGCAGCAATAAGTTCTGGTGGCAGTTCACGGTCTTTTTCCACACAAGGAAGGGCGTAAACACAGCCGGAAGAAATTCCCCATCTGGCTGCTGCGCAGGTCTGGTCAAGAAGAGTCATTGTTTTTAATGCAGTTCTGAAGGCATCTTTGTAAGGCGCAATTTTAGCAGTAAGTTCTGTAAAGATTTTATGAGTTTCGGCCTGAAGGTGAAATTCTTCCTGAATAAGTTCATTGTTTTTTCTTACAACTTCATCAGGCTCAATAAACATAGTTGCGCCGGAAGCACTTACTTCGTGAACAATTCCTGAAATCCTTCCACGCTGATTTGCCTTTACTGCCAGAACCTGTCGGTCAGCACGAAATGCAGGTACATTACTTGCCAGCACAGGAGTAAGACTTGAATCACTGGTATATTTTCTGAGGGCACTGTCAATTTCGCCCCTGATTGAAGCAATTCTGGCTCTGATTTCTCTAAGTACAGGAAGATCTTTTAACTGACCGTCTTTATCAAGCACTCTGTTCAGCTCGTTGCTGCAGACAGTCAGTTCACTGACGGGAAGTGTTTCCGAAAGGGCAAGAAGCTTTTTTATGGAAATAGTTTTTGAAAGGGCATTTATGGAAGCTGCCGCATCAGTTGCAGAAAAAGCAAACTGCATAAGGGCAAAAAGCTGATGCTGTTCAAGAGTTGCCCCTTCAACTCTTAAAATCTTAAAAAGTCCGTGAATTTCGTCCCATCCTTTCAGGGAAGAGGAATTTTTCCCGGTGAGAATTCGTTCCCATTCACGGCTGTAGTCTTTTAATTCTTCAATTTGAACAGAATCTGTAAGAGGCTGTTTCTGCTGCATAAGTTCCATAGCTTCTTTTGAAACACAGAAACGGGCAACAGAATCTCTGATTCTAAAATATGCCAGATCTTCAAGAGTTTTTGTATGCATTTTTTAAGTTCCAGAAATCAGTCACACCATCCGCCGGTACGGATTTCTTCAGAAATTCGTTTCCAGCTGTCAAAGCGTTCTTCACTGATAATGCCCGAATATACAGCTTCAAGAATTTTGCAGCCTGGTTCAGTAGTGTGGGTACAGCTCATGCCGAAAGTACATTTTCCAACAAAAGGGGCCATTTCCTTAAAATAAAGGGCCAGATCTTCAGCAGTAATGTCATGAAGCACAAAGCGGCGTACACCGGGAGTATCAATAATATTTGTAACAGGACCAGGAAGGCCGCCCATTAAGGACTCTTTTAATTTAATGTGAAGAAGAGTTCCCTTGGTGGTAGTGTGGCTTCCTTTTCCGTATTTTTTAGAAAGACTGCCTGTTTTTAATACGCAGGTATCGTCAAGTACATTAATTAGGGAAGATTTTCCGATTCCTGACTGACCAACCAGGGCACAGAATTTTCCCTGAATAAATTCCGCAAGTTCCGGAAGTCCTTCCCCGGTTTTGGCAGAAATCTTAAATACAGTATATCCAAGTTCTTCCCAGTTTGAGATTCTGGCAATTACATCAGAATCCTGAGCCATAGGAAGATCACATTTGTTTACAATAATAACTGGAGTAATGTCCTGTCGTTCAGCCTGTGCAAGTTCACGGTCAATGAATCTTGGACGAAAATCAGGTTCTTCTGGAGTTGTAACAAGAAGAATGTAGTCCAGGTTTGCAGCCAGAAGCTGAGGAGCCCGGCCTTTAACATTCCAGCGGACAAATTCATTTTTTCTGGGAACAAGATTTGTAATCTGACCTTTTTTGTCCTGCAAATCTTCAACTTCTATTTCAACAACATCTCCTGGAGCAAGAGGGTTGTAATATTTTTTTTCGGATTTAAGTCTTTTGCTTTTGAGAGAACAGGAGCGTATAAAAGAGCTGCCCTCATCTTCGTTTACAGATTCAACTTCAAAGATATTATTTGACCCGCTTAAAACGGTGCCTGTTAAAATATTCATATAAATTAATTTTACGGTAGAAATGCGGCTTTTGCAAGGTGAGGGGGAAAGCCTTCCCCCTGGGCTGCACTTCGTTGCATCCACACCCCCTTCTGCGGGGAGAGCCCCGCAACGCCCCCGGAAAAAAAGTCATGTTTTGAAGTGAATCTTGCATCCCTGCCAGACAGAACCGGACCGTCTTCGTTCGCTGACGGCGCCATCCGTGGCGCCTTTTCGCCTGCCGGCGCGC
>JAEDGQ010000133.1 GCA_016297415.1 Treponema sp.
TTTTACTTGATTCACCACTTTTTTTTCGGTTAGATTTAACGTGATTCAATGCGAAGACTTGAACTTAACACTCTCTTTTGATAAAATAATTATGTTGTTTTGCCTAGCAATTCAGCGATGCCGGGATGGTGGAATAGGTAGACACAAGGGACTTAAAATCCCTCGGCAATTCAAACGGCCGTGCCAGTTCGATTCTGGTTCCCGGCAAAAGACTTCGGTTTTCCGAAGTCTTTTTTTTGTTCTTTTATCTAAACTTTGACCGTAAGCGTTAGTGATTGTAGCGGTGTGCGGAGCACAAACAAAAAGGGCTGTCTAAAAACAGCTTACGGTGGTTGAGCCCTTCGACAGGCTCAGGAACCACTTGTCGAAACCACCATAAGTATAAGTGCAATGGTTATTTCGACATACCTCAATTGCCGGTATAGTCTTATCAGACAGCCCTTTTTGGTCGGAGCGTCAGCGGAGCCGCGGAAAGCACGACGGCTTTAGCCGGAACGCCCTAAATATTCATTAGATTAGCGTAAGCTTTAAGAGCTCCGTCGGCTTTTCCTCCAAGTACTGTTTTTGCCAGAACCTTACCAAGCTGAACGCCTTCCTGGTCGAAAGAGTTAATATTCCATACAAATCCCTGGAACATAACTTTGTTTTCGAAGTGAGCAAGAAGGGCACCGAGAACAGATGGTGTAAGCTGATCAGCGTAAATCAGGCTTGAAGGACGACCGCCATCAAAACTCTTGTTTGGATTGTCGTCTTTTTTGCCACAGGCAAAAGCCATAATCTGAGCTGTTACATTTGCATTAAGTTTTGTCTGGCTTGTAGAATTTTCGATTACAACATCGCTTCCAGCCTGATTTTTCTTAAATGCAATAAACTGAAGTGGTGTAATGTCTGTTCCCTGGTGAAGAAGCTGGTAGAAACTGTGCTGACCGTTTGTTCCAGGTTCACCAAAAATTACAGGACCTGTTACATAACTGATTGCTTTTCCGTCACGATTTACAGATTTTCCGTTTGATTCCATATCAAGCTGCTGAAGATGAGCAGGGAAGCGGCTTAAAGCCTGGCTGTATGGAAGAACTGCTGTTGAAGGATATTCCTGAACATTGCGTTCGTAAACACCGATGAGGGCGTCCAGCATTGCAGGGTTTTTAAGAAGCTCTTTGTTTGTGGCAAGTTTATCTTCTGCTGCAGCACCCTCAAGGAATTCTGCAAATACTTCTGGTCCAAAAGCAAGTGAAAGAACAGCTCCGCCAACGCCTGAAGTTGAAGAGTAGCGTCCGCCAATGTAGTCGTCCATGTAGAAGGCTTCAAGATAGTCTGGGTTGTGAGCCAGAGGTGAAGTTTCTGATGTTACTGCAATCATATGTTTAGCAGGATTAAGTCCGGCTTTTTTAAGGGCGTCTTTTACGAAGCTTTCGTTTGTTAAGGTTTCAAGGGTTGTGCCTGATTTTGAAACAAGAATAAAAATTGCGTGAGCAAGGTCAGTAGAAGCAAGAACTGCTGCTGCATCGTCAGGGTCAACGTTGGAAATAAACTTTGCTTCCATTTTGAAAGTTTTATTTGCCTTTGCCCAGTTTTCCAGAGCCAGATACATAGCACGTGGACCAAGGTCGCTTCCGCCAATACCAATCTGAACAACAGTTGTGAATTTTTCACCGGCAGCATTTACGATTTTTCCAGAATGAACTTTGTCTGCAAATTCTGCAATACGTTTCTGTTCTTTTACATAAAAATCACGCTTGTTTCCACCGTCTGCAATTACATCTTTTCCAAGCTGTCCCCGTGTAAGGTGATGGAGAACCATGCGTTTTTCTCCGGTGTTAATTACGGCACCATTGTAAGTTTCTGCAAATTTTTCAGTAAGCTGAGCTTCTTCTGCCAGTTCAGAAAGAACTTTGAGAACTTTTTCGTTCACCTGTTTTGCGGCATAGTTGTATGTAAGACCTGCGCCCATTGGAACATTGCATTCTGCAACGCGTTTTGCTCCGGCTGGTCCTGAAAGTTCAGCTGCAATATTTACAGCACCTTTAAGGGCCTGAAGCTTTTTGTAAGACTCAAGATTGTCTAAGTTTTCCCAAGAAATTGACATGTTTTTCCTCTATATAATAAAGATATTTCCATTATATCACGATTTATTGGTGTGAAGAAAAAATCCGAATAAAAAATTATTTAATCGAACAAATAATGAGATGACAAAAAATGTCCCGGCAAATCATAATCTGTGGTAGAATAAAAATATGAGTCAGACAGAAAGAATTCTTTATATTGACCGCGCTCTTCGTACCAGCGGTATTGTAACTGTGCAGGATGTAGCTGATGAGTTTGAAGTAAGCACCCGTCAGGTAAAAAGAGATATTGAATATATGCGTGACAGATTTGAAGCTCCTGTTGTCTGGAAACCTTCAAAACATGCCTATGTTTACGGCGAAAGTTTTAAACGGCTTGAGTTTGCAGACCAGCATCTGATACTGGCCTATCTTTCAATGCAGTCCATGCTCAAAAATGCCAGTTATTTTCCAGCCGTAAGTGATGAACTTCTGGCAAGTTTTACAAGTCAGATTCCAAAGGATTATCTGGAAATCTGCGATAAAATTCTTTATCAGGTTCCTGCTGCAGACAGTCTTGATCCTCAGTTTTTTGCAGGAATTTGCGGCGCCCTCAGAAATAAACTTTGTCTGGAAATTACCTATAAAAATGCAAAAAATGAAGACTCTGTCCGTAAAATTGAACCTTATAATCTGATAAACTACGGCGGAAACTGGTATGTTGTTTGTTTTGACTATCTCCGTAAAGAGCTGAGGACTTTTCATGTTTCCAGAATAAGCAGGATGAACCTTACAAAAGACAGTTTTGAAGATCATGGAAAAGATTTTGCAGAAAAAGTTAAGGCTCACATGGAGTCTGGCTTCGGAATCTTTCTTGGAGAAAAAACTAAAACAGTTAAAATTCAGTTTACAGGCAGGGCAGCAATTATTGTCCGTACCCAGCAATGGCACCCTAAACAGCAGATTTTGAATGCTTCTAAAAACGAAGAAAATGAAGAAGCTGTAATTCTGTCATTTCCGGCAGCTGAACTTACAGAAGTTTTGTCTAAGATTTTGAGTTATGGTCCGGATGCAGTTCCCCTTGAACCGCCGGAACTTGTAAAAATGTGGGAAGAAAGTGTGGAGCAGCTTTCTTTACTGATCCGTCGTTCCAGAGCTCGGTAACCCTCGGCCTCCTCAGTCCCTTCGGTCCCTGCGGTGGCCGGCTTCGCCGCTCTTCCATGACGGGCTAAGTACTTTTGTTAACCGTTGCAGCTTTCGTGCAGGTTCTGTGCCCCAAGTTTTTCTGTTTTAACAGGAGAAGTAATCATTTCGTGCATAGTTCTCCAGCCCAGTTCGGCACATTTTACGCGGCTTGGCATGTGAGAAATATCAGAAAGGGCAGCTGCTTCATCAAGTTCTTCAATTTCTTCTTCAGAAACTGTGCCATGAATCATTCCTGTAAAAATATCGTAGAGTTTAAGTGCTTCTTCTGTTGTTTTTCCGATTACCAGATCAAGCATCATGTCAACGCTTGCCTGACTTACGGCACATCCGGAGCCTGTGTAAGATCCGTCAGAAATTTTTCCGTCAGAAGTTTTTAAGAAAAGTGTAATGTTATCTCCGCAGCTTGGATTTACACCGTTAAGTTCCAGTGTTGCTCCTTCCATTGGAGTTTTATGAGAAGGGTTTACGATGTGGTCGTTAAGAATTTCTCTGTAAAGTGCTTTTGTATCCATACATTAATTATAGTAAAAATCAGTAACAGTGACGAGGGAATAGGGAAGATTTTTTCAGGGCAAACGCATTATAACTGATTTTGTATTGAAAAATGGCGCAAAGGAGTG
>JAEDGQ010000134.1 GCA_016297415.1 Treponema sp.
ATGTGTGGCTGGCCAGAACCCCTGCTGCGCCCGTTTTTTTTGTGCCTTGGACCGGAACTAGAATCCTTCCTTTTTTTGGGGGGATTGGCTGTGACTGGCAGGGAGTTTTTTTATGCTTCCGGTTCGATTTCTGCTTTTTTTTCTTTTGGCAGAAGAAGGTTAAGGATTACTGCGAGAATAAATACTGTAGCTACGCAGTTATCTGCAAATACGTTTCTGATGATTTCCGGGAAAATCTTGAACATTTCGCTGGCCTGTGTAAAGCCGAGACCAACAGAAAGCGAAAGGGCACAGATTGTAATGTTTCTGTCTGAAAAACCGCATTTGTTGAACATCTGGAAACCGCCTACAACGATTGAACCAAACATCATGATTGTACAGCCTCCAAGAACAGCCTGTGGAACTGTGCACAGAACGGCTCCAAAAATCGGGAAAATACCTGCAATAATCATAATTAGGGCACCTGTTGCAATGGCAAACCGGTTTACAACTTTTGTCATATGAACAAGACCAATGTTCTGACTGAAGGAAGTAATTGGTATACAGCCGAAAACTGAAGCAAGGGCAGAAATGAAGCCGTCACAGGCGAGGGAACCGGAAAGTTCTTTGTCTGTTACATCGCGGTTAAGGCCTAATGCACATACTGCAGAAGTATCTCCGATTGTTTCAGTTGCAGAAACAAGAAAGATGACAGTAATGGCAATAATTGGTCCCAGTTTAAATTCCATACCGAATGGCATAAGGTGTGGCAGGGCAATGATTTTTGATGATGCTACAGGGGCAAAATCAACCATACCAAGACAGATTGAAAGAATGTAGCCGGCAATAAGACCAAAAAGAACAGAAATGCGCTTAATGTAGCCGTTTCCAAAAATGCTGAAAACAAGTGAAACAACAAGAGTAACAGTTCCTGCAATCCAGTTGTGGGCAGCACCGAAGTCGTCAGCTCCCTGACCGCCGGCAAAGGAATTTGCACCTACAGAAAGAAGTGAAAAACCAATGCCGATTACAACTGTGGCTGCAACAACAGGGGAAATGATTTTTTTCCAGTATTTTGCAAAAAGACCAAGAACACCTTCAATAATACCACCAGCAAGAACGGCACCCATTAATGTTCCGTAACCGTGTGCAAGAGAAATCGAAATTGCAACTGAAAGGAATGTAAAGCTTATGCCCATTACAATCGGAAGCTTTGCTCCAACTTTCCACAGCGGATAAAGCTGAATTAAAGTACCAATACCAGCAATAATCATTGCATTCTGAACAAGAAATGCAGAAGCACCAGAATCCATTTTTCCGGCTCCTGCACAGATTCCTGCCAGAATGATTATAGGTGTAATGTTCGAAACGAACATTGCCAGAATGTGCTGGAGTCCCAGTGGAATTGCTTTTCCGAGAGGGATTGTTCCGTCCATTGAATAGAGATTGTTCTCGTCCATTTTTTTCACGCCTCCTTATAAAACACCGCGTTAGCGGCAGTGCCTCTTTTTTTAGAAAAATCCAGAAAAAAAAACTCCCGTCAGGCCAAAGCCTAAAAACGGAAGTCTTCTTAGCTTCTGAAAATATTCTACCACGATTTTGTGGAAAATATATTTAACAATTAATAATTTTCTCTATTCTTTGAAAAAACTTCCCCGGGGGCCGCGGATGTTAATTAATTTTTTCTAAACTCAATTGAACCTTTTTCGCCGTCCATTCTTTCTACAATTGCCAGAGATTCAAGCTTGTAGCCCTTTTGGCGGAGAATTTTTCCTCCGTCCTGGAATCCTTTTTCAATTGCAATGCCAATGCCTTTAACTTCAGCACCAGCCTGACGGCAGATTTCAATTAGACCCAGTGCAGCCTGTCCGTGAGCCATAAAGTCATCAATAATCAGGACTTTATCACCCTTGTTAATGTATTTTTTTGTTACAAAAACGTGATTTGTCACCTTGTGAGTGTAAGAATCAACATCTGCAATGTATTTATCTTCGTCCTGAACAACAGTCTGAGTTTTCTTTGCAAAAACAACAGGAACATTGTTAAAGTGGCGGCTTGCAAGACATGCCATTCCAATTCCGCTGGCTTCAATAGTCAAAATTTTTGTAATTTCAGTTCCGGCAAAACGGCGGGCAAATTCTTCACCCATCCAGTCAGTCAGTTCCACATCAATCTGGTGATTAAGGAACATGTCAACTTTAAGAACGTTCCCGGGTTTTACATTTCCGTCTTTTAAAATTCTTTCTTCAAGTCTGTTCATAGTTTATTTTCCATCAGGACACCACCCTTGCGGGTCGCTACGTCCGCAGTTCCGGCTTTCGCCTCCATCCCTTGCGGGACGCCTCCGGCGCTGCTACCATCGCTGGTGCGTTTATTTTTCCAGCCTGATTCTTGCAGCTCTGGCGTGTCCTGCAAGACCTTCAGCATCACCTAAATGACCGGCTGCAGCAGCAGATGCAACTGCTCCTTTTGAGCCTTCAACAGTACGGAGTGTGGTAACAGTTTTAAGGAATACCCGTACACTTAAACCGCCTGTAAAACGGGCACTTCCGCTTGTTGGCAGAGTGTGGTTAAGACCGGCAGCGTAATCACCAAATACTTCAGCACTTCCGTGACCGATGAAAAGGGAACCGTAATTGTGGCAAAGCTCAGCTACACTGTCACGAATTTTTCCTTCTTCCATTGCAAGTTCAAGATGTTCAGGTGCCTTGCGGTTTGCAGCTTCAGCAGCCTGTTCAAGATTATCACAAAGAATGATTACGCCGCAGTTTGCAATTGACTGTTCAGCAGTAGCCTTAGTTGGAAGAACTGCCAGCTGTTTTTCAATTTCGGCAGCAACCGCATTTGCAACTTCAACAGAATCTGTAGCCATAACAGGCTGTGCAACAACATCGTGTTCAGCCTGTGCCAGAAGGTCTGCAGCAACCCATGCAGGATTTGCAGATTTGTCTGCAATAATGAAAACTTCAGTAGGACCTGCCACCATGTCGATTCCAACAGTTCCGTAAACAAGTTTTTTAGCTTCAGCAACAAATTTGTTACCAGGACCAGCAATTACATCAGTGCGTGGAATTGACTGAGTACCAAAAGCCATGGCACCAATAGCCTGAGCACCACCGCAGGCAAATACTTTTGTTACACCGCAGATGTAAGCTGCAGCCATAATGTTTTCGTCAGCGTAAGGTTTGCCGCCTACGAATGGTTTTCCCGGAATACCAGTTCCTGCTTTTTCTGCAGCAGCTTTATCTTCCGGATGAACTCTTGGGGGAGTACAGAGAATTATTTCTTTAACACCGGCAGCAACTGCAGGAGTAATAGTCATTACAACAGTAGAAACAAGAGGAAATCTTCCTGCTGGAACATAAGCACCTGCACGGTCAACAGGAATATTTTTCTGGCCTGTAAATACGCCTGGTTCAAGTTCAATTTCAAAGTTGTCAAAACTTTCAGCCTGTTTTTTAGCAAAGCGAAGGGCAAGGTCAGCGCTGTATTTAAGGGAGTTGTAAAGGTCAGGATTTTCTTTCTGCATTTTTTCAGCAGCAGCCTTAAGTTCAGACTGAGGAATTTCCAGAGCCGCTGGAGCACTTACATCAAACCTGGCGCCATATTCTTTAAGGGCTTCGTCGCCCCGTTTTTTTACGTCAACAAGGACATCCTTAACAATATCAATAGAACCGCCAAAGTCGCGGCCGTTAAAAAAATCATCACTTAATTCAGAGTATTTTTTGATTGCAATCATAGTTCAATATTAGTGAATTTAAGGCGCTTTTACAATTGAAAGAAAAGCCCCGGACAGGGCAAACGCATTATAACCGATTTTATATTGAAAATGGCGCAAAGGAGTGAA
>JAEDGQ010000036.1 GCA_016297415.1 Treponema sp.
AACTCGAGGTATTTTTAACTCAGAAAAGAAGGGGCCGTCCTTGGCCCCTTTTTTATGCTTAAAGTTAAGTTTCTTCGGGGAGGGGGAATCCTTCCTGGATTATTATGTCCTACGAGTTTGCTTTGCAAACTCGAGGTATTTTTAACTCAGAAAAGAAGGGGCCGTCCTTGGCCCCTTTTTTAATTTTTTATACAAAGAGTGCTTTTACTTTACTCTTAAACTGGTTTCCTCTGTCAAACTCGTTTGTAAACATGCCGAAGCTGGTGGCTCCCGGGCTGAATACAACGATTTTGTCGTTTGTTAAAGGCTTTTTAAGAAGGTCTGCTTTAAGCTGTGAAAGCATGTCATCAAGACTTTTGTATGGACCGTTGTAATCGATGCGTTTTTCGTTAAAATCGCGGATGATTTTGTCAGAGGCAGTTCCTTCCAGCATATAAATAGCAGAAGGCTTATAGCTGGATGGTCTAGTGATTGTCTGTGCAACAGGAGAAAGATCCAGTCCCTTATCTGTGCCGCCTGTAAGGAAAATAACCGGTGTGCCGAAGGCCTGTGTGGATTCTGCTGCAGATTCAGGAACTGTAGAGGCAGAATCGTTGTAGAATTTTATTGTTGCAGAAGCACCTGAAGGATATTTTACAGTCCATGAGTGAAAGTATTCCAGACGGTGTTCAATTCCAGTCCATTTGCCAAGGATTTCGATAATCTGTTCTGGAGCAACGCCCATAAGTTTAAGGACGAGAGCTGCGTTAAGAACATTAAGTCGCATGTGTTTTCCAGGAACAACAAGCTCCTTAAGAATCGTATCGTAATCTTTAGCGTGATTTTTAGCGTAACGGCTCAGGTATTCTTCCGGAAGACGGGCAATGCCTGTGCCTTCAGAGTCCTGCCAGACACCAAATACGCCTTTTGGCAGTCTTGATTTACTGTATCTTAAAACCTGGGCCTTAGTTTCTTTTGCAAAAACATTTCCCCAGTTTTCAATGAGGGTTCCGCCGTCTGCAGCAGGATCATCATCAAAATCAAGAATTGTAAAATCATCTTTTGTCTGGTCTGCATAAATAAGTTTTTTGTCTGCAATATATGCAAGCATTGAGTGATAAAAATTCTGATGATCAGGTATGATTTTTGTAATTACAGCAATATGAGGCTTAAGCACTTTGCGGCCGCGAAGGTCTGCCAGCTGCCAGCTTGAAAGTTCAAGAACAACAGGAGTAGTGCCGCTTGTTTTTTCAAGGAAGGTAAGTGGAGAAACAGTAATGTTTCCTCCAAGATATGCGTCAAAACCAGCTTCTTTTAAGCCGTAATAAATTGCACTTACTGTTGAACTTTTTCCTTTTGAGCCGGTAACAGCAATTACAGGTGCTTTTGAAAAGTGAAGGAACAGAGAAATATCAGTTTCAATAGCCTTTGCTGCTGCCAGATATTTATTTCCGTCGTATTTTACGCCTGGATTTTTAATGACACAGTCTGCCTTTTCAAAGTCTTCGATTTTGTGCTGTCCCAGACGGTATGTGAGCCTGCTTTTGTCCAGAGAATTGTCGGAAGAAATTGAACGGATTGTTGGAGCCAGCTGTTCTGCTGTTTTTAAATCTGTAACAAGAACATAAGCCCCATGTTTAAGAAGAAATCTTACCGAGGCTTCACCGCCACCGTTAAGTCCAAGCCCCATTACAACAACATGTTTGCCTTCAATGTCCTTAAGAGTCTTAAAATAACAGCCTTCGGGATGAACTTTTGGTACAGGTGGAAGTGGTTCTAAATTGTCAGACATAGCTGCCTCCATTTATTTATTTTTTTTAAGGCCGTTGCCTTCGGCCCGTGCTTTCCGTGGCTCCGGCTTTCGCCTCCGGTCTGCAGGGCAGACTGGCTTCGCCACCACTACAATCACTAACGGGATGTCTGAAGTTTTCTTGTTGCGTTAAAACGGGCAACAGCTTCTTTTATAAGGAATTCAGTTAATGGTCCGAATTCCAGACCGGACTTCGCACACATTTTCGGGAACATACTGATCTGGGTAAATCCCGGCATTGTGTTGATTTCGTTCAGATAGATTTTGTCTGTATCTTTATCAATAAAGAAATCAACACGGGAAAGACCTGAAAGGTCCAGTGCTGTAAAAGCTTTTTTTGCCAGGGTACGAACTTCTTCCAGACGAGGTTCAGGTAAATCAGCTGGAATCAGAAGATCTGCTCCGTCCGGATCGTTGTATTTTGCGTCATAGTCATAGAATTGGTGTTTTGGTGCAATTTCTCCCGGTCCATAAGCTGTTACTTTTTCAAAGTCATTGGAGCCGTCGTAAGTTGTAGGATTACCTGTAACAGAACATTCAACTTCACGGGCATTAACTGCTTTTTCGATAAGAATCTTATCATCCCAGTTAAAGGCTTCCATAATTGCGCCGTTAAGGTGCTGAAGATCCTGTGCAAGACTTGCTCCGTCAGAAGAACCTGCTGAACAAGGTTTTACGAACATAGGAAATCCCAGTTCTTTCTGAGCCTGTTCCAGAATCTGGTCATAACGCTGCCAGTCAGCCAAATCTGAACGGCGGACGCAAAGACCTGGAACTACAGGAATGCCAGCCTGAGCTAAAGCACTCTTTGTTTTTTCTTTATCCATAGTAATTGCGCTGGCAAGTGTATGACATCCTACATAAGGAATGTTTACCATTTCAAAAAGTCCCTGAATTGTACCGTCTTCACCATAAGTTCCGTGGAGTACAGGGAATACTACATCACATGGAATTGTTTTGCCGTTTACCATAAAAGCACGGTCTGTTCCGCCGCCAGGAATAACTGTAACTTCTTTTGACGCTTCTTCCGAAATTGTAAATACAGCCTTGCTGTCCTGACGGATTCTTTCCAGTTCCCTGCTGTCCTGAAGGAACCATTTTCCGCTTTTTGTGATGGCAATTAAAGTAATGTTGTGATTTTTGTGGATGTTACGTGTTACGGCTGCTGCAGAAACCAGTGATATTTCGTGTTCTCCAGATTTTCCGCCGTAAATAACTGTTACATTCATTTGTAATCCCCTCTAAGTGACTTTTTAATATTTAAGTTTATCAATTTTACAGTTTTCTATAAAGACTCTGATTTTTCTTCTGATTCAGATTCTTCCTGTTCTTCCTTTTGTGCAGAAAATCTGCTGCTGAAGAAGGCAAGAGCCCCGCCTGCTATAAAACAGCCCATGCTTAAAACTGTAGTTCCAGTAGAAGTGAAGGCGTTATGCCATGGAAAAACTGTAAGTGAAGAACCTGCAAGAAGGCCGAGAATGGCAGCGTATGTCTGGTTTGGAATTGTTTTTAAAAGCCAGCTGATAAGTTTTGCTCCCAGCAGAAGTCCTGCAAGAATTCCTGTGCCGCATGGAACAAGAATAAGAAGGGAATGAAGGGCTGTGTCCGGCTTAAAAAGAAGAACAATGCTGGAAATTATTACAGGATAAACTCCCAGTATAAGCATTAAAAGGGAACCTGAAATACCAGGAATAAGCATTGCAAGAGCAGCCAGCGCTCCAGCCAGAATAAGTTTAAGCTCCAGTCCTAAGGTTATGGCAGGAAGTACGTTTTGTGCTCCCTCTTTTGCCGGAGCTGAAGACTGAAGGCTTGCAAAAGTAAGTATAAGTGCAAGTCCGGCTGCTGCACACAAAACCAGCAGAAGAATTCTGGCTGCAGAAAATGTTTCGTTATCTTTTTTTGTCATGGCTAAGCCCAGCAGCATTGGAACTGAACCTGCAATCAGACCGGAAAAAAAACAGTTTGTAGGTACAGGATAATTAGAATATAGAAAAGTAATGAACTTTGAAAACAGCAGGACACCTGCTGCCATTCCCAGTCCAAGTGGAATTATAAACCATTTTTCAGCCCATAATTTTTTTATGTTAAGGGTTATGCAGTTTATAAATCTGTCATAGATGTTAAATACTACTGCCAGTGTACCGCCTGAAACACCAGGGATAATGTTTGCAATACCAATACAGATTCCGATTAAAATAAGGCCGGCAAAGTTCATTTTTTCTTCCTTTAATTTTTACTCAGACCAAGTTCTGAAAGGGCTTTTTCTGCCTCAGAAATTTCGTCGTATGGATGAGGTCCGTCTTTGTAAATAATTGAGTTTTCGTGGCTTTTTCCAAGGAGAAGAACAATATCGTTTTTATCTGCCATTTTAAAAGCCTGACGGATTGCAGATGGACGATCTGGTGTAATGAACAGGTTTTTGCCCATTACTTTGCCTTCTTTTTCTGCACCTGCTGCAATATCTTTTAAAAGTGTAACAGAATCTTCCCCCCGGGGATCTTCGTCTGTAAGAATTACTATGTCGCAGAATCGACCTGCAATTGCTCCCTGAAGAGGACGCTTTTTAGTATCTCTTTCTCCCCCGGAACCGAAAAGTGCAATCATACGTCCACTGCAGCGTCGTCTGAGTGGAGGGAAAATTGTTTCAAAACTTGAAGGAGTGTGGGCATAATCTACGATAACTTCGAAAGGCTGCCCCTTGTCGATTACTGTCATACGGCCTTTTACAGGTACCATCTGAGGAACTTTTTCTGCAACTGATTCCAGAGGAGTTGCAGTAAGTCTGCTTACTGCAATAAGTGCTGCCATAATGTTGTAAGCATTGAATGCTCCAGGCAGACTTGATTTAACATGAATATGAGGTCCGTTTACAGGTTTTGAATTGCTGTCTACAAGATTTGGCTCTGTAATTGTAAAACTTAAACCATAGCTTGCACTGGCAATATTGCGGCCAAGAAGATATGGAATTGAATCTGGTACAGGCGGCAGAGGTTTTGCTTCTTCTACTCCGGAAACGGCCTGTTTTCCTGCTTTTCCTTCTGTTGTAAAACCGATTACAGTTTTTGAAGTTGCATTTATAAAGTATTTTGCAGATTCATCTTCAAGGTTAACAATACCGAAAGATGGAACTGTTACTTCTTTTCCAAGAATTGTTTTTTTATGGTCACATTTGTCCAGATTGCGGAAAAGATTTGCTTTGTCATCTCTGTACTGTTCAAAAGTTCCGTGGAATTCCAGGTGTTCCAGAGTTACATTCATAAAAATGCCGCAGTCAAAGTCGATGCAGCCTGTACGGTTTAATTTTGGAGAAAGTCCGTGGCTGGAAGTTTCGATTACAGCGTATTCACAGCCCTTTTCAACCATCTGGGAAAGGTATTTCTGGATTACAGGAGCCTCTGGTGTTGTTGTGTGCTGCGGATTTGCCTGTGCTTCATCACCAAGTGAATACTGAACTGTAGAAATGAAGCCTGCCTTGTGTCCGTTTAAGCGGAGAAGCTGCCAGACAAAGCTTACTGTGGATGATTTGCCTTCAGTTCCGGTTACGCCAATGATTCCCAGTTTTTTTGAAGGATTGTCATAAAATCCTGCTGCAACTGGTGCCATAGCAAAACGGCTGCTTTCTACACGAAGAAAAGGAACATCTCTTTTTGTCTGTTCAAGAGCTTTTTTAATGGAATCTTTTGTTTCAGAATCAAAATCATCCTGGAAAATTACAGCGGAAGCACCGGAAAGTATTGCTTTTGCAATAAAAATGTTACCTGTAGTGTGAGTGCCGGGAAGAGCAAAGAAAAGTGTGCCTTCTGTAACATCACGACTGTCAAAGGCCAGATTTGAAATTTCAGGATCAGAAATATTTGCGGTAAGAGTAGTACCGTCACAAAGAACGGCTGTATGGTTAAATAAGTGGAGAAGCTCAGATAATTTTTTTGTCATAACAATTCTATTTTATTGAATCTTAGTGTAATGCTCAATGACAAAATTCATCAGGAAAAAAAGGGGGCGTTGCGGGCCGCCGTTTGAGGCCCGCAGAAGGGGTAGCCTGCAACAAAGTGCAGGCGCAGGGGAAGGCTTTCCCCTCCTTATTCTGGAATAAAGCGGGCTCTGTTTCTATCTGTTTCAAAAACATCTACTTTGCTGATTTTTGTTCCCTCTGGTGAATCAGGAGAAAGATCAATGTTCTTTGACTTAAGACTGATAATCAAATGAGTGTAAATATACATGGCAATGCGTTCTGCACTTGGGTTCTGATGAAACTCTGGAATGTCATTAAGGTTTGTATGGTCAATTTTTGACAGAACTTCTTTTAATGCTGCCTTAAGGAATGTAAAATCAAGGAGCATTCCGCCTTCGTCCAGCTGACGGCCTTCTACATGAACATAAACCTTGTAGTTGTGGCCGTGGAGATTTTCGCATTTTCCGTGATAATCCCTTAAAAAATGAGCTGCTGCAAAATTATCTTCAACACGAACTTCAAACATTATTTTCCCTCGCTGCTGTTATAAGTTGAAATCCAGCGGATAACAGGTTCACGCCAGTCGTCGGCAGCATAGCCTTCAAGAAGGAATCTTTCGTAAAGGAAGCTGATGTATTCCTTTATAGCCATACAGTCTTCCTGACTGATTGTTTCAGCTGTAAGGAACATATCGTTGATAAAGTTTGTTGCATCGTTTGGTGTAAAAATATCCGGGAAACACTTTGTAATCATATAAAGAGCTGATGCTACACAGTTTACAGAATGCTGCTTCATGTACAGAACTGATTCTGCAATTTCGATGGCTCTGTTGTAGATTTCTGTGTTTTTCTGGAAGCATTCTGCATCGCTTAGTCCCAGCTGCTTAAACTGGTTTTTGAAATAAACTGCTGAAAGACCGATTAGTGCAATATGAAGGCTTGGTACACACAGAAGATGAGGGTCCATTGTATGAATAAGTTTAAAATAGAAGCCTGTTTTGTAGTTTGGTCTGTCTGTTGTAGAAAGAGTGTGTTTGTACATTCTTCCTGCTTCCCTGTAAATTTTGTTTGTGGCTCTGAACCATGCATTTACATAAGGAGCTGTTTTTTTCAATCCGAAACGACGGATATACATGGAAATTGGTCTTAAAAAAAGATTTACAAAATCCATATAAACTTCTGCTTTTGAAGGTGTAAAGGGGATTTTTTTATCGAGAGGATGATCTACTTTTACAACAGGGATTTTGTAAATTCCCCATTTCTGGAAGAACTGTGTTCCAAGATAGTTTTTGATTACTGTACACAAAAATTTTATTGCAACAGGAATTGTTCTTGGACTTGTTAAAACACGAAAATATACATATTTGCCGCTGAAAGAGGATAAAGGTCTTTCTGCAAATTTTTTATCTCTTAATTCTGCTCCAGTAAGCTTTTTTTCATCAGCCATTAAATACTTCCTTTGCGATTGCTACAGACTGCATTGCGTCTTTTGAATAATAGTCAGCTCCGATTTGAGTTGCATAATCAGCTGTAAGGACAGCTCCGCCTACCATTATTTTACAATTTTTTCCCTTTTCTTTTAAAGCATTACGCAAAGATATAATGATTTTTTCCATATTTGTTACAGTTGTTGTCATAAGGGCGCTTAAGCCTACAAGCTTAATGTCGTTTTCAAGAACTGCTTCAATAATGGCTTCTGCAGGAACGTTTTTGCCCAGGTCAATTACTGTGTATCCGTAATTTTCCAGCATGGCCTTTACGATGTTTTTTCCAATATCGTGAATGTCGCCAAAAACTGTACAGATTAGGATTGTTCCTTTTGATTCCTGAACAGTACCGGATTCTTTAAGAAATGTCTTGATTACTTCAAAAGCGTTACTTACTGTGTCTGCGCTTAAAAGCAGCTGTGGAAGGAATTTTGTTCCTTTTTCAAAGTCTTTTCCTACAGCGTCCAGGGCGGGAACGATACAGCGGTCAATAATTGAAACAGGTTCTGTTCCGTTTGTGAGAAGTTTTTTAGTTATGTCTGCAGAGGAATCTTTGAATCCTTTATAGATTATATCCACAAGGTTCTGCTCGTCTGCGCTTAAATCTGCCGGGAGAGAAGAGAAAACTGAAACTGGAGAAGCAGCTTTCTGTTTCT
Organism: Treponema sp.; assembly: GCA_016297415.1. Taxonomy (GTDB): domain Bacteria; phylum Spirochaetota; class Spirochaetia; order Treponematales; family Treponemataceae; genus Treponema_D. The sequence goes on from JAEDGQ010000036.1 coordinate 7,884, forward strand.
GTTCTTTCTGGGGAGATGAAGGGAGCTGATCTGTTGTAACTCCGTATAAAGGAGCAGTTGTTCCAGTGTATTTTTCTATATAATCCAGACAGTTTGCATCATAGTTTGCAAGGGCTCTGTAACCCCGGTAAGTTTCCATCATGCCTTCGCTTAAGGGGTTGATGATGCAGGCGCTAAGTCCTGAATAAAGGGCCATGGCAAAAAATCTGGAATTGATTATGTCTCTTCGTGGAAGCCCGAAACTGATGTTGGAAACTCCCAGAATGAACTGAAGTCCGTCTTTGCCGAATTCTTCTTTAAGGAGAGAGATGGCGCGACATGTTTCCAGAGCTTCTTTCTGCTGGGAACTTACGGTCAGGGTTAAAGTGTCAATAACAAGATCTCTTGTGGCAATTCCGTATTTGTGGGCTTCGTTAATGATTTTTCGAGCAACTTCAACACGGCCTTCTGCTGTTGGTGCAATTCCGTTTTCGTCGATACAAAGACAGACAAGAGTTCCGCCGTATTTCTGAACCAGAGGGAAGATTGTATCCATAACTTCCTGACGACCGTTTACTGAGTTTATGAGGGCTTTGCCGTTGTAATAACGGAGGGCTTTTTCTATAACTGGACCTTCAGAAGAGTCAATCTGGAGAGGTGTCGAAAAAGCTCCCTGAATTGTTTTGATGGCATCAACCATAGTCTCAGCTTCGTCGATTCCTGGAAGACCTACGTTTACATCAAGAATCTGGGCTCCTGCATTAATCTGACTTTCTGCTTCTGACAGAACAAAGTTCATGTCGTGTTCCAGAAGGGCAGCCTTTACTTTCTTTTTGCCTGTAGGATTGATTCTTTCGCCTACAACCTGAGGACCTGCACTTCCCCCAATCTGGACAGCTTTGTTGTAAGAACAGATGAAAGTAGATTCTGATTCCAGAGGTGGAACTGCTTTGATGGCTCCAAGGGGTTCTACTGCTTTAACAAGAGCCTTTATGTGGTCTGGTGTTGTACCGCAGCAGCCGCCGAGAATAAGGGCACCTGCTTTTCTGTTATTGATCTGGCTCTCTGCAAACTGTTCCGGCTGAACAAGGAAAACAGTTCTTCCTTTCTGTACTACAGGAATGCCTGCATTTGGCTGTACAAGAACAGGCAGATGAGCGTATTTGAGGAACTGACGGGTAAGTTCTTCTCCTTCTGACAGACCGCCGCCACAGTTAAAGCCTATGACTTCTGGTTTTAAGGATTCCAGATATGTAACACAGGTGAATACATCTGCACCTGTTAATGTTCTAAGGTTTTCCTGGAAAGTCATGCTGGCAATAACGGGAAGGTTTGTGTTTTCCCTGATGGCAAGAATTGCAGCTTTAACTTCGTGAAGATCTGCCATTGTTTCTACAATTGCAACTTCAAAGCCTGCTTTTTCTGCAAGAACTGCAGCTTCTTTGTAGCAGTCGTAAGCCTGGTCAAAAGTTAAATCTCCCATTGGTTCAAGAAGACGGCCAATCTGAGAAGTGTCCCAGCCCATGTAGTGAGGACGATTATTTCCCTGTGCTTCAGCGTCTTTAATTGCTTCTTTAAGAACTGTTGAGGCGCTGTTCATGTATTGTTCTGTTGTATAGCGGGCTGCAGAAAGTTTAAGAGGAAGAACACCGAAAGTGTTTGCAGTAATTACATTTGAGCCTGCATCCAGGTACTGTTTGTAAATGTCTTTAATAACTTCCGGATGCTCAATATTGCAATCTTCAGGAATATCGTAATCATCAACTCCTGAACGCTGAATCATTGTACCCATTCCGCCGTCCATAAAAACAGGAAGGCCTGATGAGATTTGTTCTTTTAAGAATGTACGGAAGTCTTTTTTCATATCGTAATTTTAGTGAAAATAAGATTGTAAGGCAATTAAGGGAGAAAACAGCGTTAGCGCTGTGCAGCACCCGAAGGGGCCACCGCAGGAAGCGGAGCGGACGAGGAGGCTGGAGCGGCAGCGGAATGCGGAACATAGCGACCCGCAAGGGGAACGCCCTGTGGTGATTCTTGTTTACTTTTAAGAAAAAGTGTTAAATTTTGAAAGAAAAGATTGACTCTAAAAGTAAACGGTGTTAAATTAACAATACATCTTAAATAAATGGAGGTAGCTATTGCGTAAACCAAATGAAGAAATCGCTGCAAAAATCAAAGCGGCAATGGTTGAACTTCTGAAAGAAAAAGAAGCTTCAAAAATTGGTATGCGGGATCTGGCTGATAAAGTTGGAATTACAGCTGCAAATATTTACCACTATTATAAAAATAAAGATGAGCTGTTAAAGGAAATTAACGGCGAAGCATCAGAATCAACAGCTTCTGCGGAAGCCGGATATAAAAAGAGGACAAATATGAAAGAACTTTCAGCATTGATGGGCTACCGCCCTGGAATTAAGGTTGTTGACGCAACACTCAGAGACGGTGGACTGGTTAACGACTTTTACTTTCCTGAAGGATTCGCAAAAGCACTTTACGAAACAAATGTAAAAGCCGGCGTAGATTACATGGAATTCGGCTACAAGGCTGATAAAGAAATGTTTGATGTAAACAAGTTTGGACCTTCAAAGTTCAGCGATGATGATTACATCCGCAGCGTTGTTGGTGACAACAATACTGACCTTAAGATTGCTGTTATGGCTGATGTAGGACGCTGTAACTACAAGCAGGACATTGCTGAAAAAGCAAATTCTCCTGTAGATCTTATCCGGGTTGCAACTTATCTTCATCAGGTTCCAGGTGCAATTGATATGATTGAAGATTCAAAAAAGAAGGGGTATGAAGTAAGCTGCAACATTATGGCTATTTCTAACGTTCAGGATACAGACCTTAAGCTTGGTCTTGAAGAAATCTGTAAATCTCCTGTTGATGTTATTTACATTGTAGATTCTTTCGGTGCCATCTATCCTGAAGAAATGGCTCGTATTGCAAACCTTTACGGCGAAATTGCTGACAAATATGGAAAGAAGCTTGGTATTCACGCTCATGATAACCAGCGTCTTGCCTTTGCAAATACAATTGAATGTGCCGGTGACGGTGTTGATTACCTTGATGCCACATACAATGCTATGGGCCGTGGAGCAGGTAACTGTGCTATGGAACAGCTTGTTGGTTTCCTTCGTAATCCTAAATACAATCTTTACCCTGTACTTAAATTCATTGACGATTACATGACTCCAATGAAGGAACAGGGCGTTAAGTGGGGGTACGACCTTCAGTACATGATGACTGGTCTTTTAAAACAGCATCCTCGTACTGCAATTCAGTTTACAGCAGAAGGAAGAAAAGACTTCGCTGAGTTCTATAAGGAAGTTACAACTCAGGAATAGGTAAAAAAAAACGACTGGCGGAGCAGGGGTTCTGGCATGAAAAAAATTCTGCACAAGCGAAGCGCGGAAGCCTTTTTTCATGACAGGTTCCCTGCGGGAGCCAGTCGTTTTTTTAACAGACTATTCTTCTGTTTGTAGTTATTTGTTTACTGCCTTAACTATGCAGTCTATGTTTTTGATTATTGCTTCTGCAATTTCAGGTTTGTTCATTGTGTAAATATGAATGCCGCGAACACCGTTACTGATCATATCGATAATCTGGTCTGTAGCGTATGCAATGCCAGCCTGTTTCATGGCTTCCGGGTCATTACGGAATCGGTCGCAGATAGAAAGCAGCTTTCTTGGAATGTAGGCATTTGAAAGATCAATCATGCGGCTTACCTGATTTGCGTTTGTAATCGGCATGATTCCTGCAAGAACAGGTACGCGAATGCCTGCAGTCTGAAGCCGGTACAGAAAAGAGTACAGCATGTCGTTGTCAAAAATCATCTGAGTAGTAAGAAAATCAACGCCTGCATCAATCTTATATTTTAAGTTTTCAATATCAGTATCTCTGTTAGCGCTTTCAGGATGTCCTTCCGGATAGCAGGCACCACCCACACAAAAACCTTCTTTTTTTAAAAGTGGTACAAGATCAGAGGCGTGCATTAAGCCAGATGGAAAAATGTTTTCTCCTTCTGCGGCATCTTTTGGAAGATCACCACGAAGGGCAAGTACATTTGAAACACCTTTATCTTTTAATCCTGCAATTGCCTGAATTAACTGCTCTTTTGTTGAGCGTACGCAGGTTAAATGTGCAAGAGCTGTTGTACCGCTGTTTTCTATGATAGATGCAATTTCCGAAGTATTAGTCTGTGTTGAGCCGCCTGCACCGTAAGTAATGCTCATAAAATCCGGATGGATGGAACTTAAACGGAGGGCAGTTGCCTTTACAGAGTCAAAACCGTCCTGTTTTTTTGGGGGAAATATTTCGAATGAAACGCTGATTTTTTTTGTATTTAAGATTTCTGAAATTTTCATAGGAGTAAAGTTTATCAGAAACAACTTTTTTGGTCAAAAACAGGGTATTACTAGTTTTGTTCCAGTTGTCTTAGTATGGTCTGATCCAGTTTTATATGAAGATTTTTTTCGTTTGCAGGTAAGACAAGGCCTTTAGGTCCGTTTTTTGCCCGTCTTAAATGTTTAACCTGTGTATAGTACAAATCGGCTTCACCGTTTTTTCGTGCTTTGGAATAGTGAACAGCCAGATTACCTGCAATCAGCATAATTTCAAGAGGAATTGTTTTTCCGGTCCGGGCTTTTACAAAAATATAGCCGCCTGCATAATCTCTTGTGTGGAACCACATATCCTGACCTTTTACATAATGGCGGAGAAGTTCATCGTTTTCGCTGGCATCACGGCCTACAAAAATTACCCAGTCCTTTACCTGATACATAAGTCCCGGCCGTTCTTCTTTTTCCTGCTGCTTTGGAGTCTGCTGTTTTCTTAAAATCTGTTCCAGTTTTACAGGATTTTTTTCGCTGGTCATTACAGCATACTGCTTTTCCAGTTCCCTTAAACTGCGGCGGGCTCGTTCAATATCGTGTTCCAGTTCTTCCAGTCCGCTAGTCTGTTTTTTGTAAGTTTCATAGTAAGAAGCAGCGTTTTCCTGTGCTGATTTTTTTGGGTCTATTTTAAGACGTACATCTTTTCCTGAGTCATAGTCGTTGCATTCAAGAAAACCGTCTGTAACAGAACCGTCATTAAATTTGTAGCTGTAACTTAAAATCAGATCGCCCTGATGTTTCCACTGGGCAGCATTCAGAAAGGCCTGTCGTTTTTCTTCAAGTCTGTCCAGAGCAGCGGTCTGTCTGCTTTTGTGAGAGTTGTACCATTTTTCAGCCTGTTCCAGAAGGCTTTCGAGAGAAGATCTGGCATTTGTCTGGCTGTAGAAAAAATCAATTTTTTCGTTAAAGGAAAGTTCTCTGTCTGCAGGAAACTCTGTTCCTGAAAAATTTCTTACAGGAAATTTTGCCAGGGTTTCGCCATCGATTTCTGTTACTTCAGGAAGAGAAAGCTTTTCTCCTGTCATTTCCCCTTTTCCAGGGCGCCGGTAAAAACTGTCCAGAATAATATGGTCTTTTGTACAGAGAAAAATATTCCCTGCATTAGACCAGAGCCGGATATAAATGTTTAATTCTTCAACTCCCTCTTCTTCCACAGTGTTCTTTTTCTTTTTTGCGATTTTTTCCTGGGCAGCCGGCATAACATAAACAGGACCTTCCCTGTATGTTGAAATTTTTATGATTCTTTCTTTTCCCAGCTGACAGCAGTCTGTAATTCTTGCTCCTTTAATTCTTGAGCGAAGCATTTCATTAAATCTGAGAGGTTTTGGATTTTTAGGAATTTTTCTGTGAACTTCATTAAGACGACAGCTTCCTGCAGCCAGACAGATAAAAACAGTTTTAGGAACCCCCGGCTTGTAAGTATAAAGGGCAAGAGAGTCGAAAGAGGGCTGTACGATTTCCTGAATAAAACTTCCTTTTAAATCCAGTTCTTTCAGAATAAGGTCAATTTCGGTGCAGTTAAGAGACATTTAGTTTGAGTTTCCTGTAAGTTCGGCCAGCTGCTGGCTGAGGGCAATAGTTTTGCTTGTCTGCTTAACAAGCCGCTGTGCCAGCATTTTTGAAAGGAAAATACCGTAATGAGGATTGCGGCGGATCAGAGATAAAAAGTCGTGTTTAGGAATCTTAATCAGTTTACATTCCCCTACGGCAAGAACAGTAGCAGAGCGGCGGTCATTAAGCAGGAATGCCATTTCTCCAATAAACATGTCATTAGGAGCGAGTACAGAAACAAGTTTTTTTCCGGCATAAACGGCAAAGCGGCCACCTACAATAAAGTACAGGTCATTGCTGGCTTCGTTCTGACGGCAGATAATCTGTTTGTCGTGGTATGTAATTGTGTCAAAAGGCTTGAACAGGCCAGGCACATTATTAGTAGAGTTGCGAAGGTTTGTGATTTCGAAACTAACTTCATTACCTTTTTCGTTATAGAAAAGCTGGTTTACAAGGCCTTCAGAAAGATTGATTCCCCGGCCGTGCAGGTCTGCAGTTGGTTCTTTGTTAAGGTATTTTTTCCAGTCAAAGCCCTTTCCGTCATCACGGATTGTAAACTTAGACTTAACTTTTCCGATTGCGTAAGAAATATAGATTCTTCTGCTTGAAAACTGCGGCATGGCTGCACGGGCACAAATAAGCTGAAGAATATCGCCGCCCTGGCTCATCCATTTTGTTTTATCAGTATAAGAAATCTCAAGATTACCGTGTTCAAGGGCGTTTGTTAAAAGTTCCATAAGGGTAATCTGAAGATTAAAACGGTCATCATCAGAAATGCGGTTTGTATTAAAAAGATAGCTTACAAGGAAGTTTGTGTAAAAGCGGATATCCATAGGATCGTTTCCGCAGATAAAGTTTCCTGTTTCCTGGCCGCCGATTACATCCTGCATACCCCGGTTAAAAAGAAACTGCTGGTTCTGCCACAGAATGCGGAGAAGACGGCTGAAATGTTTTGTAAAGTCTTTTACAGTCTGGATAGCAACAATATTAGTATTTTTGCGGGCTTCCAGTTCCTGAACCATTCTCTGGTTACGGCAAACAGCAATTACGCCGCCAAAGTGGAGCCATGGGTCTTCATCAATGGAAGAAAGAATTCTCTTTGCATCAACATCACTAGAAGAAAAATCGATTACTTTGATTTCCGGAACCTGATAGTCGATGTAGTTAATAATCTGTTCTGTGTCAGAAAAAACATCTGTTTCAAAATAGCTTTTGTAACGGGAACAGGCTGTTTTAACAGTATCAATTACAATCTGATTAGAAGACGCTGTAAGAATTTTTTTCATGGTTAACTCCGACTTTTTTATATGGTTCAAGTATATAAATTATAAAGTTTTTGATAAACAGTTTTATGGAGTACTAAGGAATAAAAAAAGTCCTTTCTCTTGCACCGAATCTGATGCAGGAAAAGGACTTTTGATTATTAAATAAAACTATTTAGTTCCATTACATCGGGAACTTAGTTTTAAATTCAGCAAGTACAGTTTCTGGAGCTGGTTTAGCGTCAACGTCTACCAGGTTACCTTTTCCTTTGTAGAAATCGATAAGTGGAGCTGTTGATTCGCGGTAAACTTCCAGACGGTGTTTGATTGATTCTGGTTTGTCGTCATCGCGAGTGTAAAGTGCGCCGCCGCATTTGTCACATTTGTCTGCAACTTTTGGAGGGTTGTTCTTTATGTGATACATCTGACCACATTCTTTACAGCAGATGCGTCCACCGAGACGGTCAACAACAGCGTTGTCTTCAATATCAAAGTTTACTGCAGCATCAATTTTAGCAAAGCCTTCAAGAGCTTCTGCCTGTGGAATTGTGCGTGGGAACCCGTCAAGAATGTATCCCTTTGCTGTGTCAGGTTTAGAAAGACGATCCTTTACAAGACCGATAGTGATTTCGTCAGAAACGAGACCACCGGCATCGATAATAGCCTTAGCTTTTTTACCAAGTTCAGTTCCGTTTTTAATGTTTTCGCGGAAAATGTCACCTGTAGAAATGTGTGGAATACCGTAAGCAGCTGCTACTTCCTTTGCGAGAGTTCCTTTACCTGCTCCTGGCGGGCCTAAAAAGATGAAGTTCATTTGTATCTCCTATTGATATGGGCGTTCCCTGCCTCCGGCAGGTCGTGCGTTCCGCTGCTCGGTAACCCTCGGCCTCCTCAGTCGCTTCCGCTCCCTGCGGTGGCTGGCTGTGCCACAGCTCCATGCACTAACGCATCATGCACAAAAATATATCATAAAAATAAATAATGAACAATTCAATGAGAGAGTCAGTTTTAATCTGATACATTGTCTTGGGGTTTGTTCCGAGAATCTCCCTGTTATTTATTCAATTCTACAGTCATAAAGAGGATTGTAGTTTTCCAGTTAAAGAGCTTGTTCTGACTGGCAGTAATAAGAAGATTTTTAATTTTTTCAATATCACCGTTTCCGACTGCACCATAAAGGGCTGCTCCGTAAGCAGAATTTTCAGAATCAAACCATCTGGAAATTTCCTGAGGCGAAAGCCGTCTTTTTTCGGAGATTTCTCTGCCGGCAGATTTAATTTCAAAGCCGTTTTTTCTGAAAGCTTCTTCAATGGTCTGCTGGTTCCAGTTAAACAGTTTATTATCACTGTCACCAAAAAATTCATTTTCAGCAAGAGTCATTTTTTTGATAAGGGTATCAAAAGTTTCTCTTGTTGCATCTGTCAGTATCTGATTTTCAATCAGATCCGAAATTCTTTGACCTTTTGAAGGAATCCTCTGGGAGATTACAACCTTAAGGTCACCAGTTTCTTTTGTAATGTTTTTAAGTGCGTAGGAAAGAACATCGGCACTATCCTGGCAGTTAAAAGGATCTCTAAAGAAAATCCGGTCAAACACCATGTCTTTTTTTGCGAACTGTTCAAGAATGCTGTTAAATTCGTCGGCACTAAGATAGTTTTCTTTGTTTTCCGGTCTTTTAATAAGAACAGGTCTGTCCAGATCGTCCAGAGTACGCCCGTACTGATTTAAGATTTCCATTCCTCTGTCAGACACACAAAGACCTGCAGTTACACCTTCCGGAGTTTTGCGGCTTACATCCCACAGTAAAAGACCATCATCAGCATTCCAGATTAAACTTCTTGTATGACGGCTTAAATCTCCCAGCTGAACCATGGCATCACGGATTTCTGTAAGAACTTCAGCTCTGTTGGAATCCAGTCTTGCCCGCCATGAGCGGTCGGCCTTGTCCAGGGCAGATTCTTTTCTGTTATCTCTAGGTGTAAAAGTAAGATTTTCCGCTTTGACAGTTTTGTTTGTGCCAAAGTTTTTATTTATCCACCATTCACCGATGGGATTGTTAAAATCACTGGCAAAATGAGGAAGTGGATGCATTCCGCAGCTGGCATCTGTGTCAGGTTTTTCAGGTTCGCTGCCTTCCAGAATTGCAGAAATCTGGATTTCTCTGCGGCTTAAAACATCGTCTTTGATTTTTGCTTCATAGCCCTGATTAGTTGGTGTGTAGAAAACCCTGCCTACAAGTTCTGTGGGAAGATACTGCTGGGCAACCCAGTGATCTCTGTATGCGTGAGGGTACAGGTATCCGTCACCGTGACCAAAACCTTCTGCATCACGACTTGAATCTCTCAGGTGATTTGGAACTTCAGCATCTTCCTTGTTTACGCTGGCCAGTGCATCGAAAAAGGCCATTGAACTGTTTGATTTAGGAGCAGTAGCAAGATAAAGGGCTGCATGAGCCAGGTGATATCTTCCTTCCGGCAAGCCGACTCTGTCAAAAGCATCTGCACAGCTTGTTACAACAGCAATGGCGTAAGGATCTGCAAGACCTGTGTCTTCACAGGCACTTATAAGCATTCTTCTGAAAATAAAGTGAGGATCTTCACCAGCACGAACCATTCTTGCAAGCCAGTACATGGCAGCATCCGGATCACGACCCCGTAAAGATTTAATAAAGGCAGAAATAATGTCGTAATGATAGTCGCCGTCTCTGTCGTAGAGAACAACTTTTTTCTGAATGGATTCTTCTGCTGCTTCCTTAGAAATAAAGATCCGGCTTCCCCAGGCAGGAACAGGATTTGCATTGTAAGGATCCCACTTTTCTGGAGTAGTTTCTACGGCCAGTTCAAGGGCATTTAAGAGGGAACGGGCATCTCCGTTTGCTGTGTCTACAAGATGTTCCAGAGCCCCTTCTTCAAATTCAACAACCCAGTGACCATATCCCCGTTCTGTATCGTTTAGTGCCTGACGGGCAGCTTTAATAAGATCATCTTTTGTAAGAGGCTTCAGCTGGAAAACCCGGCTTCTGCTTACAAGGGCTTTGTTTACTTCAAAAAAAGGATTTTCTGTAGTGGCACCAATAAGAATGATAGTACCGTTTTCTACCCAGGGTAAAAGAGCGTCCTGCTGGGCTTTGTTCCAGCGGTGAACTTCATCAACAAAGAGAATTGTACGGCGGGTGTAAAGCTTGTAAAAATCTTCTGCCTGTTTAATGGCAGCCCTGATTTCTGCAACGCCTGTAAGTACCGCATTGAGAGTAATAAAATTTGAGGAAGTGTGATTTGCAATTACTCTTGCAAGAGTAGTTTTGCCGCAGCCTGGAGGACCATAAAAAATTACAGATGTAAGCTGGTCAGCAGCAATAGCACGACGAAGAAGACGGCCTTTACCAACAATATGATCCTGACCAATATATTCATCAAGATT
>JAEDGQ010000135.1 GCA_016297415.1 Treponema sp.
CGACGGCACAGATTTCCCTGCGTGGGAAGAAAAGAAATTGGGCGATGTTTGTGAAATTTCTGCAGGTGGTGATATAGATAAAGAAAACTCTCAAAAAATTTATTCGGAACAATATCCATATGCTGTATATTCAAATTCTTTGGAAAATAAAGGTTTATATGGATATGCTAATTATTTTAAAATCGATGGTAATACAATTACAGTTACAGGTCGAGGAGATGTAGGACATGCTATTGCAAGACATGAAAAATATGTACCAATTGTTCGTTTACTTGTGTGTAAACCAATAAATAATGAGAATGTAGATTTTCTTGAAAACGCAATAAATAATACAAAGATTTTTATAGAATCAACAGGTGTTCCGCAATTAACTGCACCACAGTTAAGTAACATTTTTATAAAACTTCCATGTATTGAAGAACAACAAAAAATCGCCGACAGTCTTTCAAGCATGGATTCATTAATCCAAAATCAACAAAAAGTAGTAACCACCTGGCAGCAACGCAAAAAAGCCTTGTTGCAGCAGATGTTTGTATAGAAAAAATTAATCAGTTCGTGATATTTTGCCACGAACTGAAGTTTTCTACTTCATCTTCTCGGATTATCAGCAATAATCATCAAACACATCGCCGTCAAGGAGCGACAAGGATGTCGCGTCCAGTTGCGTAGCTAAAATAACACCCGACAGAAGGCAGCGCCTTCTGTCAGAATAAGTAATTCCATGGATGTAGCCATCAAGGAGCGACAAGGAGGTCGCGTCACTTTGCGTAGCTAAAAAAAATCCCGACAGAAGGCAGCGCCTTCTGTCAGAATAAGTAATTCCATGGATGGAATTACTTATTCATAAACTCCTGATTGTCGTATGCGGCAATAAGAATCTTCTTAATGTCTTCTACAACTGGAACTCTTGGGTTTGCTGGAGAACACTGGTCTTCGAAAGCAAGGAATGCGAGTTTATCAACTGCTTCCATGTATGCTTTTTCATCCAGACCCTGACTCTTGAAGTTCATTTCAATACCAACTTTTTTACCAAGTTCACCACAAGCCTTTGCAAAGCTTTCTACGCCTTCTGCAGTTGTTTTTGCAGGAAGACCGAGCATGCGTGCCAGTTCTGCATAGCGTTCTGCAGCCTTGTAGTAGTTGTATTTTGGCCATGTTGAAAGTTTAGTCGGCTGTTCACCGTTGTAACGGATTGTGTATGGAAGAAGGATTGCGTTAGCCCGTCCGTGTGGAACATGGAATTCACCACCAATCTTGTGAGCCATAGAGTGGTTCATACCAAGGAATGCGTTGGCAAATGCCATACCTGCAAGACAAGAAGCGTTGTGCATTTTTTCTTTAGCTTCAAAATCTGCAGCACCGTTTGTGTAAGAGCGTTCAAGATACTGGAATACCATCTTGATAGCCTGAATACAAAGACCGTCTGTAAAGTCGTTAGCAAGTGTAGAAACATAAGCTTCAACAGCATGTGTAAGAACATCCATACCTGTATCAGCAACGATTTTTGGTGGCAGACCAAGTGTGAAAGAAGGGTCAATGATTGCAACAGTTGGTGTAAGAGAGTAATCAGTAAGAGGATATTTCTTGTTTTCTTCTTTGTCAGTAATTACAGCAAATGGAGTAACTTCTGAACCTGTACCAGATGTTGTTGGAATACAGACAAGTTTAGCCTTTTTACCAAGCTGCGGGTAACGGAAGGCACGCTTACGGATATCCATAAACTTCTGTTTAAGGTCGTCAAAGTTAACTTCAGGATTTTCGTAGAAGAGCCACATTCCCTTTGCAGCATCCATAGAAGAACCACCACCAATAGCGATGATTGTATCTGGTTCAAAAGTGCGGATAAGTTCAACACCCTTGCGAACAGTCTGAATAGATGGATCTGGTTCAACATCGCAGAAGAGCTGATACTGAACTGGTTCATGGCGGAGTTTGAACTGATCTGTGATTTTATCAACAAATCCAAGCTGTACCATTGAGCGGTCACAAACGATTACAACTTTGTGCAATCCCTTCATCTGGTGGAGATATTCAATAGAATCTCTTTCAAAGTAAATTTTTGATGGAAGCTTAAACCACTGCATATTATTGCGTCTCCGTCCGAGTTTTTTAATGTTCAAAAGATTTACGGCACTGATGTTGTCAGATGTTGAATTGTGTCCGTAAGAACCACATCCAAGAGTAAGTGATGGAAGGAATGAATTGTAAACATTACCGATACCACCGAATGTAGAAGGTGAGTTCCAGATAACACGGATAGCAGGAACCAGATCGCCGAATTTTTCAGCAAGTTCTTTATTGTTTGTGTGGATTGCTGCTGAGTGACCTAGACCGTTGAATTCAACAAATGCCTTAGCCTTTGCAAGACCATCTTCTGTGCTTGAAGCCTTAAGAACAGCAAGAACAGGAGAAAGCTTTTCCCGTGTAAGACATTCAGCAGGACCAACTTCCTTACATTCAGCCATGATGATTGTAGTTCCTTCTGGAACTTTGAATCCGGCATTTTCAGCAATTTTAGCAGGGCTCATACCGACAACAACAGGGTTGAGCTTAGCAACGCTTGGATCGCCGTCTACGCCAAACAGGTATTTTTCAAGCTTTTTCTTTTCGTCAGCAGAAGCAAGATATGCTCTGTATTCTTTAAAGAGCTTCATAGCATCGCTGTAGATTTCTTTGTCGATGATAGCACCCTGTTCAGAAGCACAGATCATACCGTTATCGAATGATTTTGACATTACGATATCGTTGATAGCCTGTCTAAGGTTACATGTCTTTTCAACATAAGCAGGAACGTTTCCGGCACCAACACCGAGAGCAGGTTTACCGCAGGAATAAGCTGCGCGAACCATTGCGTTACCGCCGGTAGCAAGGATTGTAGCAACGCCGTCATTGTTCATAAGGTCGTTAGTTTTTTCCATTGAAGGTTCTTCAATCCACTGAATACAGTTTTCTGGAGCACCAGCAGCAACGGCAGCGTCGTAAACAACTTTAGCAGCTGCAATAGAACATTTGATTGCGCTTGGATGGAAAGAGAAAATAATAGGGTTGCGTGTTTTAAGACAGATTAAAGACTTAAAAATAGCAGTTGAAGTAGGGTTTGTAACTGGAGTAAGACCGGCAACAACACCAACAGGTTCAGCAATTTTTACAATGCCTGAAACTTCATCGTCTTCGATAATACCTACAGTTTTAAGGTGACGCATATTGTTAACAACATATTCGCAGGCAAAAAGGTTTTTAGTTGCTTTGTCTTCAAATACACCGCGACCTGTTTCTTCAACAGCAAGTTTGGCAAGTGCACCATGCTGGTCAAGGGCAGCAACACTGGCTTTAGCAACGATGTAATCGATTTTTTCCTGATCAAAATTTGCAAAATCATCAAGTGCCTTTAAGGCTTTCTTAACAAGACCGTCAATTTCTTTCTGGCTTTCAGTTAATGCTTCGCTCATAAAAATCTCCTAAAATAATTATCATTAAAGTATAGTATGCATTAAATAAGAATTTAAGAACATAGTCCGCTTAATAATGAAATTTTAGAAAAATTATACAAAAGGGGCGCCTGCCCCTCGCTCCAAAGTCCTCGCTTCGTTCCGGTCTTTTCCGCTACCCCCTCTCCGGGGTCTTACCCCGGACCCCACATTGGGATTAATATCTTTGTGTTATGTGATAGCTTCCTTTAAGATTTTACATAATTCCATTGGTGTTACTACAAACGGCTTTTCAGGGAAATGCTTTCCGTTTCCAGTTACAAGAGAAGCATCTTTTTCTTTAGCCGATAATGTTACCGCATAGAAAACAATATCTTTCGGG
>JAEDGQ010000136.1 GCA_016297415.1 Treponema sp.
TCAATTTTTATAAGTGTATACATGCGGCCTTTTGAACGCATGATTTCATCAACCTGATCTGCAGTTACAGCATCAAGTCCACATCCAAAACTTGTCAACTGAACCAGTTCCATGTTAGGCATTCTTGAAACAAAAGTAGCCGCACGATACAAACGGTTATGGTAAGTCCACTGGTCAACAATGCGAAGAGGCCGCTCAATTGAACCAAGATGAGCAATACTGTCTTCTGTAAATACAGCAAGCCCTAAACTATGAATCATTTCAGGAATTCCATGGTTGATTTCAGGATCAAGATGATATGGGCGTCCTGAAAGTACAATTCCCGCACCGCCAGAACGAATAAGCTGTTCAACTGCGATTTCTCCCTGAACCTGAACATCGTTACGGAATTTTTCCTGTTCTTCCCATGCAACTTCCACAGCTTTCTTTATCTGGGCTTTCGTAAAATTTGAAAAATGCACATGCAATTCTTCATAAAGACGTTCAGCAAGACGTTCCCTGTCATAAATCGGCAGGAACGGATTCATAAACAGAACAGTAGAATCCTGACGCAAAGCATCAATATTATTGCGTAAAACTTCAGGATAACTGGTTACAATTGGACAATTATAATGATTTCCAGCTCCGGAATCTTCTTGACGCTCGTAAGGTGCACAAGGATAGAAAATAAATTTTATTCCCTGCTTTAAAAGTGACTCAACATGCCCATGTGAGATTTTTCCAGGGTAGCATACAGATTCTGAAGGAATTGACTCAAGACCTTTTTCATAAACAGCTCTTGAAGACCTTGGAGAAAGACGAACACGGAAACCAAGTTCAGTAAAGAAAGTAAACCACAGCGGATAATTCTCATACATATTAAGAACACGAGGAATGCCGACCTCCCCCATAGGAGCCTTATCAGGCGAAAGAGGTACATAAGTATTGAAAAGCCTTTTATATTTCCAGTCAAACAGATTCGGAAGTTGTTTTGCTTCATTCTGACCATCGGAATCATTCTTTCTATTCGTTGCATCAACAACAGCGCCTCCAAGTTCTGCACCACGTTCACAACGATTACCTGTAACAAATCTTCGGACAGTGCGTTCATCCCCGTCAGAGTTTCCATTGCTGTCAGTTGAAAAAGTGTTTATAGTTAAAAGACAATTATTCTGACATTTTCCACAACGCCGCAATTCAAGATCAACTCTGAAAGAATCCAACTGTTCCAACGTTGCAATGCCAGAATGAATTTCATGTACAGTATCAGGACTTTCACCAGGTTTAGGAGCAATAAGATCTTTCCACTGATCCAGTGCTATAAGTGCAGAACCATAAGCCCCCATCAAACCAGCAACATCAGGCCTGAAAACTTCAACATTTGCAATCTTTTCAAATGCCCGAAGGACAGCCATATTCTTGAATGTTCCACCTTGAACAACAACCTTCGTACCAATATCGCTGGCGCGACGTAATTTTATTACCTTAAAAAGCGCATTTTTTATTACAGAGTAGGAAAGTCCTGCAGAAATGTCTGCAACAGAAGCCCCTTCCTTTTGAGCCTGCTTTACACGACTGTTCATAAATACAGTACAACGGCTTCCCAAATCAACAGGATGCTCGGCAAGAAGGGCAAGCTTACTGAACTGTTCAATATCCATACCCATAGTATGTGCAAAATTATCAAGAAAGCTTCCACAGCCGGCAGAGCAGGCTTCATTCAATTGAATGGACACAATTGCACCATCCTTCATACGAAGGCACTTCATATCCTGTCCGCCAATATCAAGCAAAAACTCAACACCAGGCACAAAAAAATCTGCAGCACGGTAATGTGTTATGGTTTCAACTTCTCCTGCATCAACATTAAGTGCAGCCTGAAAAAGCGCCTCTCCATAACCTGTAGAAACAGAACGAGCAATATAAACATCTTTCGGCAAACGCTTGTACAAATCTTTAAGCACACGAACAGCTAAATCAACAGGATTGCCTGCATTTACATCGTAAAAATCCCAAAGGATTTCACCTTTTTCATTAATTAAAACAGCCTTTGTAGTTGTAGAGCCTGCATCCAATCCCAAAAAAACAGGCCCCTTTGCACTCTGCAAGTCACCGCGGACAGCCTTTTCCTTAGAATGACGTTCAGAAAACTTATCAAGTTCTTCCTGACTGTTAAAAAGCGGATCAAGACGCTGAACTTCACTCAACTCAGCACCAACAAGATTTTTCAAACTATCCCTAAACTGCCTGATTGTCGGAAACTCTTTTGGTTTTTCACCAGAAACAACAGACGGCATACGTTCAGCTGCATAGGCAGAACCTGCAGCAACAAAAAGCTGAGAATTGTCAGGCACAATTATTGCATCGCCTGTCAACTTTAAAGTAACTATAAAACGCTCCCTCAACTGATCCATAAAATGCAATGGACCTCCAAGGAAAGCAACATTACCACGAATAGGTTTGCCACAGGCAAGACCAGAAATAGTCTGATTTACTACCGCCTGATAAATAGACGCAGCAATATCTTCACGGCGCGCACCTTCATTAATAAGAGGCTGAACATCAGTTTTAGCAAAAACACCACAACGAGCGGCAATCGGATAAATTGTAGAAGCCCCCCGTGCAAGCTCATTAAGACCGTCAGCATCAGTTTCCAAAAGAGCAGCCATCTGGTCAATAAAAGCACCTGTTCCACCAGCACAGGTACCGTTCATACGCTGTTCAACACCATTATCAAAATAAGTGATTTTAGCGTCTTCTCCACCCAATTCAATTACAACATCAGTCTGTGGAATAAGTTTGCGCACAGCCGTTGTCGCAGCAATAACCTCTTGAATAAATGGAATACTCAGCCATTGAGAAACAGAAAGTCCACCAGAACCTGTAACTTTTGCACTTATCGTCTGATTTTCACCAAGTTTAACCAACGGAGTAATTGTGTCCAAAGCCGTTGAAACAACTGAAATTATCGTATTACGAATATCCGCTCGATGTCTCTCATAAGCGCTATACAAAATTTTATCATCATCACTTAAAACAACAACCTTTACAGTGGTTGAACCGACATCAATTCCAAGCCTTAATGGTTGAACCAATGGAGAAAAAGCAGATGCAATAACCCCTGATTGTTTACTATTAAAATCCATGAACTTTCCTATTTATTTTTTCAGTTTACTATATCACTTAAATATATATCCCAAAACGATTTTTAGCAAGCGAGCAATTCTACAGTCGCATGAAAAGCTGCCTGGAGAGCTTACAAAAGATGACCAGAGGGTAAACTTCTCATGACAATCCACGGATGTGGCAAAATCACAGCATGGATTATCAGACCTACACAGAAACGATAAAAACAGATGGAAGAAACATTTAAGGAGAGAAGTTTAAAATAAAAAAAAAGCCCGGCAGCTACCTACTTTCCCGCTAAAGAGCAGTATCATCGGCGTAAGAGGGCTTGACTTCCGTGTTCGGGATGGGAACGGGTATTGCCCCTCCACTATGGCCACCGGGCAATTATTCTGACAAAAAAACTGAACCGGCATCAGCTGAAAGTCTGCGGCCGTGAACAGCAGGAAAACAGTAAGTAAAGAAGAAACAAAAACAATAATATGGCCAAGCCTCACGACTTATTAGTACTGCTCGACTGAACGCCTCACAACGCTTACATCTGCAGCCTATCAACCAGATAGTCTCTCTGGAGTCTTAAGGGGACTTAAAGTCCCAGGGATGTCTAATCTTGAGGTGGGCTTCCCGCTTAGATGCTTTCAGCGGTTATCCCTTCCG
>JAEDGQ010000037.1 GCA_016297415.1 Treponema sp.
ACCCCTTGCCCCAGACCCGCACCGAGTTCGAAGACCGGGCAAATCTTTTTATCCTAATGGAACGTCTCAAAGAATTCTTACAGATAAAACACGATTTTATGATTGCGAAAAAGAACTTGCCGTGAATTATCACAACCCGTTCTTTTTTACACCACGCTTTTGCGTGGTGCGTGTCCACTCGGCCTTGGTTCAAATTTTTGTTATCTGCTTCGGGGTTCTAGTTGCCTTTTCCTACCAGACACATACGGGGCTGTCCCAAAAGTAATGAGTGTAGTGCTCATTGAGCTCGTCGAAATGACTGCTACACTAAATATGGTGGTTTCGATAAACTCAACCACCGTAATGCAAACTTATTGGACAGCCCCGTGCACTGTATGGTAATTATTTTACACCACGCTTTTGCGTGGTGCGTGTCCACTCGACCTTTGGGCAAATTTATGTTATCTGCTTCGGGGCCTTAGTTGCCTTTTCCAACTAAGCACATACGCCGGTGTTGATACACCGGCGTGCACTGTAAGGTAATTATTTTACACCACGCTTTTGCGTGGTGCGTGTCCACTCGGACCTTGGAGCAAATTTATGTTATTTGCTTCGGGGCCTTAGTTGCCTTTGCCTACCAGACACATCCACTCGGCCTGGGCGCAGAGGGTTTCTCCTACGTAGGCTTTTCCTTCCTGTACTACCATGTTTTTTGTACAGCGTTTGTTTGTAATTTCCATTCTTACTGTATCACCTGGTCTTACCTGATGCTTGAATTTTACATTGTTTACTGTTGCCAGGAAGAAGAGGCTTCCTTCATCAAATTTTTTCTGAAGGCTTAATGCTGAACCGCCACCCTGAGCCATAGTTTCTACAAGGATTACACCTGGAACTACAGGATATTCCGGGAAGTGTCCCTTAAAGAAGAAATCTTCGTCTGTAAATTTCCGTGTACAAACACAACCATTGTCATCATAGCTTTCAATTGAATCTACAAAAAGAAATGGTTTTCTGTGTGGTAAAAGTGATTCAATGTCTGTAAATGGTAAATCTGCCATAATATTCTCCATAAAATACTGATTCTGACACTTTTATTAAAAATGTCAAAATCATTTTATCATAAAAAAACGGACCTTCTCAATAGTGAAAAAGGTCCGTATTAGGGCAAACGCATTAAAATATATTCCCTGCTAAAAATGGCTTCCAGTCGTGAAAACGTCTTGTCGAAACCGCATGCTAGCATGCTACACGCGTTTTGTGCTTGTAACTATATACGTTTGCCGCTCTCGCGGCAGCACAAAACGAGTGTTTTCGCAAGCCGTTTCACTCCTTTGCGCCATTTTTCAATATAAAAGCGGTTATAATGCGTTTGCCCTGAGGTCCGTATTAATTATTCCTTAAATCAAATTATTTAAGGATTCCGGCTTCTTTGTAGTATCTTGCAGCTCCATCGTGGATTTTAAGACCTGCAATATCCTTTACAGCCTCTTCAGCTTTAAGACCTTTAAGGTTTTTCTGAGCTTCACCAAGTTTATCAATGTTTTCCCAGAGAGTTTTTGTAAGCTGATAAACAGTTTCATCATCAAGATCAGCAGAACAGAACATTACCATTTTGATGGCTGTTGTCTGAACATCTGCGTCCTGATTTGGATATGTTCCTGCAGGAATTGTAAATTTAGCATACCATGGATATGTTTTCTGAAGAGAAGCAATTACATCATCTGTAATGTTAACAAGCTGACATCCAGAAGAAAGAGCCTGACTTACAGCAGCAGCCGGGGCACCAGACATGATCCATGCTCCGTCAATTGTACCATTCTGAAGCATATCAGCAGCATCACCAAAGGAAATATATTCAGCACGAATGTCTTCAGGATATTTCATACCAACAGCTGTAAAGTGATTCTTACATTCACCTTCTACAGAGGAACCTGCTGCGGCTACAGCAAAATGCTTTCCTTTTACATCTGCAATAGAATTAATACCAGATTTCTTTGTAGCTACAACCTGGTTTGGGTTAAAATAAAGACCTGCGATTACGCGAAGTTTTTTATTAGCAAACCCCTTAAAGCTGTCTGTACCGTTAAAACTCTGGTAACAGTTAGAAGAAATGGCAATAGAAACCTGAGATTCACCATCAGCAATCTGATTAAGGTTATCAATACCACCGTTCGATGCCTGGCTTGAAGCACTTACAAAGTCAATTTCTGTATCCCAGAGATTTGTAATTGCAGCACCAACAGCATACAAAGCACCAGAAGCACCTGCTGTAGGGAATTTAATTGTAACTTTTTCATGTTTTCCTGCAGCAGCTGCTGGTTTTTTGTTACAACCTGTAAGAGATGCAGCAAGAAAAACTGCTGCAGCAACCAAAGCAATTTTTTTCATATAATCCTCCTATGCGTCAAATCAAAGTATTTTTTACTCAAGACTTTTGATTACGCAGTTTTAAGGGATTCCAATCCCCATAATATATAAAAGTCTGCTTTACAAACCTTTATTAACTGATTAAAGCTTCTTTTTGTTTATCAGAAGAATTTCTAATATACTGATAAATAATCACACCACAAAGAATACCGATTCCTGCAAGGTCAGTACCCACATCAACTTTAAGCATCAATGGTGCAGCAACAAGAAGAATTATCCGTTCAATCCAGCCGGCTTTTCTAAGCAGCCAGCCTTCAAGGGCACCAACAAGAGTCAATGTTCCGGCAGAAGCAGTTAACAAAGCCCATAAGCTTACCCAAATAGAATGACTTTCACTTGCACCAATGAGAAGAACCGGATTTGCAAGGAAGAAAAACGGAATTAAAAAACCAATCAGACCAAGCCGCACAGAAAGAAGTCCTGTTTTCAGCTGATTTGAACCTGCAATACCAGAAGCAACATAACAACTGATGGCAACTGGTGGAGTAATGTTAGAAAGACAGGCATAAATCAGACAGAACATGTGTGCCGGCAGGGGAGAAATTCCAACTTTAAGCAGAACAGGAACAGCTACAGCCTGAACAATTACATAAGCAGCAACCCCTGGTACACCCATCCCAAGAATAATGGACATAATCATTACAAGGAATCCTGTCAGATAAATGGAGTTATTTGGAACTACATTAAGAATCAAATACCCCATGCTGAGTCCCAGACTTGTTAAAGTAACAGTACCAA
The DNA here is from genome assembly GCA_016297415.1 of Treponema sp. Lineage (GTDB taxonomy): Bacteria > Spirochaetota > Spirochaetia > Treponematales > Treponemataceae > Treponema_D. The sequence continues at coordinate 3,145 of JAEDGQ010000037.1, forward strand.
TAATTACACCGATAATTACGCAGGAAACACCTACACCAACTGCACCTCTGGCTCCTTCAATGCAGGCCGCAATTATTTTATCAGGTGTCATTCTGGTTTCTTTTCTGATCCAGCTGGCAGCCACAGTAACAAAAATTGAAATAACAGCAGCAAGAAGGGGAGTAAAACCTTTGCACATCATTACAATAAGTACAACAAGAGGAAGCACCAGATGTCCCTGCTGTTTAATTACTTTCCAGCAGTCAGGAATGTTTTCTTTTGAAATACCTGAAAGACCAAGTCTTTTTGACTCAAAATGAACGGCAGCAAGAAGTCCCAGATAGTACAAAAAAGCAGGAAGAATGGAAGCAACCATTACAGCTGTGTAACTCATTCCCAGGAATTCAGCCATAACAAAACCTACTGCACCCATAATCGGTGGACAGAACTGACCGCCTGTAGAGGCAGCAGCTTCAACGGCAGCAGCAAATTCTTTTTTATAACCAGTTTTCTTCATCAAAGGAATAGTAATAGTTCCGGTAGTTGCAACATTGGCAACTGCAGAACCATTTATCATCCCCATAAGGGCCGACGCAAGAACGGCAACCTTTGCAGGCCCGCCCGGTGTCTGACCTACCAGAGTTAAAGAAAAATCATTAATAAACTTAGAAAAACCTGAATGTTTTAAGAAAGAGCCGAAAACAACAAAAAGAAAAATATAAGTTGCAGATACGCTGATTCCTGTACCCAGAACTCCCTGAGTTCCCCAGAACTGAGTAATCAGAACACGCTTAAGTGTAAATCCGCTATGGCCCAGCTGTCCGGGAATATACTTTCCGAGAAAATTATAGGCAAGAAAAACAGCAGCTAGAATCGCCAGGTTTGGAGATGTACGTCTTGAAGCTTCAAAAACAACAAGCAGGGCAATGGCAGCCACCCATGCCTGAAAATCAGTAATTCTTCCCCCGGTCTGAGCAATTTCTGTATAGTGAAGAATCAGGTAACCAAAACTGAAGATTCCGGCACCCGTCAAAAGAATATCTTCAACTGGAGGAAACTTTCTGTTTCTCTTCTGACTTTTAAAAGAAGGATAAAGGAGAAAAGTAAAAGCCAGCAGAAAAATACAATGAAATGCCCTTAAATTAATGGCACTAATAACACCAACTGTACTGTAATAAAGCTGAAAACCGGTCCATAAACAAAGACAAACAGAAACAATAATTCCCATAGGGCCGGAATAATTTCTGAGTCTGGACTCAGAATCTTTTTCTTCAAGAAGTTTTTTTGCAGTTTCTTCTTCTACAGATAATTTTTCTTCAGACATAAAAACTCAAATTAATTAAAATTCTAGAATTTTATTTTACCACAAAAACTATAAAATCTCATAAAAAAAAGCCCTTCCAGAGAAGAGCGTTTTGCAAGAAGTATTCAGGGGGGCGTTACGGGGGGAAGTCCCCCCGTAGAATGGGTAGCAGGCAACGAAGTGCCGGCGTAGGGAAAGGCTTTTCCCTCCCCCATATCTTACTTATTTAATTTTTTTGAATACAAGAATACCGTTGTGTCCACCGAAACCGAAGTTTCCAGACATAGCAACAGGAATATCAATTGCAAGACCCTTGTTTGGTGTGTAGTCAAGGTCACATCCGCCTTCTACATCAGGGTTATCAAGGTTGATTGTTGGTGGAATAAAGCTGTCTTCGATTGCTTTTACACAAATGAGAGCTTCGAGAGAACCAGCATTACCAAGACAGTGACCTGTCATTGATTTTGTAGAAGAAATGTGGAGTTTGTATGCTGCTTCGCCAAAAGCGTTTTTGAGCATCTGAGTTTCGCCAGAATCGTTTTTGTGTGTAGAAGTACCGTGAGCGTTGTAGTAAACAACTTCTTCAGGTTTAACACCAGCGTCTTTCATAGCAATTGTCATAGCTTTAGCACCGCAAACACCATCCGGGTTTGGAGCTGTAAGGTGGAAACCATCACAAGTTCCGCCATATCCGGCAAGTTCACAGTAAATGTGAGCACCACGAGCTTTTGCGTGTTCATATTCTTCCAGGATAAGGATTGTACCACCTTCTCCCATTACGAAACCATCACGATCTTTATCGAATGGACGGCTTGCTTTTGTTGGATCATCAGCATATTTAGAAGAAAGAGCCTGGAGTACGCCAAAGCTAAGGTTTGTAAATCCGTTGATTGCAGATTCAGCACCACCGGCAAGACAAACATCCATGCGGCCAGAACGGATCTGATCAAGAGCGTTACCGATAGCATCTGTACCAGAAGCACATGCTGTAGCGATTGTGTGAGCTGGACCATGACATCCGTGAACGATAGCAATGTTACCTGCAGCTTCATTTGGAATAAGCATTGGAATTGTCATTGGAGCTACTCGTGTAAAGTTTGATGTAAAGTAGCTTTTATAACCAGTTTCCATTACTTCAAAACCACCAATACCAACACCAAGGAAAATACCTGTATTTTCAAGAACTTCAGCGTTTCCTTTAAGACCGGAATCTTCAAGAGCCTGAGTAGCAGCAGCAACGGCATACTGAGTAAATTTAGCCATTTTCCGTGCAGCGGAAGATTCCATGTAGTTTGATGCAACAAAGTTTTTAACTTCAGCATCATATTTTACTTTGAATGGGCCTGCATCGTATCCGGCGATTGGTGCAATACCAGATTTTCCGGCTTTGAGAGCTTCCCATGTTTCTTCAACAGAGTTACCTACAGGTGAAATACAACCAAGACCTGTTACTACAACTTTTCTCATTTTTTTCTCCTATATAGGGGGTTTCCTTCGCTTGCGCTACGGCCGGGCTTTCCGCAGTTCCGGCTTTCGCCTTCATCCCTGACGGGACGCTTACGCGCTGCTACAATCCCTAACCCATTAAAAATATTTTACTTTGACAAAATATCAGTTTTTGTCATTTTGCACAATAGTAATGACTAATTTTATGATTATCAATAGAATGGATTTAAGCAAAGAAGGAGGCTTTTATGGCAAAATTTCAGGGACAGCTTACATTCGACATTAACTCAGGAAAGTTCTGGATTACAGACCCGGAAGACACATCTCCAATCACATCTCTGGAATTTGATGATACCTTCGAAGTAAAAGTAGAAGATCAGTGGGTTCAGACAGGACTTCAGATTACCAATGACGACTACGGTAACCTTATTTTCAAACTCAAAAATACAAATTACGCCGGCCACCTGGACGGAATCGAAGTAAGACAGTAAATAACCGGCCGCCGGTTAAACACCAGATTTTCATTGCGTTAGGGATATGGAAGGTGCCCGGCAGGGCAAACAAAAAGGGGATGTCCAAAAAGTTCAACTTGCGGTGGTTGAGCTTGTCGAAGGGCTCAATGACCGGTACAGTCATTACTTATTGGACAGCCCCTTTTTGGTCGGAGGCGTTAAGCCGGAGCCTGGAATAGCCCGACAGTTTGCTGAAAGCAAACTGTAACGCCCCTATGAACTTTATAAACTTATGCGCCCATACCACCATCAACGCCAATAACCTGTGCGCTAACGTATGATGAAAGGTCAGAAGCAAGATACAAAGCTGTATTTGCAATATCTTCTGGTTTTCCGGCACGCTTAAGGAGAGTTTTTTCTACCATTGCGGCGCGGAGTTCTTCTTTAAGAACACCTGTCATGTCTGTTTCGATAAATCCTGGTGCAATAACATTTACGCGGATACCACGGCTTCCAACTTCTGCAGCCAGTGATTTTGAATAAGCGATAAGACCGCCCTTTGAAGCTGCGTAGTTAACCTGACCGCCGTTTCCGTGAACACCAACGATAGAAGACATGTTGATGATTGAACCTGGTCTCTTGTTGCGTACCATATCATAAGAAACAATCTGACAGATAAGGAATGCAGATGTAAGGTTAATGCGGAGAACATCGTCCCAGTCTTCCTGTTTCATGCGGAAAGAAAGTCCGTCACGAGTGATTCCTGCATTGTTAACCAGAACATCAAAACCGCCCGATTCTTTTACGGCAGCAGTTACAACTTCTTTTACCTGTTCTGCGTTTCCTACATCAGCGTAAATTTCGTGGAATGATACACCGTTTTCTTTTGCAAGAGCTTCAAGTGCGTCTTTATTTGCAGAAGGCTTAGAGCAGAGTCCCCATACTTCACAGCCGTTTTTAAGATATGCTTCAACGATTCCTTTACCGATACCACGGCTTGAACCAGTTACAAGTGCTTTTTTATCTTTAAGTAACATTTTTTTCTCCTTTATACATAAAAGGGCTTAGGCAGCCCTTTTCAAATCCAAGAATATATAACAAACAAAAAAAAATATTTATATTTTATCCCATTTTCGCAGGTTCTTAGGGCAGAGCCCTAAGCGGTGCCGGGAAAGAGGAAGGTCTTAGGAGGGAGAGAACCCTCGCTTCCGAGTAGGGGGTTCTCTCCCTCCTAAAAACGCTGGGTTTTAGGGAGCGCGCAGCTCCCTAAGAATTACAGTGCCTGAATTCCTTCAGCTGTGTTTACAGAAACTGCTGCAAGTTCTGCACCCATTTCTGTCTGACCCCAAAGTCCGGCAAGTACTTTTCCTGGACCAACTTCGAGAACAGCCCATTGGTCGCCGCTTGATTTAATCAGGTCAGCAAGAACAGCTTCTTCCTCTGTCCAGCGAACTGGATTTGTAAGGTGGTCTACTGCACTTACTTTTGCAGCAGCACCTTCTGTTACTTTTTTACCAGTAACATTTGAGAAAAGAGTGATTTTTGGATCACAGAATGTGTATGGTTCAAGAGCAGCCTTAAAGTTGTCTGCAGCTCTCTGCATAAGTGGTGAATGGAAAGGACCTGCAACAGCAAGGCGAACACAACGGCGTGCCCCTGCTTCTTTTGCAGCTTCTTCAACCTTTGCAAGGCCTTCGTTAGTACCAGCAACAACTGTCTGTTTTACAGAGTTAAGGTTTGCAGCATAAGCACCTTCGATTCCTTTGCAGAGTTCTTCAACCTTTTCTGGTGGAAGACCAAGAACAGCTGTCATGCCAGGAGCGTTTCCGGCACTTTCTTCAGCAATCTGTTCACAAACTTTCTGCATGATTGCACCACGTTGAGAAACAACTTTGATTACATCTTCAAAGCTTAAAATACCTGCAGCATAGAGTGCAGGGAATTCACCAAGAGAGAATCCCATAGCAGCAGATGGTTCAATACCTTTTGTTTTAAGAGCAGCCATAATTGCAAGACTGGCTGTAGTAATAGCAAGCTGGCTGTTGTCAGAACGGTTAAGTTCTTCCTGTGGAGTGTCCCACAAAAGTTTTGCAACATCTTTGCCAGTAATTTTAGAAACTTCATCAACAACTTTCTGAGCTTCAGGATAAGCTTCACAAACGTCTTTAATCATACCAACAGTCTGTGCACCCTGACCTGGGAATAAGAAAGCATACTTCTTTGCCATATAAATCTCCTATAGTTTTATTTTGACAAAATCAATTAAAATGTCATTCATAATGAGTTTATATAAATTGATTTTTTATTTCAAGGGCGTTGAATCACACAATCAGGGCAAACGCATTATAATATATTCCCTGCTAAAAATGGCTTCCAGTCGTGAAAACGTCTTGTCGAAACCGCATGCTAGCATGCTACACGCGTTTTGTGCTTGTAACTATATACGTTTGCCGCTCTCGCGGCAGCACAAAACGAGTGTTTTCGCAAGCCGTTTCACTCCTTTGCGCCATTTTCAATATAAAATCGGTTATAATGCGTTTGCCCTCATCACACAATCCGGCCCAGGGGGCATTATAAACAAGAGTTTCGTAAGCACAAAGGCGCCGGCCTTCATTCTCTACTTTCTGTTCCTCACCACATCCACCGTATGGCTTGACGCCCCCAGCAGTTCAATCCGTTCTGCATTGGCCAGCTGATACTTTATAAAAAGTTCAAAGGTTTCGTGGTCCATGGCGTTCAGTTCACGACGCATGTAATCTGCAGGTCCGTCGGCGGCAATAATTTTTATTCTCTCAAGCCCCGCTTTTTTGTTCAGCTTATCAATGTCTTCAAGCCGCAGATAAGAATACAGCTCTTTTTCGTCACTTATTGTATGGAAGTCTTCTGTAATTGTTCCGGCAGCCACAATGTCTTTGATTTTGTTTTTCTTAAAGCAGTATTCAATTACGGAATATTCATTCATTACATAGGCAACGAGAATTATGCCGCCTTTTTTTGTAACACGCTTTGCTTCATTAAAAGCCTTAAGCCGCTCTTCTTTTGTGTGCAGATGATACATAGGCCCAAAAATCAAAGTAATGTCAAAATTATCATCCGGCAGAAAACTTAAATCCATGGCATTTCCCGGCCAGATGTGAACTCCAGCCTGGTGTTTGCTTTCAATTACTTTTCTGTTCCGTTCCACAAGTTCAACAGCTGTAACCTGATGACCTTCCTGAGCCAGGGCAACAGAATAACGGCCAGTGCCGGCTCCCACATCAAGAATATTAAGACCACTGCGGCCGGCAATTGCTTCGTGAATGTATTTAAGGGTAACAGTAAATTCTACAATTCCGTGGCGAGTTGTAAGACGATGTTCTTCGTTAAATTTATTGTAATAAGCTTCCAGTTGAGTCATGGTCACAATTATAGCGGAAATAGAAGAAAATTAAAGGATTACAGTAAAATCAGGAACTGCATCAGCCAGCATAGGCTTACTGAAGAAGTATCCCTGAATGTAGTCGCACTTCATTTTCTGAAGTTTGTCATACTGCCACTTCTGTTCAACTCCTTCAACAGTAAGCTTCATTCCAAGGTCATGCACAAGATGCACAATGTTTTCGATAAATGATTCTTTGCCGTCTACAAGATAGTTATCAACAATAGTCTTATCAATTTTAACTTTGCCCGCAGGAATAAATGTCAGATAACTTAAAGAAGAATAACCTGTACCAAAGTCATCCAGGGCAAGACCAACACCAATTTCAGACAGATCCTGGAACAGCTTAAAAGCTCTTTCCTGTTTTGCCATAAAAAGACTTTCAGTAATTTCAATTTCAATCAGAGCTGGAGAAATACCGTATCGATTAATAAGGCTTTTCAGAAAATTTACATACTCATCGTCAACAAGCTGCCCGTTGGAATAGTTAATGGCAACCTTTTTAAGTTCCATTCCCTGATCACGCCACTTAGCCATCTGGGAAATAACTTTTTCTGTAACAATGCGTCCAATCTGAGTAATAAATCCGCCGTCTTCAGCCACAGGAATAAAATCTCCAGGACCAATAGAATAATCAGCCAGACGAACAAGAGCTTCAAATCCGTATACATCACCAGTAGTAACATTTACCTGAGGCTGGTAACGAATCTCAAACCCTTCTTTTGAACACTCATCTTTAAGGATTTCAATAATTCTGTTCTTTTTTAAGATAGATTCCTTCATATCCGAAACAAAGGCAACAATTGTTCCCTTACCTTTTTTCTTTGCTTCGTACATGGCAATATCTGCATTAGTTACAAGTTCATCAAAAGTAATGTCAGGATCAGAATCTGCATAACCAAGAGTTGCCTTAAGGTCCAGTTTCATGTTGTTGTACTGAATCGGTGCATTCAAAAGATTATGGAGTTTTTCCAGTTCTTTTCCATTTCGATCAATGTGTCCGCATTTATGAACAATGATAAATTCATCACCACCATAGCGGGCTGCAAAATATTCATTATTAACAGTAAGGCTTGCAAGACGACGGCCATACTCCTGCAAAACAAAGTCACCGCAGGCATGGGTATATGTATCGTTGTAATTTTTAAAGTCGTCAATATCCATAAGGAACAGGGAGAAGGGAACACCACTGTCCATAATATGATGAATTTCTTCAACACCATAGGCTCTGTTTGGAAGCTCTGTGAGACGGTCGTTGTTGGCAACAAAAGTAATTTTTGTTTTAGAATCAATCAGTTCTTTATTTGTCTGACGGATTCTCTTATTCATAATCATCATTACGCCGTTAATATGCTTGGTTTTATTCCAGCTTGCAATTGAAACAATAAGAACACAGAGCATGGCCACAAAGATAAGAAAAAATGGCAGAAGAATCTGTTTATTTGTTTCAAGAAAACTAACAGGCCTGTTAATATATTCAACACCATCAGGAAGAGTTTTAGTACTAAGTCCAAGAGATTTAATTACAGCCCAGTCAAAACAGTATTTACCTTCATGGTCCACAGTAAAAGGAATTGTGCTGATATCTTCTCCATCAAGAACTCTGATTACAGTATCAGCCGCATTATAGGCAGATTTGTAATAATCGAAAATCTTTCCGCCGGCAAATCCTGCACCAATGCCAACAGCATTTGTACGATAAATGGGAATGCCAAGGGAATGTTTTTCAATAAATTCTACAATTTCGTAAGTAGAAAATCCGTTTGCATGGGCATAATTCTGCAAAGTAGAAGTACAGATAATTACAGAATCTTTTGGTACAGAAATCAGCTGAAAAGCCAGTTCCATGGGCTTCAGATTAGAAATATTAATGCTTCTGAACTGAAGGTTCGGATAATTTTTAATACAGGTTTCAAACTGTTTTCTGTCCCCACGGCCTGTAATGGAATCGTCAAAAATACCAACAAGACATCCTGTTTCAGGATTCTGTTCAATAGCAGTTTCCATTGTTTCGTAAACAAAAACATCTTCTCCAGCACCAGTCATCCAGGGATTTCTTGCAGCTTCTTCCCCGTGGGCAATATCATTGATTCCAAAAAAAACAATTGGAGTATTCTTAAAAAGTTCTTCCTGATAAGTTTCAGCAAAAATCAATGCTTTATCATCACTTACAACCACAGCATCAAAAGGCCTGATTGTACTCAACTTATGTTTAACAGTTAAATAGAAAAGATTGAAGTTTTCTTCATCATCATAGTTTTTCATGTCCATATAAAAAGTTTCAAAAAGAACATGATTTTTAGCAAAACGATCCTTTATTCCCGCAGCCTGCAAAGAAGAAATTACATAGCCGGGATCATAGGACGAAATATAAAGAACCCTTCCCAAAGCTTTAGACGGAACATAATCTTCATTTACAGTTTCTTTTGCCTTCAAAATATACTGCACACAAATGCTTCCGACTCCCGAAAGAAAGCAGATTATTGAGAAAACAACTAATATAACACTGACAATAAAGTTTTTTCGTCTGGTCATAATTACTTACTTTAAAAGTTTAGACTATTTAAAATTATACCACACAAATAGAAACTCTAAAAAGTCCAGTCATAATTTAATGTTATAAAACTTTCTATAAAACCGGGCGTTCCGGCTGCCGCCGTCGGGCTTCTCCAGGTTCCGCTTCCGCTCCATTGCTTACGCAACGGCTTCGCCGCCTTCCGTATCCCTAACGCTTTTTTCTGTTCTAAAAAAAAGTAAAAAAAAAATAAAATATTTTTTAATGGGACATTCTATGTCCCATTACCAGTGCTATATTAAGCTCATAAAGAAAAACAGGGGCTGTCCAAAAAGTTCAACTTGCGGTGGTTGAGCTTGTCGAAACCACCATATTTAGTGCAATGGTCATTTCGACAGGTGGTTTCTGAGCCTGTCGAAGGGCTCAATGACCACTACAGTCATTACTTATTGGACATCCCCGAAAAGGAGATTTTTATGGTTATGTTTTTTGTTCTTATGGGCTTTATCGGATTGTGGGCTGTAACAGAAATCGTTGAAACAATTCTTCAGGAAAAAAGAAATCACAGGCCTGTTAAGCACCTCAAATGGATTGATTAGTCTGCATCTGTCAAGCTGTTCATCCATTCCAGAAGGCGGGCATTGGCACCTGCTGCATAATCACGGGGTCACTTGCAAAAATATGCCGTTATACTCATAATTCATTTTATGAATATTCTTGTCAGTGCCTGTCTTCTTGGCTTTGACGTCAAATACAGCAGCGAAAATAATTCTCACCTGATTGACCCGCAAAAACTGGAAAGAATCCAGAAAATGGCAAACATAATCCCATTCTGTCCTGAGATTTACGGTGGTCTTGAAACACCTCGTCCATCCTGCGAAATAAAAGAAGATAAAGTCCTGACAAAAGACGGACAGGACAGAACTGAAGCCTACAAAAAAGGAGCCGGACAGGCCTTAATGGCAGCCCGGCTTTTTAAATGCACACATGCACTCTTAAAAGAAAAAAGTCCTTCCTGCGGAACAGGTATTATTTACGACGGAAGTTTTACTCACACAGAAAAAGAAGGTGACGGAGTTACTGCAGCGCTTTTAAGAGAAAACAACATAAAACTTTACGGCGAATCTCAGATTGACCAGTTAATAGAAGCAATTCGTCTTGCAAAAGCACCACAGCAGCTTAGTTTTGAATTCTAAAATATATTAAACAAGCAGGTCAGAAGGTTTGTCTATTACAATATCTGCCCCGTAAGCCTTAAACTCTTCAGCACTTCCATATCCCCAGTTTACAGCACAGCATTTCATACCGTTCTTGTGGGCACCTTCAATGTCATGCTTGCGGTCCCCGATCATAAGGATTTTTCCTGCTTTAAGTTCTTCTTCCAGATGCTGACTTTTTACAACAAAATCAATTACCTGATCTTTATGACTTCTTGTTTCTTCCAGATCTGATCCAGCGGAAAATTCAAAATACTGTTCAAGATTAAAGTACTTAATGATTCTGAACATATAAATTTCAGGTTTTGCAGTAGCAATATAAAGTTTTTTTCCGGATTCCTTTAAGGCTTTCAGTACCCGGGGAATATCTTCGTAAACGCTGTTTTCAAAAATTCCCACAGTACCAAATCGTTCCCTGTATCTGGCCATAGCTTTACGGGCTTTTTCTTCAGAAAAACCATAGAAGTTCATAAAGCTTTCTACGAGAGGAGGTCCTATAAAAAGAAGTAGTCTGGAATCATCTGTTTCATTAATGCCAAATGACTCCAGTGCATAGCGGACACAGTTAATGATTCCCGGAGCGGACTCTGTTAAAGTTCCGTCCAGATCCCAGAAAAGATGTGTATATTCAGAAAAATCAGGTTTAGTCACTTTTAATTAAACTTTAAACTGATCAACCTGACTGCCAATCATGTTAATGCTTTCTTTCATCTGCTGAGAAATCTCTGCGAGAGAAGCACTTGTTTCGTTAATTTTGCGGGCTCCGGCAGACATTTCATCCATACCATTTCTGATGTTGAATGAAGCATCCTGAAGAGTTTTGATTTCTTCAAGAATAGCCTTATTTCCTTCTGCCATTTCAAAAGAAGATGTTCTTACTTCGTTTGAAGTGTCGTTCATGCTGTTAAGGGCAATTGCAATCTGTTTAGAACCTTCATTCTGTTCAGTCATTGCATTTGAAATTTCACGAACAAGGTTATTAGTAGAATTAATACCGCTGGAAACTTCGTTGAATGCTTCTGTGGCAGTCATAGAAGCTTCTACAATCTGTTCAATGCTGGCAATAATCTTTTCAAGCTGGTTACCGATTGTCTGAGACTGGGCACCAGAATCTTCACTAAGTTTACGGATTTCATCAGCAACTACAGAGAATCCCTTACCTGCTTCACCGGCATGAGCAGCTTCAATAGCAGCGTTCATGGCAAGAAGGTTTGTCTGTTCCGCAATACCGGAAATAACAACGTTTGCTTCCTGCAGAGCCTGAGACTCAGTCTGGATTTCTACGATTTTAGAGTTTACATCGTTCTGCTTCTGAACACCGATAATTGCTTTCTTTTCAAGTTCGCTGAAGGCATCAGCCATTTTCTGTACAGAACTATTTACAGAATTAATATTACCAATCATTTCTTCAACTGCAGAACTTGCCTGACTTACAGCTGTAGTCTGAGATTCAATCATGCGGTTGAGAGATTCAATGTTTGCAGCAATCTGATTTACTGCACCTGCAGTCTGGTTTACGGAGTCACTCTGAGCAACAACCTGACCGTTCATACTCTGAATATTTGCAATAATCTGAGTAATGGCAGAAACAGTATCATCTGTACTGTCATGAAGAAGCTGACCTACATCTTCAAGACGGTCTTTAGAAGATTTTAATGTAGAAATTATCTGCTGCATTTTTTCAGAGAACTGGTTAAAGCCGTCTACAACGCGACCGATTTCGTTATTTGATTTAAGGTTAATACGGCGTGTTAAGTCTGCATCTCCGGAAGAAATTCCGAGAATAGTAGATTCAACAACTTTAAGAGGCTTAATCATGCGGTAAAGAACAGTACAGAGAACAAGGATTACAAATACAGTCATTACCAGTGCACCGACAAACATAATCTTCTGAATGAGGGCAGATATACCGTAAACCTGTTTTTCGTTAAGGAAAAGAGTAATTGTCCATAAAGTATTTTCTACAGGATGAGTAATAACAAGCTGGTCTTCCCCGCCTGCATTTTTAATAGAAACAGAATCTTTCTGAGAATTAGTCCACATTTTATTTAATTTTTCAAAAGCTGATGGATTTTTTTCGCTAAGGTCTTGAATCAGCTGTTCCATTTCTTCATCTTTTACAGAACTGGCAATAAGTTTTCCGTTTCCATCGATGAGAGTTGCAACACCAATGTTTTCTACATCGATTCCCTTAAGAAGGACACCAATATGTTCACGCTGAACTACACCACAGAAAAATCCGATAACTTCACCGTTTCTGCGTACACCACGACAAATATGAACAATTGTTTTTCCAGAAGTTTTAGATGAAACAGGATTATCGATGAAAGTTTTTTTACCTTTATTTACAATTGCATCATAATAATCACGGTCAAGGACATTTGTATGTGTTCCGATATCAGAATCAAAATTACCCTCAGTATCAACCCAGGCAACATAATCGAAAATTCCAGATCTCATATAGTTGTGTTCACGAAGCCATTTTACAATTTCTGCATTTGAAGCTCCGTTTGTAATCGGATCAGAATAAACATAGAAATCAAGACTTGCAAAATACTTTTCTAGTTCTGTTGTTACAGTTGTGGCATAAGAATGGGCAAATTCAAGATACTGTGCCTGTGTTTCATCCTTAATTTTTGCATTTACAATTGTACCGCAGAAAACAACCTGTAAAACATTTACAAACAGGATTGCAACTGCAAGAATACCTGCAACAGCAATAAATAACTTTCCATTTTTTTTCTTCTGGTCTGACATAGATTTTCTCCACTAAAATGAATTGATAACCACTTCTATGATATGTTCAAAACAGAAAAAAATCAAATTTTACAGACTGTTATATAGGGCAAACGCATTATAATATATTCCCTGCTAAAAATGGCTTCCAGTCGTTAAAACGTCTTGTCGAAACCGCATGCTAGCATGCTACACGCGTTTTGTGCTTGTAACTATATACGTTTGCCGCTCTCGCGGCAGCACAAAACGAGTGTTTTCGCAAGCCGTTTCACTCCTTTGCGCCATTTTTCAATACAAAATCAGTTATAATGCGTTTGCCCTGGACTGTTTTAAGGTTGACATAAAAAAAGGCACATTCTTAAAGAATATGCCCTTTTCAAAACAAAAATTCACTACTGCACCATACAAGGTTCAGTACTTTTGTCTATTAGTGATGGAACAAGCGGATTCCGTTGAAACACATTACCATTCCATATTTATCTGCTGTTTCGATTACCTGATCGTCACGAACAGATCCGCCTGGCTGTGCAACAACTGTTACACCAGATTTTCTTGCGCGTTCGATGTTGTCTCCGAACGGGAAGAATGCATCTGAACCAACTGCAACGTTTGTGTTCTTTGCAAGCCATGCTTTCTTTTCTTCAACAGTGAATACAGCAGGTTTTACCTTAAAGAGAGTCTGCCATTTGCCTTCAGCAAGAACATCTTCGTATTCTTCACCAATGTAAACATCGATTGCGTTGTCACGGTCTGCACGTTTGATTCCGTCTACGAACTGAAGCCCGAGAACCTGTGGAGACTGACGAAGCCACCAGTTGTCAGCTTTCTGTCCTGCAAGACGAGTACAGTGAACCCGTGACTGCTGACCTGCACCAATACCGATTGCCTGACCGTCTTTTACATAACATACAGAGTTTGACTGTGTGTATTTAAGAGTAATAAGGGCAATGATAAGGTTGTCTTTGTCTTCTTTTGAAAGATTCTTGTTCTTTGTAACAATGTTAGAAAGAGCGTTTTCGTCAATTTTAAGGAAGTTGTGTCCCTGTTCAAATTTAACACCGAATACCTGTTTAACTTCTGTTGCAGGTGGAACATAATCAGGGTCAATCTGAATTACACAGTAGTTTCCGTTTTTCTTTGCCTTGAGGATTTCAAGAGCTTCTGGAGAATATGAAGGAGCAATAATACCGTCAGATACTTCTTTTTTAATAAGAAGAGCAGTAGATTCATCACATTCATCGCTTAAAGAAATGAAGTCACCGAAAGATGACATACGGTCAGCACCACGGGCACGGGCATAAGCACAGGCCATTGGTGTAAGTTCAACACCATCAGTAAAGTAAATCTGCTTAAGAGTGTCAGAAAGAGGTTTTCCAACAGCAGCACCAGCAGGAGAAACATGCTTAAAAGATGTTGCAGCAGGAAGACCTGTAGCTTCTTTAAGTTCCTTTACAAGCTGCCAGCCGTTAAAAGCATCAAGCAGGTTAATATATCCTGGTCTACCATTCAAAACAGTGATTGGAAGATCGCCTTCATCAACATAAACCTTAGAAGGTTTCTGGTTAGGGTTGCACCCGTATTTAAGTTCCATTTCTTTCATAGTGCAATCAGAATACATCAAAACAGAATAAAATTAAAGGGGAGCAGTCTCTCCACTCAGGGCAAACGCATTATAATATATTTCCTTCTAAAAATGGCTTCCAGTCGTGAAAACGTCTTGTCGAAACCGCATGCTAGCATGC
>JAEDGQ010000038.1 GCA_016297415.1 Treponema sp.
GCGTAAAGCGTAAACATTTTTTTTATTTTTTTCATACTCTCTCCATAAATAAAAAAAATATAACAAAACGTTATCATTCTTTATAATAGCTGTCAATATTCATTTTTTCCGTTCAAAATAAGAAAAAACCTTCCGGCACATCAATATTGTGATTCGTTGGAAGGCTTTTTTTCAGAATTAAATCCTATCTTTTTTTTATCTGCGTATATCTCCGTTTATCTGTGTCAAACTTTATTCTTTTTCTGGAACATTCCCTGCCAGGAGTTCAATTTCTTCCTCCCTCAGTTCACGGTAGCTGCCAAGTTCAATCTTATTATCCAGCACCAAGCCTCCCATTTTTACACGCTTTAAGTAAACTACTTCGTTTCCCATCTGGGCAAACATTCTTTTTACCTGATGAAATTTTCCTTCATAAATTGTCAAAAAACAGTCCACTGTGCCGGAGGAGTTTTTTGTGGCGGCAGAAAGCAGACTTTTTTCAATTCTACTCTCTCCACTTTCATCTATAAAAATCAATTCCCCGCTCTGGCAGTCAAATCCCTCTTCGTTCTGTTCCCGGTCAATCCAGAAACCTTTTGAAAATTTTTCAATGTATTCTTTTTTCTGTCCCTCTGTAAGCTGATCCCTAAGACCCACAGCATAAGTTTTGGGCACATGTGTTTTAGGAGCCAAAAGTCTGTGAGTAAGTTTTCCGTCTGTTGTAAGGATTAAAAGACCTTCTGTATCTATATCCAGGCGTCCCATACAATGCAGGTCGCCGCCAAGAAATTTATGACGCAGGCCTTCATCAAGAAGATCAAAAACTGTCTGATGTTCACCGTCTTTGCTGGCGCAAACTACATCCTTACATTTATTCAGCATTATGTACAAATTCCGCTGAAGCTTTATTTCTTCGCCGTCAATTTGAAGAATGTCATTATCTATATCAATTTTAACACCGGGATCTGTAACAACTTTTCCGTTCACAGTTACTGCAGACTGATGACAGAGCCGTTTTACATCTTTGCGTGTTCCAAATCCATGATGAGCCAGAATTTTATCAAGTCTTTCTTTTGTCATAATTCCCCGATCTGCTGAGTAATTTTCAATATAAAGCATTATAAAATGAGAAAGCCCTGCTTCTCAATCATCATTTTCAGAATGACTGCAGCAGGGCTTTTGGTTTTATGTTTTCTAGAGCTATCTTTTATCGATTGAAACGTATGGACGTTCTTTAAGAACATTTTTCATGGCTGGACGATAAATACGGCCACCAGCAATGATTTCTTCGATACGGTGAGCTGACCATCCTGCAATACGGCTTACTGCAAAGAGCGGTGTAAACAGTTCACGAGGAATGTTAAGCATTGAATAAATAAATCCCGAATAGAAGTCAACATTTACACAGATTTTTTTGTCATCTCCGTGTTTTTCGTAAATTACTTCTGGAGCAATCCGTTCGATCATCTTATAAAGATTGTATTCGTCTTCCATGCCCTTTTCTTTTGCAAGTTTTGCAGCTTTGTCGCGAAGAATTGAAGCACGAGGATCATTTACTGTGTAAATGGCATGTCCAAGACCATAAATAAGTCCTGTGCGGTTATATGCCTGTTTGTTTGAAATCTTACGCAGATATTCACGAACTTCAGTTTCGCTGGACCAGTCTTTTACATTTTCCTTAATGTCGTCCATCATTTCCATAACCTGAATATTGGCACCACCATGACGGTAACCTTTAAGGGAACCTACGGCAGCTCCAATTGCAGAGTATGTATCTGTATCTGCAGAAGAAACAACATGAACTGTAAGAGATGAGTTGTTACCACCACCATGTTCTGCATGAAGAATAAGTGCCAGGTCAAGAAGTTTTGCTTCGTCTTCTGTAAAAGCCTTGTTGTTGCGGATAAGGCGAAGGAAGTTTTCTGCAGTTGAAAGTTCCGGAAGAGGATTATGAATGTACATTGACTTTCCATCGTAATAACGGCGCTTTGCCTGATAACCATAAGCTGTCAATGTTCCAAAACGGCTGATAAGTTCAATACACTGATGGAGTACGTTTGAAAGTGAACGGTCTTCCGGATTTTTATCATAAGAATATAAAGCAAGTACACCTCGGGCAAGCTTGTTCATAATATCTGCAGAAGGTGCCTTCATAATCATATCTTCAGTAAAGTTTGGAGGAAGAGTACGAAGTTCTCCAAGAAACTGTTTAAAGTGATCAAGTTCTGCCTGAGCTGGAAGTTCACCAAAGAGAAGAAGATATACAGCCTGTTCATAACCAAACTGATTGTGCTTTTCTGCATCTTCAATAAGGTCTTCAACATTATAACCACGATAAATAAGGCGGCCAGGTACTGCTATTTTTTTGTTGTCTTCAACTTCATATCCCACTACATCACCGATTGATGTAAGTCCTACAAGAACACCTGTTCCGTTGGCATTACGAAGACCTCTTTTTACATCATATTTTTCGTAAAGCGAGCGGTCGATAAGGGCATTGCGTTCTGCAAGTACAGATAAGCGACCAATAAAAAGGCTTTCGTTGTCAGTCACGGCGAACTCCTGCATAATTGCATATTTATGCAATAGATTTGAAAAAATATAGATAATTATACAAATTTTGTTATCACTATTCAATAGATTTTAAGTCTGCACCAGCGCTGGGAGAGGCTTGTCGACCGCAGCGTCTCGGGTTGAGCCTGTCGAAACCAGCGAGGACGATGGAGCGCCAGCGGAACCTCGGACATAGCGACCCGAAGCCGAAGGCGCAGGGAGGTGCCCTTTATATAAATAATTCATAATTGATATAAAAATTGTAATTCAGTAAAATGAATGATTATGAAAACAGAACTTATTAAGGATATCCTTACATCCGCTCCAGACGGCCGTACTGTTTCAGTTTGCGGCTGGGTACGCACAATTCGCGATTCAAAAAACCTTGTATTCATTCAGGTAAACGACGGAAGCTGTTTCGCATCAATTCAGCTCACTTATGACCGCTCAAATCCATCAAATCCTAACAATACAGAAAATATTGAAAAGGCACTTAAAGAACTTTCAACAGGTGCTTCCCTTAAGGCTACAGGAAAACTCATTGAATCTCCTGCTTCAGGTCAGAGTGTTGAAGTAAATCTTGAAACACTTATCTGTCTTGGACGGTGTCCCGGCGACTACCCTATCCAGAAGAAAGCTGCCACAATGGAATTTCTCCGTGACAACGCCCATCTTCGTGGCCGCACAAACACTTTCGGAGCAGTATTCCGCATGAGAAGCCAGATGGCTTATGCTCTCCATACTTTCTTCCAGGAAAAAGGTTTCTACTATATTAACACTCCAGAAATTACATGTTCAGACTGTGAAGGTGCTGGAGAAATGTTCCAGATTACAACTTTGAGCATGGAAAAGCTGGCAGAAATCGCTGTTGAAAAAGGCGCTGCAGGTATGAAAAAACAAGATGCTTCAAAACTCGTAAACTACGGAAAAGACTTCTTCGGAAAAAAAGCTTCCCTTACAGTTTCAGGTCAGCTGGAAGCAGAAACTCTTGCAACAGCTCTTGGTCGAGTTTATACATTCGGACCAACTTTCCGTGCAGAAAACTCAAACACAACTCGCCATCTTGCAGAATTCTGGATGTGTGAACCAGAAATGGCATTCTTCGATCTTGAAGATAATATGGATATTCAGGAAGAATTCATCAAATACCTTCTTAACTGGGCACTTACAAAATGTTCAGCAGATATGGAATTCTTCAACAAGAGAATTCAGCCTGGTGTAATTGATACTCTCCGCCACGTTGTTGAAACTCCTTTCAAACGTGTTTCTTACACAGAAGCTGTTGCTGAACTGGAAAAACACGCTGATGAATTTGAATTCAAACCATACTGGGGATGCGACCTTGCTACTGAACATGAACGATACCTTACAGAAAAAATCTACAAATGCCCTGTAATGGTTTACAACTATCCAAAAGAAATCAAAGCTTTCTACATGAAACTTAATGATGACGGCAAAACAGTAAAAGCTGTAGACGTTCTCGTTCCAGGTCTGGGAGAAATCATTGGTGGTTCTGAACGCGAAGAAAGCTACGAAAAACTTCTTGGACGCATTAAGGAGCTTGGCCTTAATCCAGAAGACTACAGCTGGTACTTAGACCTCCGCAAGTTCGGTACAGTTCCACACTCTGGCTTCGGTCTTGGTTTTGAACGCCTTCTTCTGTACGTAACAGGTATGCAGAACATCCGTGATGTTATCCCATTCCCACGTGCACCAAAACTTGCAGACTTCTAGTCTGATTTAATCATTAAACAAAATGGGGGCTGTCCAATAAGTAATGACCATTGCACTAAATATGGTGGTTTCGACAAGCTCAACCACCGCAAGTTGAACTTTTTGGACAGCCCCTTTTTTTTGCTTTTTGTTCCCCTTTACTTGTCTTAAACCCATTATCAAACCTTTATGTATCGTAAATTGGAATAATATGATATAATCTAAAAACTATGCATCAGTTACAGGATTTAAGAAAAATCACTTTTGCAACAATATTTCAGTCTCTTTTTCTTACCGTTAAGTACTATCTGCAGAATGGTCTTTTTTCTTATGCAAGTGCATGTTCCTTCGACTTTCTTTTTTCTGTAGTACCCCTTCTGATGATGGTAGTTTCTGTTCTTGTCCGTGTACTTCACGCTTCTGAAGGTGCCATTGAAGCTTTATTCAAAACTGTACCTGAACTTGAAAACTACATTTCGCCTGAATCAATCTTTAAGCTTACAACTTCTATTTCCGGCGTTAATCTTCTTGATGTTGTTCTTGTTCTCTTTGTAGTCTGGATGGCCCGCCGCTTCTTTGCATCTGTTTTTGCAGCAATGCGCCGCATTTTCCATGACCAGCAGAAACGCCGTCCTCTTATTAATCAGATTCTAGCAGTAGCTTTCGAACTTATTATTGTAGTTACCGCTGTTTCAATAATTTTTTCTTATCTTTCCTTAAAGACAATCCTTACATTGCCTGTATTTCAGACTTTTCCACAGCTTTCATTTATTTTTGAAGGCTTTCTGTCAGAAGAATACGTTGCTTTTCTTCCAAACTTTTTGATTTTTTCTGTAATCACGATTCTTTATAAAGGAGCGGCAGGTACAAAACCATCTTTTAAGCTTTGTGCTCTGGCAGGTTTTTTATGCACAGGTTCTTTCTGGGTTTTCCGTTTCCTTCTGCATATGTTCCTTAACACAGGCCGTTACAATTTGATTTACGGAGTTCTTGGTCAGCTCATTATTATTATGATGGATCTGTTCTTCTTCTTTGTTTTCTTCCTCTTTTTTGCCCAGTTGATTTTTACAATTCAGTTTTTTGATGATCTTCTGCTTGGTGAAATTTATCTGCTTCCTAAAGCCGATGACGCAGGAAAATTTCTTATGCTTTACAGAAAACTTTTTATCCGTCCAGATTACCTGATGGCAAAATATTCAAGTGTAACTCTGTATAACAAAGGTGAATTGATCTACTCTTCCGAAAATAAAATTTCTTATCTTTCCCAGGACAATGACGATACAGCTTATTATGTAATTAAAGGAAACGTAACAGTAACTCACAGCGATTCAGGCAAGCAGGACACGTTTGGACCAGGTCAGTTCTTTGGTGAATTAAACTGTATTCTCGGAGAAATCCGTTCTTCATCAGCGGAAGCAGTAAGCGACTGTCAGATTGTTGCAATCAAAGGTGAAACTTTCCGTCTTCTTGTTGAACAGAATCCATTTGTAGCACAGGAAGTTCTTGGTCAGGTAAGTTCTTACTTTACAACAAATTATATTATTGCCAAAAACGAAAATGTTTTGTAATCCTCTCTAATTATTATTTTCTAATAACAGTTTTTCCTGTATAATTCAATGAATATTTATAATTAATCGTGTAACAGGGGATTTATATGTCACGCTCAAAAATCGTTGTTTTAGACTTTGGTTCACAGTACGCTCATCTTATTGCAAAGCGTTTCCGTGCACTGGGTTACTATTCAGAAATCGCACTTCCTTCAACAGATCTTTCTGTTTTTGAAAATGCAAAAGGAATTGTTTTTTCTGGAGGTCCAGCCTCTGTTTATGAAGATAAAGTTCCTGAATTCAATAAAGAAATTCTGAATCTTGATCTTCCGATTCTTGGTCTGTGCTATGGCCATCAGCTTATGTCTTATTCTTACGGCGGAACAGTGGGCAAGGCTGAAGTTGGAGAATTTGGTTTTGCTACACTTAATATGACTGACGCTGGAAAAGCTTCTCCTCTTTTTAAGGGAGTTTCTGCATCTACACAGGTATGGATGAGCCATCAGGATGCTGTACTTTCTCTTGGTCAGGGTTTTGAAGTAATTGGTTCAACAAAAGACTGTCCTTACGCTGCCCTTCAGAATCTTTCAAAAAAACGATTCTCCCTTCAGTGCCACTGCGAAGTAAAAGATACTCCTGAAGGAAATAAAATCTTCCAGAACTTTGCTGACATATGCGGAATGGAAGTTAACTGGGACGAAGATACAGTTCTTAACCACATTCTCGAAACAATCAAAGCTGATGCAAAAGACAAAAATGTCCTTCTTTTCCTTTCAGGCGGCGTAGACTCAACAGTTGCATTTGCACTTTTGAATAAAGCCCTTGGTCAGGAAAGAGTTCTTGGACTTCATATTGATAACGGATTCATGCGTAAAAATGAATCAAAAAATGTAGAAATTGCCTATAAAGAAAAAGGCTTCAATAATTTTATCGTTGAAGATGCATCAGAAAGCTTCCTTAAAGCAATTGCTGGACTTACTGATCCACAGAAAAAACGTATGGCAGTAGGCGAAAACTTCATTACTGTTCGTGATGCTGTTGTTAAAGCCCAGAATCTGGACGAAACACAGTGGATGCTTGCTCAGGGAACACTTTATCCGGATATTATTGAATCAGGTGGAACAAAAAACAGCCACACTATCAAAACTCATCATAACCGCGTTGACGGAATCCAGAAACTTATTGCACAGGGCCTCATTATTGAACCTCTTAAAGATCTTTACAAAGACGAAGTTCGTGCTATGGGCAAAAAACTGGGTCTTGCCGACGAACTTGTAATGCGTCATCCATTCCCAGGTCCTGGACTTTCTATCAATGTACTTTGCTCTGATGGAAAATTCACTGAAAAAGACGAAGAAGAACTTAAACTTGCTCAGAAAGAACTTAATGAAGTTGTAATCGATCAGTTCTGCGAAAACTGTACAAAAGACCTTAAACGATCTGTTCTTCCAGTACGCTCAGTTGGAGTTCAGGGTGATTTCAGAACTTACCGCTTCCCTGCTTGTCTTACATTCAAAGAAGAAGGCAACGGATTCTACCACATTCCTGGAAAACGTGAAAAAGTAGAAGCTGCATCATCAAATATTACAAACGAAGCAACATATCTTAACCGCACAGTCATTAAGCTGTACCAGAAACCATCTGTAAAAGACAGCCATATGAAACTTCAGGAAGGATACTGTGACCGCCGCCGTCTTGACCAGCTTCGTGAAGTTGACAACATCGTTCTTACAGAACTCCACAAAAGTGGTCTTTATAACTCGATTTTCCAGCATCTTACAATCGATCTGCCATACGCTTCAACAGCAGAAAATGCAAGTTTTGTACTGCGTCCTGTATGTTCAGAAGATGTAATGACAGCCCGTTTCGCCTGGTTCCAAAAAAAAGTATTTGAAAGCATAATCAAACAGATTGCTGCACTTCCTTTTGTTGATGCCCTTTATTTTGATGCAACAAATAAACCACCTGCAACTTTTGGTTGGGAGTAAAATTTGAACGATACAAAAAAAACAGCGTTTCCCCTCAGGTTAATAAATCTGTTTTTTCTCGTTTTTATTGGACTGCTCTGTCTTTCTTTAGTTGTCTGTTCAGCACTTCTGGCATTTCAGTTTAAAAACTATGCATCCAGTTCAGACAAGTATGCAGAAATAAGCCGTGCAGCCCTTAATCTGCAGGAAGGCTCAGATTACCTGACGGAACAATGCCGTCTTTTTGTACTTTCCAACGAATTCTATCACCTGGAAAATTATTTTTACGAAGCTAACGAAAATAAAAGACGTGAAAAATCAATTGAACGGATCAAAAACGTTGACGGTAAAGAATCTTCCATCAAATACCTGGAGATGGCTTACCAGAAATCCCAGGAACTGAAACTGACGGAATATTATGCCATGAAACTTGTTGTTGAAGGCAATCACTTTGATAAAGATCCGTCTAAAAAAATTCCTGAAGAAATCTTAAATGTAGAGCTTAGTCCAAAAGATAAAGCCCTCAGCGACCAGTATAAAATTTCACAGGCCTGGCTTCTTCTTTTCAGCCAGGAATACATTTCTCAGAAACATTCCATTTCTGCACTTAAATCACAGGCTATTTCAGAAATCTTTGAATATCAGGAAGATACACACCAGCAGAGTTTTGCAAAACTTAAAAGTGTTTTCATTCACATGATTACAAGCATTTCTGCAATCTTTGTTTTCGAAGTTTTATTCTTTATCTGTGTGATTGTCCTTGTTATCCATCCTCTCTATCGCTTCATTAACAATATTAAAGAAGAAGAAAAACTTTCAAATACCAGAACAAAAGAATTCAACATACTCGGCGAAACATACAACCAGATGTACGAAAAAAACGAAGCCAATGAAATACTTCTGCGGCATAAAGCAGAACATGATGAACTTACAGGCCTTATAAACAGAGCTGCATACAACAAATTAAAAAAGGCTCTGGTTTATACAAATACTCCATGTGCCTTTATTGTTCTTGATATTGATTTCTTCAAACTCTTTAATGATAACTTTGGTCATTCTACTGGTGACAAAGTCCTTATAAGAGTTGCAGATGTACTTACCGAAAATTTCCGTACAACAGACTATGTATGCCGAATTGGTGGAGATGAATTTACAATCATTCTTACTCAGTGCGATAAAGACGAATCAAAAACAAAAGCTCTTATCGAAAAGAAGCTTTCGGCTGTAAAAGAAGAACTTAAAAAGGGAACACCGGATTATCCTCCCATTTCTTTAAGCTGTGGTATTGCCCTGGGAACAGAAGGATACTCAGACTTCCTTTACGATAAAGCCGATGGAGCCCTTTACAGAGCTAAGAAAAACGGACGGGACGGCTGGCATTTCTGGGAAGAAAGTGACTCTGAAACACCAGAGTTTTAATCGCAAGCCCTTACTTCTTTAACAAGTGCGTCAAAAAGTCTCTGTTTTACACCTTCATCATCATCTGTAAGAAGTGACAGCTTACTTCTTGTTGTTTTTCTGCTGGAGTTTTCCTGAAAACTACAGGTACAGGTAAAGCCAAAATAATCCATCTCTTTTGCCCTGTCCACAATAACCTGCTGAGGAACATAACACAAAGGCCTGATAATTTTTACAGGATATTTTTCATACTGAAGGACAGGCGGCATTCCACCAAGAGTACCTTTTTCCATGGCATTCATCAAAACAGTTTCAAGAATATCATCCATATGATGCCCAAGAGCAATCTTGTTACAACCGTTTGCCATTGCATATCGCAGAAGTTCTGTACGGCGCTGAGTTGAACACCAGTAACAGCCAAGTTTATGACCTTCTTTTGAGCGGCCTGCAACATCAATATTCACAGTTACAAGATCCACTCCCCACTTTTTATAATTGGAAAGTATATTGGGAGGCAGATCTTTTCCAAATTCTGTTTTTACAAAAACACAGACAAAGTCAAAGCCGGCATCTTTTCTTTTTTTTCTGTTAGCCAGATATTCGATTAATGCAGTACTGTCTTTTCCACCAGAAGCACCAACGAGAATTTTGTCGCCTTTTTCAATCATCTTAAAATCGTAACAGGCTTTATCCATAATACTGAAAAGTCTTGGCTGAGGCATTTTTATTCCTTACACAGTTCCAATCATTTCCGACAGAATAGGAACAAGCTGTTTTTTACGGCTTACAATTCCCTTTAAGAAGTACACATTCTGATCAAAAACAGGAAAATTGTTCAAAAGCTGGGGAACTTTATCAAGATTGCACAATAAATATGAATTAAGGTTAGCAATATCTGTAATCATAAGGGCACTGAAAGCAGTCTGTCTTGAAGAACGTTCTATTTCCAGCTGTTCCAGCAACTGGTCTTTTCTCTGCAGGAATGAATCCAGGTCATAAACTTCAATCTGGCTTAAAGTAAAGGAAATTCCACTTTCTTTATATTCCTTTAAGTCCTGTACAATCAGGTCATGGGCATTGCTTTCTGCAGAACGGATTCCGGCTTTCATAAGTTCAGTTCCGTATTTTTCAACAGAAACACCTGCAATTTCTGCAAGTTTTACTGCAGCTGTCTTGTCGTAAACAGTAACAGTTGAAGACTGAAGAACAAGAGTATCGCTTAAAATCCCTGCTAAAAGAAGTCTGGCAAGGGAAGGCTCCGGCTTGATTTTAGCTTCATCAAACAGCCTTGTTATGATTGTGGCAGTAGAACCCACAGACATATTTATAAAAGTAACGGGATATTTTGTAGTAAGAGTATCAATTCTGTGATGATCGATTATTTCGCTGATTCTGTAATTTTCAATTCCGTCTACAGCCTGTGCTGGTTCGTTATGATCTACAAGGCTGACAGAAATTTTTGGTTCTCTGTTCAAAAGTGATTCAGTAATGATTCCTGTTACAACATTGTCCTCATTTACAACAGGAAGAATATGATCATGGGATTTTTTTAAAGCAGCGCGAACTTTCAAAACTGAATCATTTTCATGGACTGCTGCAACTTCCGAATCTGCAATACTGCTGACAGGAGTTGCATAAGTAGCCAGCATGGATGTTGAAGCTGTATCAAAAGAACTGATTAAAATACAAACTCCCCGTCTGCGTGCTTTTTCATTTAATTCAGGAGAAACGGTGCGTCCTCCGCTGATAATTATACAATAAGCTTTTTTTTCTACTGCATAATCAATTATATCGTCACGGTCACCTGCAATTACAATAAGTTTTTGTTCCGGTCTTTCGTCAACAGTTTTCTTAAAAGAAGCTAAATCTGCGGCTGCTACAATAATTGTACATTCCGTAAAAGGTTCATTTGCAGAGATTCCACCATCACTTGCAAAAATAGCTCCAAGACTTTGCCTTATAAGATGATGATTTGTAAAAACTTTAATATGATGCTCTGGATTAAGAGAGTTAATGAGATTTTTTGCAAAGGCGGCGTAATTAAGCAAAGACTTATATCTTTTATTTTCATCTGTTACAGACAAAAAATGGTAATTGTATTTCTGCATTAAAAAAGAAGCAGCCTGAACAGATTGACTTTCATCAATTGTAAGAAAATCTTCACTCATGTAGTAACATACTTTCGGAGTAAGATCTGCAATGTAAACAGGTGGAGTAACTCCTGCATTCTTAAAGACAAAATCAGTCTGAGGAGAAAGTTTACCGGCTCTTGCCGCAATATAAACTGGTTCCCCTTCTTTTCTAAAAAGATTTTTTAAATATGCAAGGCCGTAAGCACTTACAACAGAGTCTGTATCAGGATTTTTATGTCCAAAAACGTAGTTAATTTTTTCCATATATAATAAAAAAGCCGGCTTTAACCGGCTGTAATTCTATTTTTTAAGCTCTTCCGACTTTTTTAATAGGATCGCTGGTTAAGTCAACACCAAGTTTTTTGAAAATCTTGCGGTCAACTTCACTAAGCATAACAGTAGTGTGAACCTGGCAGCCTTTAAGTTCTGGAAGTGCATCAATTGCTTTTTTGCAGTTTTCATCGTTAAGAGAAAGCATTGCAAGGGCAACGAGAACTTCATCTGTGTGAAGACGAGGGTTGTTTCCTTTAAGATAATTAACCTTCATATTCTGAATTGGTTCAATCATTTCTGCAGGAATCAGCTTAACCTTGTGATCAATACCGGCAATATGTTTTGTAGCATTAAGAATAAGGGCTGCACAAGTTCCAAGCAGGTCAGATGTTTCAGATGTAATGATTGTGCCGTCTTTAAGTTCAATTGCAGCTGCAGGAAGTCCAGCCTTAGCTCCTCTTTCGCTGGCAGCAACAGTAACTTTACGGTTTTCAGGCTTAAGGGAAGACTGCTGCATCAAAAGACTCAGCTTGTTAACTTCAGCTTCAGTAGCTTTGCCTTCAGCAAGATTACAGAGTGCTGTGTAATAACGGCGGATAATTTCCTGATTTGAAGCTTCACGACATGCATCATCATCAAAAATACAGTTTCCGGCCATATTAACGCCCATATCAGTTGGCGATTTATATGGATTTGATCCGAAAATTCCCTTAAAAATAGCATCAAGAACAGGATAAATTTCAATGTCACGGTTATAGTTTACAGTTGTCTTACCGTAAGCTTCCAGATGCCATGGGTCAATCATGTTAACGTCGTTAAGGTCAGCAGTAGCAGCTTCGTAAGCGATGTTTACAGGATGTTTAAGAGGAATATTCCAGATTGGGAAAGTTTCAAATTTAGCGTAACCGGCTTTTACGCCACGCTTGTTTTCGTTGTAGAGCTGACTAAGACAAACAGCCATTTTTCCTGAACCAGGTCCTGGAGCTGTAACAACAACCAGAGGACGAGTAGTTTCTACATAATCGTTTTTACCGAATCCCTTATCAGAATCAATAAGGGCAACATTATTTGGATAACCTTCAATAATGTAGTGGAAATAAGATTTGATGTTCATTTTCTTAAGGCGTTTAGCAAAGGCTTTAGCACTTTCCTGTCCGGCAAAATGAGTAATTACTACAGAACCAACATAAAGGTCCCTCTTCATAAACTCATCACGAAGCCGAAGAACATCTTTGTCGTAAGTAATACCAAGGTCACCGCGAACCTTATTTTTTTCAATATCAACTGCACTGATTACAATTACGATTTCAGCCATGTCAGCCAGCTGCATAAGCATTTTTAACTTGCTGTCAGGCTCAAAACCAGGAAGGACCCGGCTGGCATGGTAGTCATCAAAAAGCTTGCCGCCGAATTCAAGATAAAGCTTGTTACCAAAATGTCCGATGCGTTCTTTAATATGCTCAGACTGAATCTTCAAATATTTTTCGTTGTCAAATCCGTTTCTCATAACGGATATGTAGTATACCTTAATTTTTCATTTTTTTCTACTGAAATTCAATGTAAGAAAACTCCGCCTTGCATATTGATTGAAGCACTATTCTGGTATTATATACGAACCCATAGTAATTTCTTAAAAAAAATCCCCAGACTATTCACAAAACGAATAATCCGGGGATTTCATTTTTTTCTTTACACTGTTAAAAATTTTCCAGTGTTTCTTTTAGAATCTTTAAGCCTTCATCAATTTCTTTGTATGAAATATTTAGGGGCGGAACCATTCTTAATGTGTTCTGTCCGGCTGTTGAGGTTAAGAGGCCGTTTGTCAAAAGATTCTTTTCAAGTTCAACTGCTGACTTTTCTTCTATTATATCAGCGCCAATCATAAGTCCTTTACCGCGGATTTCTTTTACATTCGGGTTGTTCCATGACTTAATTGTATTTCTGATATAATCACCCTTTTCTTTTACGCTTTCCATAAATCCAGGCTTTGTAAGTTCATCAAGAACTACATTTGCTGCTGCACAGGCAAGAGGGTTTCCGGCAAATGTTGACTGATGGTCACCTGCTACAAAAACGCCTGCTGCTTTTCCCCGGAAGAGGATTCCGCCCATTGGAACGCCACCAGCTACTCCTTTTGCAAAGCTTACTGCTTCCGGTTCAAAACCAAGTTCGTCTGAGGCAAGAAGTGTCCCTGTGCGGCCAAAGCCTGTCTGAACTTCATCTGCCATTACGATTGCACCTGCATCCCGGGCTGCTTTTGCTGCGGCTTTTGCCCATTCTGGATCAATAAGGTTTACACCACCTTCTCCCTGTACACATTCAATAATCAAAGCTGCTGTTGTATCGTCAAAAGCTGTCTTGATTGCTTCCCAGTCATTTGGTTTGATTGTCTTAAAGCCTTCAACATAAGGAGCAAAGTATTCAGGATGAAACTTTGCCTGACCTGTGGCTGTAAGGGTTGCCATTGTGCGGCCGTGGAACGAAGATTCCAGTGTGTAAATTACATGGCGTTTTGCTCCTCCGTTAAGGTGTCCGTATTTGCGGGCAAGCTTAATGAGGGCTTCGTTTCCTTCACCACCGGAATTTCCAAAGTAAACACCTTCAAAACCTGTAGCTTTTAAAAGCTTTTCTGCGTATTCTACTCCAATATCGCTTGTAAAGTAATTGCACACATGAATCTGTTTTTTAGCCTGTTTTGCCACAGCCTTAACGAGAGGCTTGTAATTGTGACCAAGACAGTTAACTGCAATTCCAGCAAGAAAGTCGATATATTTTTTGCCATTTGTGTCCCAGCAGGTTGAGCCCTTGCCCTTAACCATAGTCACATCAAATGAACCGTAATTATTTACTACAATTTTTGAACCCATAATTGTCTCCGTTTAATAATTCACAATAGCGCATGGATGCCTTTCATTTCTTTTGCAAAGCAAATTGCCCCATACTAAAAAATTACATGAATATAATTTTTTAATAAATCATTGTTCCAATACCGCGGTCACTGAACATTTCGATGAGCAGTGAGTGTGGAACGCGGCCGTCGATAATGTGTGTCCTTGGTACTCCCCCGTTACGGGCCATTACACAGCATTCGATTTTTGGAATCATGCCGCCGGAAATTGTTCCATCATCGTAGTATTTCTGAACGTCTTCAAGATGAATGCGCTGAATCAGTGATTTTGGATCATTAACATCTTTTAAAACCCCGGCAACGTTTGTGAGCTGAACGAATTTTTCTGCTCCCAGCGCAATTGCAATTACGGCAGCTGCTGTATCAGCATTAATATTGTATTTGTTTGTATCTGCGTTTTCGCCAACAGCTACTGTTGAAACTACAGGAATAAAGCCTTTGTCCAGCAAAGAAAGAATAAGGCTTGGATCACAGCCTGTAACATCTCCAACCTGACCGTAATCAATGCCGTCACCTTTGTCGATTTTTTTTGCACGAAGAAGTCCTGCATCTACACCACTAAGACCAACTGCCTTGCCGCCTTCTTTCAAGAGAATGCTTACAATATCCTTGTTAAGTTTACCAGTAAGAACCATCTGAACAATTTCCATTGTTTCTTCATCTGTGTAACGAAGTCCGTTGATGAACTTAGATTCTTTACCTGTTTTTTCCAGCATGTGGTTAATTTCCGGACCACCGCCGTGAACAAGAACAACCTTAATACCGATTGTGTTAAGAAGTACAATGTCCTTCATTACGGCAGCTTTAAGGTCTTCGTTAAGCATGGCATTTCCGCCGTACTTTACTACAACGATTTTTCCAACCCAGTGGCGGAAATATGGCAAAGCCTGAACAAGTACATCAGCCCATGGACCGTTGTCCAGACGAGGATTTTCTACAAAGTTTTCATTATTTTCTGACATATAATTCTCCATTCTAAAATTAAACACAAATTAACCCAGACGAACACAGATAAAAAAAATCAGTTTCATCATTAATTGCCGCTTCACTTCTGTCAAAATGACAAGCGGGCGTTGCGGGCGGCGTCTGAGCCCGCAGAGGGGGTAGCGTAAAAGGATGGGGTGGTTGAGCTTGTCGAAACTACACCATCCTTTGAAGCGAGGGGGAGACCTCCCCCACACACACTATTCCCCATTCCCCATTCCCTGTTAAGTTCTATAGTCTCCGTTGATTTTTACATAATCGTAAGTCAAATCGCAGCCCCAGGCTGTTCCTTCGGCATTTCCGTCTTCAAGTTCAACCAGAATTTCTACGGCTTCTTCAAGAAGGATTTTCTTTGCCAGGTCTTCGTCAAAATTAAGGGGAACACCGTGGTCAAAAACCTTAATGCAGCTTTCTTCTCCACCATTCTGGGCTCCGTCTTCAAAATAACGCCTGCTTCCTGCCCGGCTGAAGAAATATACGCTTGTTTTTTCCGGAGTAAAGTTAAAGCCTGAGTATCCCATTGCGTCAAGAATGCGTCCCCAGTTTGCGTCGGCTCCAAAGAAAGCAGCCTTTACAAGGTTTGAACAGATTACAGCCTTTGCAAGTCCCCGGGCATTTTCTACTGTGTCGGCACCCTTTACATTACAAGTTACCAGCCGTGTAGCACCTTCACCGTCGGCAGCAATTTTCTTTGCCATCTGAGTATTAAGTGTGTTGAGGGCTTCAACAAAAGCGTCAAAGTCTGCACCTTCTGCAGTAATTTCAGCATTTCCGGCCTTACCGTTGGCAAGAATCAGCAGTGTATCGTTTGTAGAAGTATCGCCGTCAACAGAAACACAGTTATAAGTTCCTGCAACTGAAAGACGGAGTGCCTTTTCTAGCATTTGAGCGCTGATTGCACAGTCTGTAGTTACAACACTAAGCATTGTTCCCAGATTAATGTGAATCATTCCCGATCCTTTTGCCATTGTTCCCATTGTTACAGTTTTTCCGCCGATCTGGGCTTTAAGGGCAACTTCTTTGTATTTTGTGTCAGTTGTCATAATTGCCTGACGGGCTTCTACGTTACCAGTCTTGCTCAAAAGTGAAACTGACTTATCAAGACCGTCAAGAATCTTCTGAACTGGAAGCTGCTGACCGATTACACCAGTTGAGCATACAAGAACGTCGTCCTTTGAAATGCTAAGCTTTTCAGAAACAGCCTGTGCTTCTTTTTCTGCGTTGGCATAACCTTCTGCTCCGGTGCAGGCATTTGCGTTTCCGGAGTTCATAATTACAGCCTGAGCCTTACCGTTTTCAATCTGCTTTTTAGTAAATTTTACGCATTCTGCTTTTACACGGTTTTGAGTAAACACACCTGCAGCGTTACAGATTGTATCGCTGAAAATAAGTGCTGTGTCGTAAGTTGTGCGGTTTGCCTTGATTTTGTTTAAAACTCCAGAGGCTGTAAATCCTTCTGCCGCAGCAACGCCACCTTCAACAAAAGTAAAAGAATTCTGCATAAATATACCTCAATTTATGAATAAATATGCATATATTATAATAAAGCGTGTATAATTATTCAATCACCATAAGGGCGCCTCCCCTAGCGGGGACCGTGCTATCCGTGGCTCCGGCGTCTGACGCGCCTCCGGTGCTTCGCACTGGCTTACGCCACCACTACTATCACTGGCGCATTTTCTGTATAAAAACTTCCATATGCCGGAATAGCAGACAGCTGCCCGGTGGTGGGACAGCAGGGCAAACGCATTATAACTGATTTTGTATTGAAAAATGGCGCAAAGGAGTG
>JAEDGQ010000039.1 GCA_016297415.1 Treponema sp.
AACTTGGAATTACAGATTTTGAAAGCTTTGATTTTATTTCAAAACCTGAACAGAACAACATTCTCGGTGCAATTGAAACACTTAATATGCTTAAAGCCCTTAATCCTGACAGAACTCTTTCTTCTGTAGGAAAACTTATGGTTGAATTCCCTCTTGAACCAAGGGTAAGCCGAATACTTGTTGAAAGTATTATGAAATACCCTGATGTTCTTGAAGAAATAGTAATCGCAGCAGCTTTCTTAAGTACCCAATCACCTTTCGTTCTTCCACCTGGCGAAGAAATGGATGCCCGTGCTGCCCACCACGCTTTCAGAGATATGCAGGGAGATTTTGTTTCCTACGTTCGTCTTTTCAGAAGATGGCAGTCTATGGAAAATCAAAGCCGTTTCTGTCAGAACAATTATCTTGATGAAAAAGTAATGAAAGAAATTTACAGCATTAAACAGCAGCTTGAAGAAGAAATTAATGCTCTTGGTATTCCTGTAACTGGCGGCGGAAGCATGGATAATTATCTCTGCTGTATTGCTGCAGGTATGATTCAGTTTGTCTGTATCAGAGAAAAAAAAGAAAACTACAGATCCCTTACAGCAGACCACATTTCAATTCATCCTGGAAGCGGTATGTTCCGTACAGATCCATTGTTTATTGTAGCAGGAGAAATTGTCCGTACAAGCCGAATGTTTGCTATGTCTGTTTCACCTCTTACAAAAGCACTTCTGGCAAAAATAGATCCTGAACTTGAACACAAACTTCAGGCAGCAAGAGGCTCAAAAGGCAGAAGCCTTACAGGAAATCTTGAATACAGAGGATCAACATTCCGGGAACAGAACAGAAAACCAGGAAGAGACGACAGTCGTTTTGGAGGCCGTCTTGATAAACTGGAGAAAAAACGAAGCGATGACAAAATTGTATCTCTGGGTGGAGAAATTTTTGATATTGAAAAAGTTAAAGGCAAAAAACAGGCTGTTCTCCCTTATGACCGTTTTAAGGCTGCAATACTGACTGAAAAAGACAACAACAGAATTGCAACAGTTGGAGGCCTTAAAGGTAAGCTTTTATTAAAAGGCGGTTCTTTGCTGGAAGGCGAAAAAATCGAACTTATTATGAAAATCGTAAAAAACCTGAACCTGTCTGTAATACCGGAATCAGAATGGCCTCGTAACTTCAATATTACACTTTGCACACAGGAAGACAGTAAAAAGCTGATTGATTCACTTCAGTATGTTTTAAAGGTTACACAGGCAAAAGCAAAATTAAAACAATATGGATTTATTACACTTTTTAGTGACAACAAAGGTACTTACTGGTTTAAGGTCAGCCGTGGATTTACAACAGCCTTAAATGAAAGTCTTGCATCGCTGGAAAGTCTTGTTGATGATTCAACAGGAACTTTAACAGCTCCTCAAAAAGAAAAAGTAAATATTTTGTACAGAGTCCTGAATAATCTGTATGAATAAAAAAAAATCCGGAACAGGTTGTTTTTAATCCAACAGGTTCCGGATTTTTTTTATTTTGCATTAGAATTTTTATCCTGTTCTGAAGCAGCTGGCTTTGGTTTTTCCTTCAAAGGCTGCTTCACACCGTTTTTCTTTTCCATTTCGGCTTTCTTTTTAGCTTCTTCTTCAGCCTCTCTAGCCTCTTTGATTTTTTTAGCTTCAACTACAGAAGAATCATTACTTCCAAGAATTTTTGAAGCTTTTTCAGCATTTGCATTTTTCTTTTTAGTATTTTTAGCATCATCAAGGATAAGCCCTCTTACAATAGGAGTAACATCTTCATAACGTCCTTTTGCATAAATATCAAGCCCGGTTCCCTGAGTTGTTACATCTTTCGATGCAAGATATTCCTTACATATTTGTGAAAATTCACTTCTTTTATATTTTGCAAATTCTTTACCCAAGGCATAGCGAAGACTTTTTCTTCTGTCGTCTTTAAGAGTTTCTCTTGCAAGTTCTATGATTTCTTCAGTTCCGGCATTATTCTGTTCAAGAAGCGCCTGTGCTGCCCTGCTTTTTGGATTATCAGCAACTTTTTTATCAGTAATCTGCTTTATAAGAAATTCATTTCCTTCAGTTGTATTTAGAATTGCAATTGCAGGAAAACACTTTTTCTTAACGCTGTCTTCTTTATCTTTTTCAATTCTGTAAATCATATAAGGAACAGCTTCCTTAAAATCATTGTTCTTTGCTGCATCAATGGCTTCAAGACGTACACCAACGTGAGCATCACGAATAGCCTGAAGGATTGTTTCTTTTGCATCCTGATTTTCAGGGAAATGTGCAAGACCTTTGATTACATAAGACCGGACTTTCGGATCCGGATCTTCATACAGTTTTACAAGAACATGGACTGCTTCTTCTTTTTCCATAGCACCGATAGCTTCAGCAGAATACATACGGATAAAGGAGTTTTCATCAGTATCTTCAGCAAGTTCTACAAGTCTGTCATAAGTTTCTACAGCCTTTAATTTTCCAAGTACTTTTACAAGGGCCTGTTTCTGAGGAAGTGTCAGGTCTTCCCTTTCCAGATATTCAGTCAGATACAGGGCTTCTTCATTACTGCCGATTTCGCCGATTGTAGTAAGGGCATTGTTAAAATAGTCTTCTTCTTCATTTTCAAGAAGAGTCAATACAGCTGGAATAGCTTCAACTGTTTTTACTTCCTGTATATAACGGAAAACAGCGCTAACTGTAGATTTTTTTTCATCGTATGGATCATTCAGAATAATAACTGCGTAATCTTCAAGACAGGGATCTTTAAGTTTTGTAAAATACTCCAGAATTTTATCTCTTACATTTGCATTTTTTGTGGTCTGGAAAAGATCATAAACATCATCAGTAAAACGAACATCTTCGTTTTTCACAAGTTTATCAAGAAGATCAAGAATATCTTCTTCCATTCCATATTTAAGAGTGTCGGAATGTTCTTTTTTTGTATCCGGATAAAGAACTTCAAGTTCATCAAGTTTTTCCTGATTCTGCTTAACAGGACGTTTTTCTTCAGGTACATCTGAAATTCCAGGTTTATGACCATGACTTCTTTCTGAAATTGCAGCAGTTCTCATATCAACAACATCTTCTGAAACAGAATCAGAGACCGAAACATCATCTTTTTCCTGAGAAAAAACAAAAACAGAGGACAAAAGTAATATAGTTATTAATGAAATGCTTTTTTTCATTTACACCTCGTTTGTACTACAGAATATTTCCTGCGTCATATCTTTTCAGGAAATTTACTCTATATTCTTCAAACCTGTTTTCATTGATTGCGTTACGAATTTCTTTCATCATATTATGCAAAAAATAAAGATTATGATAACTTGCCAGCATACAGCTTAAAATTTCCTGTTCCTTAAAAAGATGTCTGAGATAACTGCGGCTGTAATTACGGCAGACTTTACAGTTACATTCTTTATCAACAGGACCAAAATCATGAATAAATCTTTCCTGCTTAATAGAAAGAGGACCATCATTAGTAAAGTAACTTCCATTTCTGGCATTTCTTGTTGGAAGAACACAGTCAAACATATCAATTCCAGAATGAACTGCATCAAGAATATAATCAGGAGTTCCGATTCCCATTACATATTTGGCCTTTCCTGCAGGAAGCTGTTCAACAGTATAATCAAGCATAGAAGCAAATTCATCAGCAGGTTCTCCTACACTTAAACCGCCTATAGCAATTGCAGGAAGATCCATTTCTGTAACAAACTCAGCAGAACGTTTTCTTAAATCCATAAAAAAGTTCCCCTGAACGATAGGAAGGAGAATACCTTTGTATCCCTCGTCCTGTTTTTTAACCCATTCTTCCTTAGCACGTTTTAACCAGTTTTCAGTAATATCAAGGGCATGAAGGGCTTCTTTTTTTTCAATTCCATAACCAGTACAAACATCCAGCTGCATCTGAATATCAGAATTGAACTGAGCCTGAACATCAACTACTTTTTCAGGTGTAAACATGTGGCGGCTTCCGTCAATATTTGAGGCAAAGTAAGCACCTTCTTCTGTAATTTTACGAAGTTTTGACAAAGACCAAACCTGAAATCCGCCGGAATCTGTAAGGAAATTTTTCTTCCAGCCGCTGAATCCATGAAGTCCACCAGCCTCTTCAATTATGTCACTACCAGGACGAAGATAAAGATGATATGTATTTGCAAGAATAATCTCAAAACCAATTTCATCCAGATCATCTTTAGTAAGAGCTTTTACAGTTGCATTAGTACCAACAGGCATGAAAACAGGAGTCTGAACATCGCCATGGGGGAGATGAAGGACACCTGTGCGGCTTTTTCCGTCTGTTGATTCATGTTTAATATCAAAAATAGAAGTAATCATCTTATTCTCCAGTTAAAAACTAATTATGTACGGGCATATTTCAAAAGAATTATACTTAATCCCGTAAACAAAAATACAGGAAGCCATGCACCAAGGAATGGGGTTAAAACACCAAATCTTGCCATAAGCATAGTTACCATCTGGAATACATAATACAAAACCGCAGCACTGATACAGCAGGCCAGGGAAATAAGCATTACATTTTTTCGTGTTTTACCACTTAATCCGATGGAAAGAAAAACTACAATAAAAAGAATAAAAGGAAATGCAAATTTTTTATAATAAACGCTTAAAGGTTCGGCATAAGGCAAACCTACCCGTTTAAGATGAGCAATATATTCCTTTGCTTCTTTTGTATTTACAGTTTCAACACTTATAGTATTATTTCGGAAAGTTTCAGGAAGTTCTGTAAGCAGATTCAAAGTTTCGTTATCAACAGGAGAACTGATAAGAGTATTATCCTTTAATGTATACTTTAATGCACCGCTTAACTTCCAGTGATCTTCATGCCACAATGCGGAGTCAGCTCTGATGATTGAATTTAAGGTTTTATCTTCGTTTCTAATAACAATATACAAAGTGTAAAGACGCATTGAAGCATTATCATAAAAATCGGCTTTGTAAACGATATTCCCCTTTTCACTCATTACAACGATTTTGTCGTTATTCAGATTCTTTTCATTATTCAGGGCAATTTCCTGCATTTCTACTTTTTTGGCATAAGTATTTACAACCACCTTATCTTCAAAATAAAACATTGCAAAACTCATGATAATTGAAAAAACAAGAAGAGGTGCTGTAAATTTGATTAAAGGAACACCTGATGCAAAAACAGCTACAAGTTCATTATTTGCATAGAAATCTGACAAAGTATATGAAACGGCAAAAAGAATCCCAAGTGGAGCCGCATACCACATACACTTGGGAAAATAAAGAAGCATGATATGGAATACTGTTTCAGGTGGAACTGAATTTGAAATGAAATTCCACAGATTCATAAACAAGTCTACCAGCATTAAAACAAAAGCGAAAAACAGCAGGGAGCCGATAAAAAGAGGTACAAATTTTTTAAGGAGATATTTAACAAGTGTCATTTTCGTACCAGCCTGAAATAAAATATGGTTCCGGATACAAATACAGTTATATTTGGAGCCCACATTGTCCAGAAACCATTCAATCCGCCTCTGTTTCCAAAAATCTGTCCAAGAATCATCATTGTCCAGTACAAAAGACAGATTACAATTCCAATAATCAAGCCGATTGTCTGTCCATTATGTTTTCCAAAAAGAAGCGCAAGAGGAAGTGCAAGAAATGCAAAAAAGATTGAACCGAAGGGAAGTGAGAATTTTTTATTGTATTCAACTTTATAAGAATTCAACTGTCTCTGAGAATAGTCTTCATAAGTCTGATACTCCTTAATTTTTTTATAAAGGTCATAAGAAGTCATTTCTCGCGGACTTACACGATTTGATGTAGAAGAAATAGAAGATTCAAAAACATTTAACTGCATAAGACTGGAAGTTAAAACGTCATAATCTGCCCTGTTATTTTTATCAAACATAACAACAGTAGAATCATTCATTTCAAGTTCCATAAGAACACCTGGTTCATCAGATTTTTTTACTACAGAATTTCCTGCAATAATGATTCTCTGATTATCATCTTCTCCAGAATCAAAAAAAAGCAGGTCACTGACTTTATCACCGTTAACATTTCCAATTACAAGAGTTTTATCAATTGCTTTTTTAACAGAGTTTGGTTCAAGTTCAACAGCAGGATTTGATGCAAGAATTGAACGATACAATTTATTGTATTTAATTGTTCCTACAGGAAGAAGATAATCATTTACAAAAAATGATCCTACACTAATTGCAAGTCCAAGACTTACTACAGGAAAAAGAATTGTTTTATAACTGTGGCCTGAAGCCCTGAAAATAAGGATTTCGTTTTCAGAAGCAAGACGTCCAAGACACATCAAAAATCCAACCAGTGTTGCAAAAGGTGCCGACTGGGCAATAATGGAGGGCAAGGCATAAGTCATAAGAAGAATTACATCCCACAAGGGAACCTTTTTTTCAAGAATTCGCTGAATAATGAGAAGAATCTGGTTGCAGAAAAAAATAAAGAAAAAGAACAGAAAAGCTACAAAGAAGTAGAGAAAAAGTTCTTTAAGCAAATAACGATAAAAAACATGTCTGTTCAGGCCTCTGTCGTGTACAGCGGTTTTAAACCATCTTCCCTGTTTCCGTAATCCAATCTTATAACAAACATGAGCAGTTAAATGAAAAATCCAATTTAAAAGATTAAATCTTAAAATGAAAGGCTTAAATTTATTTTTGTAAAAATCAACAAGTCGTTCTCTTGCCTTACTTTTTACCCACCACTGATAATGATAGTAACCGTAAGATTCTATATGAACTAACCCTTTATGAATTTTACTGTCCTTAAACTTTGAGGAAAAAAAAGAAACTGTACGTTCAGCTTTATCTCTGAAAAAATCTATAGTTTTCTGAATAAGGCTTTCAAATCTGTCGAAACTCATTAAATTAAAAAAGGGATTATACTCCGGTAGAACCGAATCCGCCTTCTCCCCGTTTTGTTGAGTCAAGAACATCTGTCTTTACATATACGCTCTGAGTAACTGGAGCGGCAACAAGCTGAGCAATACGGTCTCCATTTTTGATTGTGAAATTTTCGCTTCCAAGATTAATAAGAATTACCTTCACTTCTCCACGATAATCGCTGTCAATTGTACCTGGTGTATTAAGACATGTAATTCCATTTTTTGCAGCAAGACCTGAGCGTGGACGAACCTGTACTTCGTATCCCTGAGGAATAGCCATCTTAATGCCTGTAGGAACAAGACATCTTTCCATTGGCTTTAAAACGATTTCATTTCCATCAGGAAGATATGCACATACATCTGCACCGGCAGAACCTGAAGTTTTATAAGAAGGAACTACAACGCCTTCTTCGGCAATAATTTTAATTTCACAAGTATTCATAATCAGATTATAACAGAAAATAAAGGCTTTAGACCACTAAAACAAAAACACAGACAAAAAAAAACTCCACAATTGTGGAGCTTTTAACAAATTAAAAAAGATTTATTATTTCTGTTCTTCAAGAGCGTCAACATAAGAAAGGTTAAGACGACCCATCTTGTCAACTTCAAGAAGTTTAACAGGAATCTGCTGTCCTTCTTTAAGAACATCTGTAACTTTTTCTACGTGCTGACGAGAGAGCTTAGAAATGTGTACAAGACCTTCTTTTCCAGGAAGAATTTCAACAAATGCACCGAAGTCCATAATACGTTTAACAGTTCCGTTGTAAACTGTACCAACTTCCGGATCTTCACAGATGCCTTTAACAGCCATTTTAGCTTCTTCAGCTGATTTACCAGTTTTACCGTAAATCTGAACTGTTCCGTCATCTTCTGTGTTGATTGTAACATTATACTGAGCACAAAGTGCTTTAATGTTTTTTCCACCTGGTCCAATGAGAGCACCAATCTTGTCTGGACTGATCTTCATTGTAAGGATTTTTGGAGCATAAGGACTGATTGGCTGTGGTTTGTCGATACATTTTTCCATGATTGAAAGAATGTGGAGACGACCTTCACGAGCCTGTTCCATAGCTTTCTTCATGATTTCTGTAGTAACACCGGCAATCTTGATATCCATCTGGAAACCAGTAATACCGTCTTTTGTACCAGCTACCTTAAAGTCCATATCACCAAGGTGATCTTCTTCACCAAGAATATCAGAAAGGATTGCATAACGTCCGTAAGGATTGTCGCCTTCTGGTTCTGTAATAAGACCCATGGCAATACCTGCAACCATTTTCTTCATTGGTACACCAGCTGCCAGCATAGCAAGACATCCACCACAAGTAGAAGCCTGTGATGATGAACCGTTAGATTCGAGGATTTCTGATACTACGCGAACTGTGTATGGGAATTCTGAAACTGGTGGAACCATAGCTGCAAGAGAGCGGCGTGCAAGATTTCCGTGACCAATTTCGCGGCGTCCAGTTGTAAGACGACCTACTTCACCAACTGAGTAAGGCGGGAAGTTGTAGTGAAGAATGAAATTTTCACTTCTTTCTCCATCAATATCATCATATACCTGAGCGTCAAGTGTTGTACCGAGAGTACATGTAGCAAGGGACTGTGTTTCACCACGAGTAAAGAGAGCCGATCCGTGTGGACGTGGAAGAACGTTTACTTCACAAGTGATTGGACGGATTTCTGTAACCTTACGTCCGTCTACACGAAGTCCCTTGTCAAGGATGCTCTTACGGAGCAGATTGTACTGAATGTCATCAAAGCAAGCATCAAAAAGCTTTTTCTGAATTTCATCAGCAAACTGTTCAGCATGAGCTTCAACAAGCTGTTTTTTAGCAGCAGAAATTGCAGCACCACGAGCCTCTTTTGATTCCTTGAAACATGCAGCTTCAAGAAGTGGAGTTGCTTCTGCAATGATTGCATCTTTGTTTGCAAGTTCTACATTAAGTGGTGCAAGTGGAAGTTTTTCTTTACCACATTTTGCAACAAGCTGTTCCTGAAGTTCACACATTGCTGTAATAAAGCCCTGAGCTTTATCAAGAGCACCGAGCATTACTTCTTCAGAAACTTCATCAGCACCACCTTCAACCATTGTGAAGCCGTCTTTTGTTCCGGCTACAACGATTTCAAGCTGAGCTGCTTCCTGCTGCTTGAATGTTGGGTTGATTACATATTCACCGTTGATATAAGCAAC
The DNA here is from genome assembly GCA_016297415.1 of Treponema sp. Taxonomy (GTDB): domain Bacteria; phylum Spirochaetota; class Spirochaetia; order Treponematales; family Treponemataceae; genus Treponema_D. Next base: position 9,095 of record JAEDGQ010000039.1, read on the forward strand.
ACGAGCAGCTGCAACTGGACCATGGAATGGAATATCAGAAATTGATACTGCTGCAGAAGCTGCTACAACTGCAAGAATATCTGGCGGGTTAACACCGTCTGAAGATACACATGTTGGAACAATCTGAATTTCACGACCAAATGATACTTCAAAAAGTGGACGCATAGGACGGTCAATAAGACGAGAAACGAGAATTTCTTTATCCTTTGGACGACCTTCACGCTTTACGAAACCACCAGGAATTTTTCCTGCTGCGTAATATTTTTCATTATATTCAACAGTAACTGGAACGAAATCCAATCCTTCTTTTACTTCTTTTGAAGCACAAACTGTTGCAACGATAGCAGAGCCTGCGTACTGTGCATAAACACATCCGTTTGCCTGTTTACCGATTTTTCCAGTTTCAAGGATAAGATCCTGTCCGTTAAAATTGTAAGTTACTCTATTGATTGCCATTACTTACCTTCTTAAACAAATTATTTGCGGAGGCCCAGTTCTTTAATAAGTGAACGATAGAGTTCGAGATCCTTGTTCTGAAGGTATTTGAGGAGCTTACGGCGCTGACCGATAATCTTGAGAAGACCACGTGATGCACCTGTATCTTTTGGGAACTGCTGTACATGAGCAGTAAGCTGTTTAATACGTTCAGTTAAGAGAGCGATCTGAACTTTTACGTTTCCTGTGTCGGCTTCGTTAGCGCCAAATTTGCTGATTAATGCAGCTGATTCTTCTTTTGTAAGTGACATAATACTTACTCCTTTAATAAAATTATTTTCTCTGGGAGTAATCAAATTGAATTGACCGTACAAAACCTCTGAGCGATCCATCAGAATCAAGCACGCGAAGTAAACCGGATTCTAATTTACAAACTGCAGTTTTTGTAACGGAAATCTCTTCGCTTCCAGAAATTACCATATTAACTGCGACGGTGTATTCACCATCTGAAGGGAATACCTGCATTCCCTGTTTTTTACAGACAAGCCAGTTCTGACCATCTGATACTTCCCTTCTCCACTGGAAACCTGCACAATCGATTTCGAAGGATTTATGAAGCATTATCTTTACATCATCAAAACTTCCGTCCAGTACATCCTGGCGGATTCTTGAAGAACTGACTTTTTTATCAAGGTAATCAACAAAACTGTGAACATCAAAATCAATGGTGTTTTCCATACAGAACTGTCTGATGGCAGTTACATCTGTTAATCCTTTATGTCCGCATCTGAAATCTTCACCTTCAACAAGATATTTCAGGTTACAGTTATCTCTTAAAACGGACAAGAAATCTGTTCCACTAATTTTAACGAAATCATCAGAAAAGTCAATTACCACAACAAATGCAAATCCTTTCTGTATAAAGAATTCCATACGCTGAGAAAGTGTAGACACATCACCAGGATATTCATCTCCGGCTTTTACGGAACGTGTACTGTGCCTGAAAGTAACAATTCCGGGAACATACTCATTCCGGCTTATAAGGGAATCAAATATGGCATCATGGCCGATATGTGTTCCATCAAAACTACCAATAGAAATTGCAGTTCCCTTCTTTTTAAAATCTTCAGAGAATTTACCGGAGTAAATTTGTTCCCAGGAATAAATCTTTATTTTTTCCCTTCTTACAGGATTTACAAAACCGTAAGACAATTTGCGTCCGGATTTTTTTATAACACCTGCAAAATCAAGATCAGGATAAAAAACTGCAAATTCACAGTTATCTGAAGGTTTTTCGGTGTAATAAAAAGAATGATTTTTTAATCTTCGTCCGCTGCTGAAGTCCTGAACATAAGCTCTCGAAAGAATTGCAGGAGTAAATCCACAATATTTAGCAATACTGATTGTCATTGGATAAATGCAGTCTTTAACTTCCTGTTCAAAAACTGTATCTCCGCGACGATTAAAAGCAGGTCCTGTTTCACCAGTTTCTTTCTGTCTGTTTATTTTTTTCAGCAAAGAAGAAATTGTAAAATCCCCCAGCTGAGTAAATCCGGCTGCATCTTTAAGGTTAAAAGGACCAACACTTGTACGGCGTAAAGCTGCCAGATGAGCACAACTGCCGCATTTTGCTGCAATATCTCTTGCAAGAGAACGGATATAAGTTCCTTTTGAACAGTTAACTTCAATCAAAGCATACTGTTCATAAAAATCCAGCAGCTTTATTGAGTGAATTGTAATTTTACGGGCAGGAAGTTCAACATTCTTACCGCTTCTCATTAAATCACTGGCTCTTTTTCCATTTACATGAAGTGCACTGAATGCCGGCGGAATCTGGTCAATTTCACCCTTAAAAAAATCAAGGGCTTTCATAACTTCGCCTTCAGAAGGTACAGTTCCTTCCCTTATAACATTACCGGTAGGATCAAGAGTGTCAGTTTCTTTTCCAAACTCAATAAGTGCAAGATAAGTTTTGCTGAAATTTGTAATATGAGGAACAAGTCTTGTTAAACTGCCTGTTAAAACAACAAGAAGACCGTCTGCAAAGGAATCCAAAGTTCCAGTATGACCCACCTTTCCTGTATCTAGAGCTCTTTTTACTGCTGTAAGTGAAGAAAAACTTGTTTCTCCGGACTGCTTCGCTAAAAGCAGAATCCCGGAGCTGTTATTTTTATTCTGAATCTGGTTCCTGTTCACCATTAGTCTGCTGCCTGCGGATTTCGTTTTCCTCCGCTTCAAGCTGATTTAATTTATGAACCATTTCAAAACCTTCCTTTATTGAATTATCTGCAATAAAGGTAAGTTTTGGAAATTTTCTGATAGTAAGTTTTTTTGCAATGGAAGTCTGAATGAAACCTGCTGCACTGTTAAGACCTGCAACACCTTTTACAATCTGACCTTCCGGTAAAAAACTTGATACATAAACTTTTGCAAAAGCAAGATCTGCTGCAACTTCAACCCTATTGATTGTAAGAAATGAAGAAACACGAGGATCTTTAATTTTCTGAAGAGAGATGAGTTTTGCAATCTCATCTCTGATCTGTTCGCCTAAGCGGGCAAGTCTGAATTCACCCATTATTCAGCATCTCCTGCATTCTGTGCACGGGCTGCTTTTTTTGCAGCTTTTTCAGCTTTACCTTTAGCTTTTGCAGCAGCTTCTTCTTCAGCAAGTAATGCTGCTTCTGCTTCTGCTTCAGCTCTTGCTGCTTCTGCACGTGCTTTAGCCTGTTTTTCAGCTTCAGCCTTTTCATCATGGAGGGATTCACCAAGTTTGCGGGCAACTTCAACATATTCGATACATTCCAGCTGATCGCCTACCTGAATATCCTGCCAGTTTTCTAAGCCGATACCACATTCGAAGCCTTCTTTAACTTCTTTAGCATCATCCTTGAAACGCTTGAGGGAGCTGATGTTACCAGTCCATTTAACAATACCGTCACGAATAAGGTTAACTGTACAGTTACGTTTAACCATACCTTCTGTAACCATACATCCGGCAATTATGCCGACTTTTGGAACGCGGAATGTGTTACGAACTTCAACTGTACCAATATTCTGTTCGATAGTATCTGGACGGAGCATACCTTCCATAGCCTGCTGAATTTCTTCAACACACTTGTAGATAATGTTGTATTTTCGGATTTCAACTTTTTCTGTATCAGCCAGAAGCTTAGCTTTTGGAGTTGGACGAACGTTAAATCCGATAAGAATACAGTTACCGTCTGCAGCTGCAAGAGTTACATCACTTTCGTTAATTGCACCGGCTGAAGAATGAATAACATTCAGGCGGATTTCTGAAGTAGAAAGTTTTTCAAGAGAAGCTTTGAGGGCTTCTGCAGACCCCTGAAGGTCAGCTTTGATGATAACTTTAAGTTCTTTAATTTCGCTTGAAGCAATATCGCTGGCAAGAGAATCAAGAGTTGTTTTTCTGACAGCTTTAGCTGCTTCGTAGCGTTTAAGTTCCTGACGTTTCTGAGCAATGTCACGAGCATCTCTTTCTGTTTCAGTAACCTGGAATGGATCACCTGCATTTGGCATTTCATCAAGACCAAGTACTTCAACTGGCATAGAAGGAGTTGCTTCTGTAATTTTTTCACCATGATCATTGAACATGGCACGAACTTTACCAGAGTAAATACCTGCTACAAATGGATCACCAACCTTAAGTGTACCGCTCTGAATTACAACATCTGCAACTACACCACGGCCCTGATCAACGCGAGATTCAATAACTTTACCTTCGGCACGTGTATTCCACTGAGTTTTAAGTTCAAGCATTTCTGCCTGGAGAAGAACTGCATCAAGAAGTTCATCAATACCTTCACCTTTGAAAGCTGAGATTTTTACGTACTGTGTATCACCACCCCATTCTTCTGGTGTAAGACCCTGTTCAGAAAGCTGAGTCATAACTCTGTCCGGATTAGCATCTGGTTTATCCATCTTGTTTATAGCAACAACGATAGGTACCTTTGCATCTTTTGCATGGCTTAATGCTTCAAGAGTCTGAGGCATAACACCATCATCTGCTGCAACTACAAGAATACAAACGTCTGTAATCTGTGCACCACGGGCACGCATCATTGTAAATGCTTCATGTCCTGGAGTATCAAGGAATGTAATTACACCCTTTTCAGTTTTAACCTGATAAGCACCGATTTTCTGAGTAATACCACCAGCTTCTCCGGCAACAACATTTGTTTTACGGATAGCATCAAGAGTTTTTGTCTTACCGTGGTCTACGTGACCCATTACAGTAACGATTGGAGGACGGAATTCTTCGTTTCCTTCAATACCCTTATCGCTTTCAATTACAGTTTCATCATAAAGAGAAACAAGATGTACTTCACAATCGTATTCAGCGGCAAGTAAAGTTGCTGTATCAGAATCGATTGACTGGTTGATAGTAACCATCATACCCATAGACATGAGTTTTCCGATGAGTTCACCAGCTTTAAGATTCATCTTGCGGGCAAGATCTGAAACTGAAACAGTTTCCATAATATCAATTGTTTTTGGAACAACACTGGCAGGAACTGCTGCCTTCTTCTTGTGAAGTTCTTCTTCATCAAACAATTCTTCTTTATCTTTGCGGTTGTTATAAACCTGTTTTTTACCCTTAAAAGCTTTTTTTCCAGGACCTTTCTGTTCTGGAATTGCAGATGCTACAGGAGCACCTCCAAAGCCTGGCTTAGAACCAAAACCTGGACGAGGTCCGCCGAATCCTGGTCTGCCACCTGCTCCCTGTGGACGAGATCCCCCAAATCCTGGTCTGCCCCCTGCACCCTGAGGTCCTCTGTTAAAACCTCCGGATCCTCGGTTAAATCCGCCGCCCTGACCACCGCGGTTAAATCCACCACCCTGGCCGTTACGGTCTCTGTTCTGATAGTTTTCGCGAGCCTGTGCCCCGGAAAAACCACCTTCTCTTCTCTGACCATTGCCAAACTGACGGTTTCCATATCCGCCGTTTCCAGAACGGAATCCGCCATTATTGCGTGCAGGACGATCAGAAAGATTTCCAGCCTTTACATTTGGTCTTGAAGAATTAAGTTCAAAAGTAGTACGTGTCGAAGCTGCAGGTTTTGCCTGCTGAGGACGACTTTGAGTTGAGGCTGGTGCAGATGCTGGTGCTGCAGCAGGAGCTTTTTTTACAACAGGAACAGGTCTTTTCTGATCTGCTCCCTGAGTCTGCGGCTTAGGTGCTTCAGGAGCAGCCGAAGGTGCCTTTTTTCTAACAACGACTACCTTTTTCTTTTCTGTTGCTCCAGCAGCTGGTGCAGGAGTTTTAGCTTCTGCGGCAGGTTCTGCCTTTTTCTTATTTAATACAAATCCGGGCTTTTTATCTGTTTCTTCAGCCATATTTTTCAGTTATTCCTCTTTAAATTATTTCTCTCGTACTACTTTCAATATTTTACTATGAATTATTATTCAAATTCAAATTCAACGCCACAATGTGGACATTTTGTCATATCAAGAGTGATTTTTGCACCACATTCAGGACAGAAGTATTCCTCTTCAGCTTCATTTTCTTCAGCTGGAGTTTCTTCTACTTCTTCTTCAACAAATTCAACAACTTCGTGGAGAATCTTATTTACTGCATCAAGCTGTTCTGCTGTAACACCTTCGATATTGATTGAACCTTCATCATAAGCATCAACAAATGCCTGAATATCATCATATCCGGCTTCTTTAAGTGCAGCTGCAACATCAGCATCAACACCAGGAAGTTCAGATATAGATTCAATTTCTTCTGGTTCTGTGTTTTCTGTATTGAACAGATCTTCAGCAGCTTTACGGTTTGTAAATGCACTGAGATCCATTTCTGCAGCCTGTTCAACTGTCTTAACATCAATTGACCAGTCACAAAGACGGTTAGCAAGACGAACATTCTGTCCCTGTTTACCGATTGCAAGGGAGAAATCTTCGTTATCAACAATTGCAAGGGCAAGACGTTTTTCTTCGTCCATAATAAGAACTTTTTCAACTTTTGCCGGTGAAAGTGCATTTTTAATGAATGTAACTGGATCAGCGTCATAGCAGAGGAAGTCTACTCTTTCTCCTTCAAGTTCACGACTGATATTCTGGCAGCGTACACCTTTAAGGCCAACACATGCACCAACTGGATCTACATCATCTTTATTTGAGAATACAGCAATCTTTGTACGATATCCTGCTTCACGAACGATTTTGAAGATTTCTATAGTCTTATCTTCAATTTCTGGAACTTCAAGTTCAACGATAGACTGAACAAGTCTTGGGTCTGAGCGGCTCAGTACAAGCTGAATACCAGATGAAGTAGTTCTTACATCTACGATAACAGCCTTAATACGGTCATTTTTCTGATAAGTTTCACGCGGGCTCTGGTGCTTTCTTGGAAGAACACCTTCAACCTTTCCCAGATCAACATAAATGTTTCCGTTATATTCCCGCTGATAATAACCAATGATAACTTCACCGATTTTATCTTTATATTCAGTCATAAGGTTATTTTTGAAACTTTCGTTAAGTCCCTGATGAGCAGCCTGCTTACCTGTTGAAACTGCAGAACGTTCAAATGTTTTTGGGTCAACGAGAATAAGGATTTCATCACCTTCTTCTGCGTCTTCCGACATCTGCTTAGCTTCTTCAAGTTCAATTTCTGTTACCGGATCATAAACACCATCAACAATAACTTTGCGTGAGTAAACTGATACGTCTGAAAGATCATCTGCAAACTGAACTTCACAGTTATCAGCTGTACCAAATGTCTTTTTATAAGCTGCCTTAAGTGCACTTTCTACAGTCTGTTTTACAGATTCTTCTGAAACACCTTTTTCTTCAATCAGCTCGCGGATTGCCTCTGCCATTTCTGACATAATTCAAATCTCCCTATAAATGAATAAATTTTGCTTTTGCTATATCTGCGTAGGCTACAGTCTTCTCAACAGAAGTACCATCTTCCTGCGTAATTCCAAGTGTAATTGACTTATGGTCAGATGAAACTACTTTTCCTCCAACCCAGTCTGTAATATTTTTATCCCACACACGAACTTCCCGTCCCTTAAAAAGAGCAAATTCTGCTGCATTTTTAATATTGCGTTCCATTCCTGGTGAAGTAAGTTCCATGTATGTATCTTCTGTGCCAAGCATTTCTTCAATTTTTGGAAGAAGAACACGATGAACTTTTGAACAATCATTAACTCCCATATTTACAGATGCATCTTCCCCTGTAATTGAAGCCTGAATATAAGTTGTACTTCCTTTTTTAGAGAACTTTAATTCAACTAAATGATATCCAAGTTCACTTACAGTTTTTTCACATTCTGTGTAATGAGGTAATGAATCAAGTGAAATATAATCCATAATTTTCCGAAACTGCCTTATAAATAAAAATGGACCCGTGTGTGCGGATCCATTTAAATATTTCTATTAAAATGTTAGTTAAATATATATTTCTAAAAGACTTATGTCAAGTAAGCCTTATTTTTGATT
>JAEDGQ010000137.1 GCA_016297415.1 Treponema sp.
GCTAGCATGCGGTTTCGACAAGACGTTTTCACGACTGGAAGCCATTTTTAGCAGGAAATATATTATAATGCGTTTGCCCTAACAGGGGAAGTTTCTTCCGTTGCCGGATTTTCCCCTGTTATACCTTTAAATCAGGATTTATTTAGAAAGCAGGCTTAAAGCCAAGAATTGCTTCTGTTGTGCTGTAATCTTTGTATTCTGCATCTGTAAGCTGAGGACGGTTTTCTTTTGTAGCGCCATCCCCTGTTGATTTATATTCACGGAAGAAACATTTTTCTGCTGTGTTTACGCTGTCCCAGTTTGCCCAAGGTTTTGCGTTTATAACCTTGTCAAAGTTACAGTTAATATAAACTGTTTTTCCTACAGTTGTTTCGCTTGTGGCAGAACCGCCAGTCCATGTACCACGACCCATTGTAACTTTTTTCTGAGCTTGAGTATAAGACTGGGCACCTGAGATTTTACAGTTACGGAATACATAGCCTTTAGCAAATGCTGCTGTTGAACTGTAACCTGTATCAGCTGCGGCAGCAGCAACAATAATGCCGCCGTTGTACTGTTCAATTGCATAAATCTTACAGTTGTCAAAAAGTGCTGTAGCTCCACCACAAACAAAGTCTACATCACCTTCGATATAACAGTTTTCTGCATATATGCGACCGCTTCTCCAGTAGAGAGTATCCTGCTGGCCGATGAATACACAGTTTTTAAGATAACACTTGTCTACACCTTTAAGGGCAAGAGTAATGGAACGCTTTTCTGAAGAGCCCCAGAGTTTATTCCATTCTGCACCTTTGTTATAGAAAGTAATATTTGCAGCGTTGAACCAGCAGTTTGCTTCAGGTTTTTCTGGAATTGAAACTTTATCACCTACAGCATCTCCGCCTTTTGGCAGATAGTTTACTTCAACAAGAAGGTTTCCGTTAATGTTACCTGTGTCTGCTTCGTATCCGTAAATTACTGTTGTTGCAGGATTTGTTCCGATAAGACCGATTCCTTTTTTTGTAATAACCAGTTTTTCATAATAGAAACCAGGCATGATTTTAATATTGCTGTTTTCTGGAACGGCTTCAATTGCTTCTGCAATTGTTTTATAGGCACCGTCTGTACCTTTTGGATCAACTGTTGCAGCGAATTTTACATCTGGAACAGTGCATGTTTCTGTAACTACTTCGGCATTTGCACGGCTGTATGGAAGTTTGTTAAGTTTGATTTTTCCTTTAACGCTTGATGTATCGTAGAAAACAGGATCCTTAGAATTTACTTCTGGTCCCTGAATGTTGATTCCGGCTGGTTTTGAAGCAGGACGCTTAGATTCAGGATCAGGATCATTTTTTGTTTCTGGATTTGTTACAAGGTCTGCCTTAACCTTTGCACCAAGTTCTTCAAGAGTCATGGCACTTACATCATCATCAATAACTGCCAGGAAATAAGCGTAACGGCCAAAGGCATTTGTTGAACCGTCGTTATCACCGAATTCAAGATAATTGCCCTGTCCAAGCATCATATCCCAGTTAAATACATCTGTACTGAGTTTTGGATCAGATGGATTTTTTGCAAAGTCTGTGCGTTCCTTGCATGTATCTTTATGACGGAGAACACCATCAATATAACATTCACTTGTCATATTCTGTGGATCTGCTACATCAAAAACCAAACGGTAATCGTGCCAGTCAGAAACAATGTCCCCTGGACCTTCTGGAGCACGAAGACGACTCATGTTGTTTGCACCTTTGACCTGATTTGAAGAATTGTGGCGGAGAAGAGTCTGCCATGAACCTTTCTGAACATAGGCATAGAATATACCGTATGGAGTTCCGGCAGCATCAGGATCAACTGCACCCTTTGCCTTAAAGATAAGTGTTACTTTTTTTTCTTTACCAGTAAGAGGAAGCATAATTGCATCCTGCTTCCCGTCCAGAGTGTTGAACTTAAGACACTTTTTTCCGTTAATATTTGAATCAACAAGAGAGAAGTGTTCTCTGTAAGAATTTGAAACCTGCCATCCGGACTTGTTCAAATCCTTCATTACGTCTTTTGAATTATTCTTTCCTGGAAGATAAAGCACCCAGCCCTTTGCAGGCTTTACAGAACGCTTAATTTCTTTTGCAGAAATGGGAAGAATACAGGCAGCAGCAAGAGCAAATGCCAGCACCTTCAATAACTTTTTTTTCATTTTTGCCTCCGTAAATTTAAAAAAAACTACAATATTTAATTATACAGGCATAATCTGAAAAAAAGTATATTTATTTAAAACAGTTTTTAATTTCTTCAAGAACGGCCAGATCTCTTACAGCATCTTCAAGAGGACTTAAAAGCGGAGCTTTACCCTCAAGAAAATCTACGGCATTTTCTACCATTCCAGAAAAATATCCTGTTTTTTCAGGCAGTTTAACCTTCTGTTTTTCAAGAGAATAAAAACCTGTATAAAGACGGCTTTCTTCCCTCAGATAAAACTCTGCAATTCCATTACCAATACAGATTTTTCCTCTTGTTCCCAGTATTTCCAGTCGGAATTCAAAAAACTTAGAACGACCGCTCATAGTAATTTCCACATCAGGAATATTTGCTGTTGCATAATGGGCGCTGAAATTCCTTACAATATTTTTTTCGTCTTTCCATACACCTGTAATTACAGGAGTTTTTAATTCAATTTTCAGGAGATAACGCACAATGTCTACAAGATGAGTTCCATCGTGAATAAGACTGTATGTTCCGTCCTTTTCAAATTCTTCACCATAGATTCTTAAACCAGAATCAAGTTCTGCCTTTACCCGCTGAATATCACCAATCTGAGAAAGCCATTTTGCAGCTTCTTTATAACTTCTGTCAAAACGGCGTTCGTGATTTACCATAACACTTACATTACACCGTCTAGCACATTCAACAATTTTTTCAGCCTCTTCTGTATTAAGGGCAACAGGTTTTTCAAGAATTACAAGTTTAGGTTTATATTCAATGGCTTTAATACATTCTTCCAGATGTTTTTCTTCATTGACTGCTACAACAATAATATCCAGATCAGGAACATTTTTATAAAGTTCGTCAGATGAGCCAAAACCCAGGGCCGGGGATTTATGTTTCTTTGCATACTTCTGCCATTCTTTCAGATTTTTTTCGCTGCAGTCTGCGGCAGCAATAAGTTTTATCCTTTTGTTATGAAGAAGAGCCATAGTATGACTTGCAGGCTGTTCTCTCTTTTTATCAAATCCAAGTGAAAACCCGATTCTTCCCGCTCCAATGAGAGCAGCTTTATAATTCCTGTCCATATTTTTTTTATCGGTATTTTTACTCCATATTGTATAGATATTCTTTATTTTTCAACTAAGTTTCTGTCCATAAAATCCACTACTTAGGGCAAACGCATTATAATATATTCCCTGCTAAAAATGGCTTCCAGTCGTGA
>JAEDGQ010000138.1 GCA_016297415.1 Treponema sp.
GAGACTGCCATGTCTTGTTAATTCCAAGACGCAAACCGATAGGATTTACTTTCTGACCCACTTTATTCCCCCGCCTTCTCGTCAACAATGACGGTGATATGACACATGCGTTTCAAGAGCTGATCAGCACGGCCGCGTGCGCGGAACCAAACTCTCTTGAGTCTTGGACCTTCGTCAATACGAATTTCCTTAACATAAAGCATATCTTCATCAAGCTTCTTATTTGCATAAAGAGCATTTGCAACAGCTGATTTAAGAGTTCCTTTAATCAGTTCTGCACCCTTCTGTGGCATATTATCAAGAATTGCCAGTGCTTCAGAAGCCGACTTCTGCTTGATTACATTAGCAACAGGACGAACCTTTGTTGGTGATGCAATCAGGAATTTTGTAGTGGCTACATAACCTTTCTTTTCTGCCATAGTATCCACCTTTATTTAGCACCCTTATCAGTGCCGCTATGTCCCTTAAATGTACGAGTTGGAGCAAATTCGCCGAGCTTGTGGCCAACGAGATTTTCAGTAACATATACAGGAATCCATGCTTTTCCGTTGTAAACACTGATTGTGTTTCCAACCATCTCTGGAATGATTGTAGAGCAACGAGAATATGTTTTAATCATCTTCTTGTCTGACTCTTTGTTCATTTCAATAACTTTCTTATAAAGACTCTTTTCAATGAAAGGTCCTTTCTTAACTGATCTAGACATTGTTAACTACTCCTACTACTTCTTACGGCGTGAAACAATGAAACGGTTAGAAGGCTTTCTCTTATTGCGAGTCTTATAACCTCTACATGGCTGTCCCCATGGTGTAACTGGGTGATGTCCCTTTCCGGCACCTTCACCACCACCAAGTGGGTGATCAACTGGGTTCATAGCCATACCACGAACTGTTGGACGAATACCGAGCCAACGTTTGCGACCAGCTTTACCAAGCTGAGTATTCATGCGTTCTTCGTTACCTACAACACCAATTGTTGCATAACATTTTCCAAGAACACGGCGTGTTTCACCTGATGGAAGACGAATGATAACATAGTCACCATCTTTAGCTGCAACGAGTGCAGAAGCACCTGCTGAGCGAGCGAGCTGTCCACCACGACCGAGTGTTAATTCGATGTTGTGAACTGTAAAACCTACTGGGATTACTTCCAGTGGAAGTGCATTACCAACAGTTGGAGCTGCATTTTCACCAGACATAATTTTCTGTCCTACAGTAAGTGATTTAGGAGCGATAATATAACGTTTTTCGCCGTCTGCGTAAAATACCAAAGCAATGTTAGCACTGCGGTTTGGATCGTATTCAATTGTCTGAACAGTTCCAGGAATTCCGTGCTTATTGCGTTTGAAATCGATTACGCGGTACTTTCTTTTGTGTCCGCCACCCTGATGACGTACAGAAATACGTCCACCCTGGCCACGACCACCTTTTGATTTCAGACCTGATACCAGACTTTTTTCGGGTTTATCTGTTGTCAGTTCTTCTCTTACCAAATCAATGCGAGTACGAGTACCGGCTGTATATGGTTTAAAAACTTTAAGAGCCATCTGGTTCCCCTTAATTTACGAGGGCTTAAACGCCTTCGAATACCTTAATTGTTTCACCTGGAGCGAGGCGAACAATTGCCTTTTTCCAGTCGGCTGTTTTACCAGGTTTTCCGCGTACACGTTTAACCTTGCCGAGAACATTTACAGTAGTAATTTTTACAACTGTAACATTGAAGAGTTTTGATACTGCTTCTTTAATCTGTGTTTTGTTTGCATCTGGAGATACTTTGAAAGTATATTTTCCTTCTTCACGCAAAGCTGTAGCTTTTTCAGACAGTACTGGCTCAATAAGAATATCATTTAACATAGACATTATTTAGCCTCCTCTTCTTTATAGAATTCTGAAAGATTCTTTGCTGCTGATTCGAGCATAATAACTTTTCTTCCGTAGAAGAGGTCATGTGCACGAAGGCGATTAAATGAAAGGAAGTAAACATTGTGGAGATTACGTCCTGCCTGTTTAATCTTTGCATCATCATCTTTAAGAATAACGACTGTGCGTTCGTCCTTAGCAAAATTGTTAAGAACTTTTACCAAGTCTTTTGTTTTTCCGCTTTCAACTGTGAAATCTTCTACAACAGTAAGTCTGTCGCTCTGAGCCTGAAGGCTAAGAATTGATTTCATAGCAAGGCGCTTAACCTTTTTTGGGAGCTGGAAACCGAAATCACGTGGTTTTGGTCCAAAAATTGTACCGCCGCCAACATTAATTGGAGATTTCTTATCACCACGACGAGCGTGACCTGTTCCCTTCTGTTTGTATGGTTTAGCGTTTGATCCGTGTACTTCAGCACGATCTTTTGTACAAGCTGTACCTACACGTTTGTTAGCTAATTCGTTATTGATGGCATAGTAAATAACATCTTCATTAACTGGAAGTCCAAAGATGCTATCATCAAGCGAAATTGTACGCAGTTCTTTACCATCGGTTGAAAAAACTTTCTTATCCATTTCTCATTCCTCCGGATTACTTCTTTACTGCAGACTTGATGATAAGTGTGCAGTTTTTAATTCCTGGAACTGCTCCACGTACCATAATAACCTTAAGTTCAGGATCGATTTTAACAATCTTGAGGTTCTGTACTGTTACACGTTCAAAACCCATACGTCCTGCCATCTTTACATTTTTAAGGCTGTGTCCTGGTGTTGTACAGTTTCCTGTACCACCTGCTTCACGATGGAATTTAGAACCGTGTGATGCACGTCCACCATGGAAGCCCCAGCGCTTCATAACGCCCTGGAATCCTTTACCTTTTGAAGTTGCTGTAACATCGAGATAAGATGTTTTTTCAAACAACTCAAGACCAATCTGATCGCCAATTGAAACTTCTTTTTCGAATTCACGGAATTCTTTTAAATGACGTTTTGGCGATACATTTTCAGGAAACTGACCTTTGTATGCTTTTGTAATTCTTGATTCTTTTACATCTTCAAGACCAAGAACAACAGCATCGTAGCCATTAGCTTCCTTTGTTTTTGTAGCAACAACTGTATTTGGTTCAACATGGATCACGGTTACTGGTGTCAGCTCACCGTTGGCATCAAATACCTGTGTCATTCCTACTTTTTTTGCAATCAGACCTTTCATTCTGATATTTCTCCTATAGAAGAAAACTGTTATTTTCTTCCTTTCGGCCGCCATCCCTGATCCAAGGGACCGTTACCGTTTTTTCAATAAGACTCTACTGCGACGCAGCTAAGCTCTTACTGTTTCATTTCTACTTCAACACCTGCAGGCAGTTCAAGTTTCATCAATGATTCCATAACATCAGCTGATGGATTGATGATGTCAATAAGACGTTTGTGTGTTCTCATTTCGAACTGTTCACGTGACTTTTTGTTTACGTGTGGTGAACGAA
>JAEDGQ010000040.1 GCA_016297415.1 Treponema sp.
ATATGGTGGTTTCGACAAGCTCAACCACCGCAAGTTGAACTTTTTGGACATCTCCTTTTTTTTTATTATTTTCATATAAAGCAAGATTTTTATTTAAATGGGTGTTATAATTTGGAATGTATATTTTTTCGGGAGACGTAAATGAAAAAAATTCTATTTGGAGCATGTATCGCTCTTTCAGTTTTTTTTGCAGGATGTTCAGATTTTCTGGATGGCAGCGATCTAAAAAGCCAGATTGATAAGCAGATAAGTTTTGCCAATGCAAAAAATCGGAATGTTTATGTGGACGTTGTAAACGACCAGTGTGGTGTTTTGCTGCAATCTCGTGAAAATGAAATAAAAGTTGGTGTACCATTTAGTATTGATTTTACAGCAAATAAAGATTACTGCTTTTATAAATGGGCAGCCTTTGAAAAAAAATCCCTTGAGTCTATTATTAATAACAACTCTGCATCTTTTTTTTATACAGAAGGAAAGTATGACAACTTATTACTGGATGAAAAATTCGTTAGCTTCGAAAACCCTTACCAGATAAGTACAAAAGCCACTGTTTATTCTGAGAATACTGAAATTGTAATAGTTCCATTATGTGTAAAAAGACAGCGAGTAACTGGTTTTAGTAATGATTACGAAACTGTCTTATATCAAAAAGATTCCACATTTTATTTAACTTTTGATCAGGATGTCAGTGAAGAAATGTTTATTAAAGGAACTTTTTTGATGGGAAGTATTATAAACTCTGATAACTACTTCTGGGATGAAGCTGTTATTGCCAATCCTAAATATATAAAAATCTATGCAAAAACAACAAAGAACTCTAGTGAAGCCATTGATATAACTAAAAATTTTATCGTGTATATAGTAGGAAATAAAGTTTATTTCAAACCGTTTCAAAAAGTTTATCCTAATGCAATGCTCGGTTATTCTGCTTTTATTGAGTCTTCTGCTGGAGTATTATTGAAAGATATAAACGATACGTTTTATTCCAGCAGCAAGGATCTTCCTGAAGGTGTTTATTCATTGTTTTGCGATACCAGGGATTTTGAAACACGAAATATTGAAATCAGGATTTATAAAGGATTTTTTGGATCATCTTTTGAAGATTCACAGAAAGATAGCGAGTACACAGGATCTTACGAAGACTGTGTGTTTAATTTTACACAAACTAAGGAAGAAGATGTTGAACCACCAAGATTTTTGGATGTTCAGTTCTATCTTATGGATTCAGATTTGATTTATCGAACTGGAATAAATTGCGGTACACCAAATTTTCCTTATGTTTTTGTTAAAGATGATGTTTATAATGATACTAACAATGTTGATGATGATACTAAAAACATTGATACAGTTTTAAACCAATGTAGAAGAAATTTTGCAGGTGATGCAGGGTTTCTCCCTTTAAGAGTCAAAAATAAGCTTGCTTTTGCAGTGCGTGCAGTTGATTCTATGAATGCCGATTCATTTTCTGTTTCTGATGGTGCAGTTGAACGTGTTTATTATAAATTTTACAGATTAACAGATTCATCTGGCAATACAAAAACTGACTACGATGAGTCTCTGAATTATACATATATCGATTTAATAACGGGTGGAGTTGCCAAAGAAACATTTATTGAGTCAGCTAAGGACCGCCCTGCGGAATTAACTGGTGAAAAAATTGAAACTTTCAGAAGCAATAATACTGACAGTCTGATTGCTGATTTTTATTTCGGAAACAATACTGTAGATGAGTTTGAAGACGGATTATATGTTCTTGAATTATACGGTCGGGATTCTCATGGTAATGAAGGGACAAAAATACCACCTGAGACTGGTTTTTCTAGCTCAGACAGCAATAAAAAGTATTACAGATATAATTCTCAGATGTGGTTTGTAAAAGATACTGCGCCACCAGAAACTAAAGCCGAAGATTTTACATTTATAGAACCTGGAAAATGGTATAATTCCAGTGATGCATTTGAAGGTTTTGGTTTTAAATATGATGGTGCATATTCTAGTCAGTGGAGTGCAGATAGAAAAATTGTGGATTCTGGTGATAAAAGATATAGTTCACTTTTTACATATAGAATTTGCAAGGTTATGACTTCTGCAGAGGCTGCAGAATGGGATGCGTGGTCAGATGAAAAAAAACTTGCGGATTATGGATGGTATGCAACAGCTCATACCTCTGTAGAAGGTGATGAAAACTACATTTTTGATAAAATTTATGGAGAAGGAAAATGGCTTCCTGAAAACTTGAAAAATCATCCGGAAGATTACGCCATTTATGCATATGTAAGGGATGATGTTGGCAACATTAGTAAACAGATTAAAATTGATATAAATATTGATAATACAGCACCTAAAGTTTTAGACAAAGGTATAACCAGAGATTCTGATGGTCAATATTTTTATATACAGATGGAAGACACAGAAGCTGGGGTTAAAAAAATATATTATTCTGTAACAGATAATAATGGAACAGATTATGATACTATTCTTATTCCTGCGAAAGGAAATACAGGTATATGGGTTTCAGGGGATAATAAATATATGACTCAGGATGTTGATTATACTGTAGATACTGAGAAGCACGAAATTATTTTTAATAACCCAATTACAAATGATTCTAATGTGTATTTCATATATCCAGAAAATTTAGAAAATGCTTTCGGCGGAACTATAAAATTCACCCTTGAAGATGCCGCTGGAAATAAATCTGAAGAACAGATAGTGGAGTGGTAGTTGTAAAACTTTAAGGAATTAAAAATATGAAAATTGCAGTATTAGTAAGCGGAGGCGGTACAAACCTTCAGGCTTTAATTGATTATGAAAAATCTCATGCAGACTGTCCTTACCACATTCAGGTGGTAATTGCTGACACTAAAAAGGCTTATGCTCTTGAACGGGCTGCTGCTTCCGGCATTGCCACAAAAATCGTTTCTCCTTTTGCAGTGCTTGGTCCGGAAAAGGCTAAGGAAGTTTCAAAAGAAGAAAAGCGTATTGCTGTTTCTGATGCTGCAAAAAACGCAGCTCTTGAAGCCGGCTGTGATGCTATTGTTCTTGCAGGCTGGCTTACTGTACTTTCCGGCAGCATTATTACTGAGTTTTCAAACCGCATTGTAAACCTGCATCCGGCTCTTCTTCCAAAATTTGGTGGAGTAGGAATGTGGGGACACAATGTTCACGAAGCTGTTCTTGCAGCAGGTGAAAAAGAATCAGGCTGTACTGTTCACCTTGTTGACGCAGGCTGCGATACAGGTAAAATTCTTGTTCAGAAGAAAGTTCCTGTAATGCCTGGTGATACACCTGATTCCCTTTATGCCCGCATTGCTCCGGAAGAGCATAAGGCTATGGTTGAAGGTGTCTGCATTCTTGCAGATCTTCTTTCCAGATAAATAGAAAAGCGGATGTTTTTTTACAAAAGCGTCATAAAAGCGTCATAATAAACAAAGTTATAAAAAGAAGAGAGTATAAAATGAAAAAAGTTTTTGTTTTTCTGGGAGCTGTTTTTGCAGCATCATCTGTTTTTGCTTTAGACACAGCTCTTAAAATTACACCTGCCATGTACAAGGCTTTGGATGCAGATTATGGTTCAGGTTTTGGAGGTTTTGCACAGTTTGATGCTGACCTTTTCGGATTGTTTACTGCCGGTGTGGAAGTAAACGCTGCCTCAGTAACTCCGGAAGGAATCTATGAAAGTATGACATTTGCAGGTGCCGGTGCCGGACTTGGAGTATATTACTTTCCATTTGCGCATCTTTATCTTGGTGCTGGTGGTGCTGCAGGTCTTTATCAGGTTTCTACAAAAATTAACAGCAAAAATGAGTCAGCATCTGATTACTACTGGCGTGGTTATGCCGAAATCGGTTATCGCTTTACTCCAGAAATGACACTTGCTGCCTCCGGTGGATACATCAGCTACAATGTAACTGACAATGATCCGTACAACTATATTACAGCTGGTCTTACTCTTCGTTATACAATGTCTATCGGAAAAAGCGGATCATCTGCTTTTAATGTAAATCTTGAACAGGATGAACCTGCTTTTCCATTGTTCATGTCTGCTTATCAGTCATGTCCTCTTGGAACTCTTACAATCAGAAACAATGAAGGTGCAGAAATCAAGAATGTTCATGTTTCTTTCCGCGCCGGAAAATATACAAAATCAACTTTTGAATCTGTAAAGGTTGGACGCATTAATAAACATTCATCAAAAGAAGTTCCTCTTTACGCAGATTTTTCTTCCGAAATCCTTCGTTTTGCTGAAGACGGAAAAATCTCTGGTGAACTTGTTGTTGACTATGAATTCCTTGGAAAGAAAAAGACAGCAGTTCAGTCTTGTGTAATTTCAGTTCATAACCGTAATGCTTTTTCATGGGGGGACTCAAATGCACTTGCTGCTTTTGTTGATTCAAACAACACAGATATTCTTAAATTTGCAAAAGAAGTTTCTGGTACTGTTAATGGTTTAGGATATGCAGCTATGAACAAAAATGTTCAGATGGCTGCCGGTATTATGGAAGCTCTTCGTCTTGCCGGAGTTAAATACTCGGAAGATAAAGTTACTCCGTATACATCATTCCGTAATGGAGAAGAATTAGATTCTATTCAGTATCCTCTTCAGACAATGAATGTTCTTTCTGGTGATTATGATGATCTTGGTATTCTTGTTGCTTCATGTCTTGAATCAATCGGTGTTGGAACAGGTTTCCTCCCTATGGAAGATGATTTTGTCGTTCTTGTAAACCTTAAGATTAAACCAGAAAATGCATCCAGCCACTTTGCTGATACAAATGCACTTATCATTGATGATCAGACAGCCTGGTTTGGTCTTTCAATGAAAGCTTTTGAAAAAGGATTTTCAGCAAGCCGCAGGGCTGCTGCTGCTGTAATTAAAAAAGCAAATTCAGCCGCTGAAGGAACTTATGAATTTGTAAACGTAGAAGATGCCTGGACAACTTACGCAGCTGCTGCATTTGAAGGTAATGGCAGTGTATTTGAAACAGCTGCAAAATCTTCTGTAGAAAAAGCTGTAAAAGCTGCAATTCAGGATTATATCAATTCTGATATGGAAAAAGTTGTTGCAAGAGCACGTGCTTCAGGAGACGCTAACAAAATCGGAATGGCACTTGCCCGTTCTGGCCGTTATGCAGAAGCCCGCAGCGCTTTTGCTCAGTCAAACTCAATTTCAGCAATGCACAATCTTGCAAATATTTACATGATTGAAAGAAATTATAGTGCAGCTGCAGCTCAGTATAAGAAGATTCTTGCAAAAGCCCCGGGTAACAAAAGTGCAGCCAGAGGTCTTTCAAAAGCAGAATATTTTGCACTGTAAGGAGCTGTAAATGAAAAAACTTAAAGTTTTTCTGGCATCTGCAGTTTTTGCATTTTGTGGTGCTTCTTTGTTTGCTGCTGATGTTGCACTCCGCTTAATGCCTGATTACAACATTTTAAGTGACTCCAGATTTGATAAAATGCCTGGCGGCTATGCTGGGCTGGAAGTTGATGTATTTAAGCTGCGTCAGCGTGATAATGTGTACTTTACTCTTCTTGGTGGACTTCTTCCTCTTTCTGCCAGTGGTATTGATACAATTTATGTTAAAACTGGTTCTGTTGGTGCAGGCTATGAATATCGTCTCAGCGATAGATTCAGTATTGCGGCTGAAGGTTTTGCCGGTATTTATGCTATTGGAGAAGATGATACACAGGGCTTCACAGGTGAATCAGGGGTGATTTACGGTGGTCGCGGATTTGTTAATTTTCATCTTATGCCAGAACTTTCTGCAGGTTTATTTGCCGGTTATTCAGCAATGTACTACGAAGATAAACCTGCCATGGACAGTAATCTGGAAATTGGTTTGAGCCTTCGTTACAACTTTACAAAAGGTCTGGTAAATACAGCATCTATTGATACAGTTGAATCAACTCTTCAGCCCGTATTTCCTGTATTCTACAGCCATTACGAAAATCATCCTTTCGGTTCAATTACTTTCGTAAACAGCGAAAATAATGATATTTCTGATGTTGAAGTTTATGTCTATATCGAACAGTTTATGGCTAATCCCACTCTGGCATTCAGCATTCCTGCTGTAAAAAGAGGGGAAAGCTTTACTGCTGAACTTACAGCCTTCCTTAACGAAAATATTCTGAACAACCTTACAGCTTCAGAAACAAGTGCTGTAATCTCTGTTTCATATACTTCTCTCTGGAAAAATGTTTCATACGAGAAGCCTGTAATCATTACAACTTTGGGACGTAACTCAATGACATGGGCAGATGACCGTCAGGCCGCTTCTTTCGTATCCGGAAAAGATGCTGCTGCTTATATGCTGGCTAATCGTGTAAAATCAACAGTAAAAGATAGTCTTGTTCCTGGCGTTCCTGAAAACATTCAGTATGCTGCTGCTATTTTCGCAACTCTTAAACTTATGGGAATTAACTATGTTGTAGATCCTGCTTCTGCCTTTACAAGCAATGCAGGTACTGATTCTATTGACTTCCTTCAGTTCCCATATCAGACATTGCTTTATCATGGTGGTGACTGTGACGACTTAACAATTCTTAACTGTTCATTACTTGAAGCAATCGGAATTGAAACTGCTTTTATTACAATCCCAGGTCATATTTACATGGCATTTGATTCTGGACTTAAGCCTTCAGAAAAGGCAAAAGCCGGCGATTGTCTTGTAATCGATGATAAAGTATGGATTCCTCTTGAAATTACTCTTACTAAAGATACTTTCAAAATGGAACGCCAGGTAGGATTCCGTCAGTGGAACAGAAACAAGGAAAATGCAGTGCTTATTCCGCTGAAAGAATCATGGAGAGAATTTAAGCCTGTTGCAATTCCTGATTCGGATATTAAAATGGAACTTCCATCAAAAGATGCTGTTCTTTCTGAATTCAGGAAACAGTTATAAAAAAAAATTTTTTTACAATACGTGGATTTTTTTAAAAATCGGGATATTATTGTACTGTAAATAATAAGTTCTTAATTGGACAATAAAGAAGCACTGCCGCTAACGCGGTATTTAAAAGGAGATAATAATGAAAAAATTACTGGTACTTGTTTTAACTCTAACAGCTGCAGGATTTCTTTTTGCAGAAAGCTTCACTGTAAAATCTATTAAAGGTGGCGTAGTGAATTATGCTGATTCAAACGGTGAACTTAAAAAGGTTACTGTAGGTCTTGTTCTTGAGGAAACAACACAGATTTATACATCTGCTTCTTCAGTAATTGTTTTTACAACTGAATCTGGTAAAGAAGTTAAAGTTGCAGGTGTAAAAAAAGGTGTTGCGCTTAAAACTTTTAATGGACCAAAAACTCCTGCAGGAAAAGGTATTACATCTGGCACTGTAGTTTCTAATGAGGTTGCTGCATCCCGTGCTTCTGAAAAAGGTAAGGGTACTGCTTCTTCTCGCGCAGATGATGTAACAGAACAGACAGACTGGCAGGATTAATCTTTCCTTTTACAAAGGGGCTGTCCAATAAGTAATGACTGTAGCGGTCATTGAGCCCTTCGACGGGCTCAGGAACCACCTGTCGAAATGACCATTGCACTAAATATGGTGGTTTCGACAAGCTCAACCACCGCAAGTTGAACTTTTTGGACATCCCCTTTTTGTTTTATCACAGTTCAGCAGGGTATTCAGTTTTTCAGCTGCCCATAAAGTTTATATTCATTATAAAAAATTAGAGAAAAGTTTATGAAAAAGTATTTACATCTTATAGTTCCATTTGGAGCCGTTGTTCTTTGTTCTCTTCTTGTTTTTACAACAGCGGATAAAAAAATTGCGGATTTGTTTCAGCGCCCGCTAAAATCAACAGAAGAAAATCGTTCAGTATTAATGATAAATATTGATGATGCCTCTGTTGATGAAATTGGTACATGGCCATTAAGCCGTGATGTATATGCGAAAACATTAGTTGTTCTTAAAGAACTTGGTGCAGCCAGTACAATATTCGACTTAAGTTTTACAGACAAAAGTCCTTCAAAGTTTGATGAAAAGTATGTAAAAAAACAGCTACCGGCTTTAATCAGAAATGATTTTTTAAGGCTGAGAGAAAGGGAACTTTCTGTAAGTGAGGCAGAATATAATGTCCTTGAAAATGTAGATAAAGCTGTAATTGATGCAGACGAAAATCTTGGACAGTCCCTGAAGTTTGGACAGACTGCAACTCTGGCTATTACGCTTGTTGATTATGATACCTTTCTTACAGAAGATGAAAAATCTATTCTTCTTGAAAAAGGTGTCCTTTCTCATATTGAAGTGGACAATGATTCTGTTACTCCAGAATACGTTTCGATTATGCCTGCCGTTGATAAGCTTATGATTAATTCATTTAACACAGGCTTTGTAAATGCAGATGTTGATTCTGACGGATATCTTCGCCGTCTTCATCTGGTTTTAAAATACGATGGAAAGTATTATGGACAGCTTGTTCTTTCATCTATTCTTACACACTACGGAAATCCAAAAGTAAGAATTGCCAATGATGCTATTACATTGATTGATGCAGTAATTGAAAGAGATGAAGAGGGAAATGCTGTTAAAAAACAGAATATCAGAATTCCTCGTGGGGAAGATGGTCGTGTAATTATTAAGTATCCAAAGAATGTGTATAACAAATACAATCAGATTTCTCTCTGGCAGATTTATCGTATTCGTCTTCTGGAAAATACACTTGCTGATCAGATGAAAGATATGGATTCTCACGGACTATTCAGCTTTACGGAAGATAATCCATACGAATACTGGAAAATGGCAGCTGATGTTGAAGCAGCCCTACATGATGGAGAAGATCCTGATTATGGAATCACTTATGAAGATTATGGTGCATTAAAGCAGATAATGATTGAGACCATGACATACTGTGTGTCTGATGAATATAGAAACATCCTTTTAAATAATGCAGGGGCTGATGTTGCTGACTATATTAACGAAGCAATTGCGGCTGCTGATGATACTTTGAAGCAGTATGTTGATTCAAGAGAAAAAATGTCTAAGCGTGTTGTTAACGCAAACTGTATTCTTGGTACAACAGCTACATCTACAACTGACTGGGGAATTACACAGTACGAGGAACATTATCCAAATCCTGGAGTTCACTATGCTCTTGCAAACATGCTTTTGAGCCGGGACTTTGTTGATGATTCACCTGCATGGATTTCGATTCTGATTGCCTTTGTGCTTTGTTTTGGTTACAGTCTTGTTTCTAAAAAAATAAAAGGCACAGGAAGACAGATTGTTTGCGGAATTATCTCATTAATTCTCAGTGTTCTGTTACTTCTTCTGTTCTTTATTCTTACAAGAAAATATATTGGAACTGTAGTCCCAGTACTTTCTGTACTTCTTACATTTGTAATTACAACTGTATTTGGATTCCTTACAGCATCAAATGATAAAAAATTCATTACAAATGCTTTCTCTCAGTGTCTTTCAAAAGAAGTAGTTAATGAAATCGTTGCTAACCCATCAAGTTTTAAACTGGGTGGACAGCGTCTGGAAATGACAGCTATCTTTACTGATATTCAGAAATTTTCAGAATTCTCTGAACTTCTTTCCGCAAGTCAGCTGGTTGCACTTTTAAATTATTACCTTACAAAAATGTCAGACATCATTATGGATGAACGGGGAACTGTAGATAAATATGAAGGTGATGCCATTATTGCCCTTGTTGGTGCTCCTGTAAAAATGGATGATCACGGTGAACGGGCTGTTGCTGCTGCCTTAAAAATGAAAGCTGCTGAAGAAGTAATGAATAATGAAATCCTTCAGTTTGCTTCTGGTGAAAAGCCGGTTGACATGGATCAGGATCTTTATGATGCCTTTAAGATTATGGTTCAGAATAACCGTAAAATCTTTACCCGTATCGGTCTTAACTCAGGTGAAATGATTGCAGGATATATGGGCAGTGAAAACAAAAAGAATTACACAATGATGGGAAATAACGTAAATCTTGCAAGCCGTCTTGAAGGTGTAAATAAACAGTATTCTACAGGCGGCATTCTGATGAGTGAAGCTACAAGAAATCTTCTTGGAGACCGCTTTGTTGTTCGCCGTCTTGACCGTGTAAGAGTTGTAAATGTAAATACGCCTATCCGTCTTTACGAACCATTATGTGAAAAAGCTGATGCAGACGAAAAGATTCTCAAGTATACAGAGGACTGGGAAAAAACAATGGATATTTTTGAAGCTAAAGAGTATGACAAAGCTCTTGAATGCTTTAAGAAACTTGCTGCTGAAAAACCATCAGATAAAACAGCTGCATACTATATCAGTCTTCTGGAAAATTTCTTCTGTAAAGGAAAATACCCGGTTGAGCAGGATGGAGTGGGAGTTGAATACATGAGGGAAGACGGTGTATTCAAACTTCTTCAGAAATAAAAAAACAGGGGTATTGATAAAAAAGGGAGGATGTCCAATAAGTAATGACTGTAGCGGTCATTGAGCCCTTCGACAAGCTCAACCACCGCAAGTTGAAGTTTTTGGTCATCCCCGCTTCAGTCTTTTTTTTAATTTGTTTTTATGTATGTCTGTTTTGGACGGGCTGTAATAATTACGCGTCTGTTCAATGCTCGTCCTTCATCTGTGGCATTTGAAGCTATTGGCTGTGTTCCACCGTAACCACGATAACTGAAAATATCTGGATCAAGACCGTATTTTACCAGTTCCCTGATGATTGTCTGTGTACGCTGTATGCTAAGACGCATCTGTCCTTCCGGCTTGTTTACATCGGCTGTGTGTCCTTCAACAAGAATTGTGTAAGAATTGTCTGCATTAATAGTTTTAAGCCCTTCAGCCAGCTCTTTGATTTTTTTCAATTCACTTGTTAAAAGTTCAGGACTGTCAGCAACAAATTTAAGGTCATACAGAATCTGAATACCATGTGGACCGTCTTTAATAATGGGACCTTCTTCATTTTTGAAGAAATAGGATTTTAATTCTCTGATTGCTGCATAATACTGAGGACCTTTTTCTGGAACTGCTACTTTTGAAATAAGTTTTTCCTTATCAAGAAGAACTACGATTTTTCCGGCTTTAAGAAGTTCAAGATTTTCAGGAACAGAAAGAATTTTCAGGGCATCGGCTCTGGAAATAACAGGGTCTGTTCTGTAACGGCCATAAACTTTTCTGGCGCTTATATGAAGAGGGTCATTTCCGATTTTATCTTCGTATCTTGAGTAATCATCAGACCAGTCAAAGTGAACCATGCCGTTTTTCTTTGTTACTTCTGGATCACACATATTTTTTTCAAAAATAAGGTTCATGTTTTCATCCCAGATTTCAGGAAAAAAACATGGATTTACATCATCTTCAACAAATTCACCGTGTACAGGAAGTTTTCCTCTGGCATCAATAATAATTCCTGTATATGTGCGGCTTGGAGTTATTTCTACAGGTTTTGGATTTTTATATGGATATTTATGACGAACCATTTTTGAACTTATGTTCAGGGTATTGATTGTATGAACTATCTTGAGAGTTGAAGTTTCATTAACAAAAACACCAGGAGTTTTAGCACCTCTGTCTACAATCTGTGTAATTTCTTCAAGAGTAAGGTCATCCTGAAGAACAAGGTCAGCAAGAACTGTGTCCGAATCTACACAAAGAGAAAGTAAAGGATCTTTTACCAGGTCTGGAAGTTCTGTGTTGATTTTATTGACAGCTGTCATTTTTCCAGATGGCATAAAAATACCGGCTTTATCCATATCCAGCATTACAGAGGAAGTGAATTTATTCTTTGTCCAGTCGATTGTACTTTCTGATTTTAATTCTCCCTTTTCAGCAAAAACAGCAGGTACGGAGAGAAAAACTAGAGCCCATGCAAAAGCAAAAAATGATTTCTTCATACTTTGATTTTCGGCATAACTTTATTGTACATAAAGAGTTTTTCCAATTGAAAGAGTATCCTTTTCTGACATTCCGTTTAATGTACGCAGAGTACTTACACTTACATTGTATTTGCGTGAAATGGACCACAAAGTTTCTCCCTGCTGAACTGTATGAGTAATAGGGGGCTTTTCTGTACCTTGTTTTTTCAGGTTTGCAAGGGCAATAACTGCACTTTCCTTCATGCCGGAAGGAAGCCGGAGAGTGTAGGCTGATGGTGGAGTGCAGCCCTTAAGAAGAGCAGGGTTAAGATACAAAAGAATAGACGGGTCCATTTTCATTTCCTGGGAAAGACAGTCAAGATATACCTGGGTTTTTATTTCAAGATAATCAAACTGGGAAAAGAAAGGTGATTCTGTTTCTGCTGGAAGACTAAGACCGTATAATTCGCTATTTTCACAAAGCTGGCAGATGGCCAGAAGTTTAGGAATATACTGAACACTCTGATCCCGTAAAAGCCCCTTTTCAGCTATATACCAGAAATTTTTCTGTGGAGATTCTTTTAGTGTTTTTTTCATAGCTCCGGCTCCGCAGTTGTAGGCAGCTATTGCAATGGGCCAGTCTTTGAAAGTTTTGTAATTTTCCTGAAGTTTTGAAAGGGCTGCATCTGTACTTTTCCATGGGTCGTAGCGCTGGTCTTCCCATTCTGTTTTTTTCAGAAGTCCTGCAATGGAGTTGTCCATGAATTGCCATAAACCTTTTGCACCGCTTCTGCTTACGGCTTTAGGATTGAATTCGCTTTCTACAAAAGGCAGGTATTCCAGAGCTGGAGGCATATTTCTTTTTTTTAATTCCTGGCGGATGTAAAGTCTGTAAGCTTCACCTCCCTCAAGAACATCATAAAGCTGCTGGCGGCCGAAATTTTTTGTGTACTGGTCAATGTATTTTTGAATCTGGTTTTGAGCATATTCAGACTGAGGAACAGTAATACCGCCTATTTTTGTCAGTACAGGGGTTTCCTTAGTTTGAGGATAAATGGTGAAAGGCAGAAATAAAACTGCTGATAAGAGAAGTAAAAATCTGACAGTATAAAGCCTTTTGTTAGTCACGGGAATTTAAATTAGAGCTTTTCGCCGAAGTAAATACCGGCCCATTCCCAGCGTCCATGAATTTCCGGATCAGCAGGAAAGTTTACTTTTCTGAAGTAGAGATACCATACAGGCATGTAAGGACTCCATCCTGTTGAACGGAGATATGCTTCGTTTGGATTTGAAGTTTCATCAAGTTTTTCGTTGTAACGGATTCTCTGACCTCTCATAAAACCTCTCATAGAAAAGTTTTCAAGGGCATTTGCATCAGATTCACTTGATTTCCAGCTCATGGCAAAGAAATTTACTTTTGAACGGTATTTGTCCAGGGAACGCCAGTCATATTGTCTGATTGCTTTTTTTACAGCTGTTTCAAGAGAGCTTAAAGAATCAAAGGTCCAGTCTTTTTCTGACTGAGAAAAATCATTCATTTTGCGGGCAGTTGAATAAGCATCTGGAATACCAGGAATCTGAATAGTAGAGGCGTCAGGCTGGTTCAGGAACATAGAATAAGAGCGGAGTGCCTGTTTGAATTCACCTTCTTTTTCGTATTCAAGGGCAAGACGAACATACATTTCTGTAATGCTTACGGAAGAAGGAAATCTGCTTACCAGCTGGTTAAAGTAAGAAATTTTATTTGTTGAATTCTGGCTGATTTGAATAAGATGCTGAAGACATTCAAAATGAATTGACTGTCCTTTTGAAAGAAGAAGATCAGGATAATTTTTGAGGATTCTGTCGTAATAATATTCAGCTACAGGTTCTGCTCCGTTTTCGAGATAGATGTTAGCAACTGTTCTGAGCCAGTATGCGTTGTAAATATCATCAGGATGTTTTTCGACCCAGTCTGTTAAAAACAGAATCATTTCGTTGTCCTGTTTGTTTGCATGCTGAATGGCTGCAATACTGTTGATTACTGCATAACGGGATGGGGCAGACAGATTTTCATCTTTTAAAAGAGAGTGAAGCTGGGTAAGAGCTGCCTGATCTTTTGATTTATTACATGAAAAAAAGAATGCAGAGGAAAGTACTGACAATGCAAAAAAACAAGCTTTAATCTTCATATTTAAACTGTAGCAAACTTAATATGGTCTTTGCAAGAGGGCATTTTTTAGTATATTTTATATGTTGGAGTTTTTGGAAACTACTAAAATTTTCAGCAGGTTATTATGAGAAAATTAACAACAGCAACAGTGAATATGATTCTGGCACTTGGTGTCAGCTGCATTCTTGTAGGACTTCTCTTTTTTGTTAAAATGGACATTGACGGCATTGTAGAACTGCAGACCTGGCCTTTGATTATGACAGTTTCTGGTGCCGTTGTATTTTATCTTTCTCTTACTGTCTTTAAGCTTCCTTTTCTGTTTTTTGCAGGAATATTTAATGTTTTGACAGGAACTCTTTTTCTTTTTGTAACTTCAAGAAAATTGAAGTATGGTATTCCTGAGCTTTGGCCTGCTTCTATCGAAATAGCAGCTCTCTGTCTTCTCTTTACAGGTTTTGCAAAAGAAAAAAAAATAAAGACAGCTTTTGGAGTTCCATCTCTTTCTCTTGCTGTTATGGGAGCTTTGTTCCTTCTCTTTTCACTTGATATTATTAAAACTCCTTTCTCAGTTTTTATTTCATACTGGTGGCCTCTTTTTTTAGCAGGACTTGGTGCTTTGGTTGTTGTGATTTTCCTTCTCCAGCAGAATCCTGTTACAGACAGTCATTTTCCTTACGAAAAAGATGAAAGTGACAAAGAGGCAGATACAATTGGTGAAATTGAAAAACTGTCAGATGGTACTGTTTACGAAAGAAAAACTCAGGTCAAAAACAAGTAATGAATAAAAAAATCTGCAGAGTTTCTGCAATGTGTATTCTTACATTTACTTTTTACTCATGCGGTTCTACACCTAAGGTTCAGGAATATACTCCTGATTCTTCTGAGGCTGTTCCTATTACTATGCCTAAAAGGGACAGATCCTTTTTTTCTGGTGTTTCTCCTGAAGCTCTTGCTGCAATAGAAAATGGTTCACCTGATTCCATCCGCTATGCATATTCAATTTTAAGAAGCAATGCCAGTGATTATACTGAGCAGGAAAAAATTCTCCTTAATGTTGCAAAAGCATTCTTTCAGATTTTATGGACTTCAGAAACTTTGAATTTTGAAGTGCCGGAAGTTTCAACTCAAAACTCTTACATTGGTGCAATTGAATCAGCCCGTCAGGGAATATATGACCTTAGCACAGGAAATAAAGACTTCCTTACAATTCTTCTTCCATCTCTTGTTCTTGCAATTTCCGAAAGCCGTACTGATTATTATCCTCAGGCTCAGGAAGCCCTGACAGAAGCCCTGAAGCTGAATGGTTCAAGTGTTGTTGCTAATTATCTTATGGGAATTTTATGCCGTCGTCAGGGAGATTATGAAGCAGCTCTCAGATATTTTTCTGTCTGCAGGGAAAACTCAAGTGATGGAATTGAAATTCTCTATGCTCTTGCTGACTGTAATTACAAGCTTAAGCGTTATGAAGAAGCTTATTCTCTTGCAAAAGCTGCATCTGACAGAAATCCTTACTATAAACCTGCATTAAAAATCTGTGCAGAAACATGTTTTGTTCTGAACCGTCTTGATGAATGTGAAGCTTATGTAGGAAGAGTTCTTCAGCAGGAACCGGAAAATGCTTATTACGTTTTGTTCCGTGCCAGAATTCTTATTCAGAAAAATGACTATATTCGTGCAGCTTCTCTTCTTGATGTTTATGCACGCTCTGATACAAACAGCAGGGATTATCTTGTGCTGAGGGCAAAAGTTCAGAAAGAATGGAATAAAAATATTTCTTCTGCAGCTCAAACAATTGAAAAGGCTCTTGAACTTTATCCTGATGATTCTGAAATTATACTTACTGCTGCAAGCCTTGCTTCAGAATCAGGAAACAGAATCGGCGGAAAGAGTGCAGGGGAACTGGCAGCAGTAATTCTTGAAAAAGATTCTCAGAATATTTCAGCCCAGCAGATCCGTATAAATGATTTAATGCAAAAAAAGCAGTGGAATGAAGCTTACAAGGTAAGTACAGCCCTTCGTCAGAATAAAAACGCACCTGCATCTTCCGTTTATACACATATTTCAATCTGTCTTGCTTCAGATAGAAAGGAAGAGGCATGGAATCTTGCTTCATCACTTTATTCAAAAAAAAGCGATGATGAAACAGTAGTTCAGAATTATGTAAAAGTTCTTGTTGCTACAGGACGAACTGGTGAAGCCGGCAGAATTATTAATCAGCAGATTGAAAATAACTGTTCATCAAAAATGAAAAGTTTCCTTCTCTATGAACACAGTTTTATTGTTTCCGGAGAAGAAGCTGTTCTTGCAGATTTAAGGAACAGTCTTACTGCAAATCCCCGCAATAAGGATGCTTTGTATCGCCTTTATCAGATTTACTACAATAAAAAGGAATACAGAAAGGCTCAGTATTATCTCAAACAGGTTGTAGCCCTTTCTCCTGCAGACGAAAACCTTCTCAAACTTAATGCAGAGCTGGAAACACTTCTGTCCAAATAAGCGTCTTTATTCTTGCCTTGCAGGGCAAACGCATTATAACTGATTTTGTATTGAAAAATGGCGCAAAGGAGTGA
>JAEDGQ010000041.1 GCA_016297415.1 Treponema sp.
TTTTATTCATCAGTTTTTCTAAGTTCAGTTTTGCGAAGTACAACAGGCTGGGCTTCAGTCTGAAAAAATCCGTCTGGACTTACAACTACAGGATGAACAAGAAGCGTATCGGTATCAGTTACAGTTTTTAATACAACCTTTCCTGAACGGGAATTTTCCTTTTTTACAATTTTGCCGTAATTCACAATATAGTAACCTGTAAAGTATTTTACCGGTGTATCACTTCTAAACTGAATCAAAGTTTCACCGCTTACTACATTTTTCATAAAACGACCTTTATCAGCAAAACCATCACCTTCTACGGAATAAGAATCAGCCGTAAAAATAAAGTAACTTCCGTCAGATGTAACCCAGGCCGGACCTTTTACAAGACGGTCAATACAATCGGCAGATTCAGAAGTTTTTTTCTGCTGCAGGTTTTTCAACGAAACTTTTTTATAAGTACCATCCCATAAAGTGCTTTCGCCAATAATCATGCGGACATCATCCTGAATTCTTACACGGATTTCATCAACATTTACCAGCGAAATATCAAAACGACGCTGCAGGTTTTCAATTGATTTATTTACGGAAGAAAAATACATACCGTTACGGCGAAGGTTACTGTTAAGCCAGCTGTATACTTCTTCAATATCTTCATACTGGAAAATAATTTCGTGATTCTGATAATCAAAAAGAATATATCTCATGCTGCCGGTTGTAATATCAGTTTTATACCACAAACCGTCAAGGAATTTAGCAAAAGTAGCAACAGTTCCATCCTGGATTCTTGCAAGTTCTTTAGCCGCCAGTCTGCTGCCTGTTACGCGAAGCTGTTTTTTTTCAACATATTTTCCCTGTTCTTCGTCCCAGTCATACATTGTCTGAATCTGATCAAGACGAGTACTTTCTTCCGGACTTTCAGAAGCATAAACCCATACAGGAAAACTTGGAGCCTTAGTCTGATTCAGTTCATAAGCTTCATTTCGTTCAGACTGCTGAATAAAAATAGTTCCGTCAGCTTCAAAGTCGCCAATCATTGTAAGCTTAAATTCGTTTCTGTTATTGCGGCTGCCATTAAAAATTCTAAGCACCGAGTGTCCGTTATCAGTAACCCCCTGATAAACCAGGGATTTTTTATGGTTTCCGATTACATCAAGACTTGTACAGGCAAAAGTGCGGACCTGAGTAATATTAGTTGCAACCCAGGCTGCACGAACATAAGAAGATGAAGGAGGATTATAAAGCCCCACAATAAGTTCCAGATAAGGACTTCTTGAAGTTTTTACAATATTAATCTGATCATCGTAACTGTCTCCGTCAATATCCATAGTTACAATGCTCATCAAAGTTTCATCATTGGCCAGTTCAATAAAAGAAACTGGAACATAATCTTCATAAACATTTTCTGAATTTTCACTATTCTGTTCATCTGCATCTACTATGGGAGTAATTACTTTTGCTCTGGCTGTTATGTTATCTTTTACAAACACAGCTTTTCCAATAAGAAAAAGAGCAAGACTTGCTGCAACAACAATAAAAATTACCGGAATAGTTTTCTTCATAAATAAGATTATACATTTTTAACCAAGTCTGCCGCAAGAACCAGAATAAGGGCGTGCCGTCAGTTCCTGCCGTCAGGCTATCCACCCTTCCGTGCAAAAGCGCTCCATTGCTTCGCAACGCCTTACGGCGGGGTTCCTATCCTTCACGCATTGATTTAAGAACTTTAACATTCTTTACTGTTTTTTACTGTTTCTTGACATTTATTTTTTATTTCATAAACTCTATTTTATGGTAAAAAACATTGATATTTTTGAAAAAGCACCTGTTCCACAAGCCGTTTTTAAGCTGGCAGTTCCAACAGTCTTAAGCATGATTGTATCTGTATTCTACAACATGGTAGACGCATTTTTCGTTGGTCTTATCGGAGACCCAAGTCAGTTTGCCGCAGTAAATGTTGCAACTCCAGTATTTTTATTTTTAATGGCAGCAGGAAACATCTTCGGTATGGGTGGCTCAAGTTACATCAGCCGCTCCCTTGGACGCAAAGACTTTGACCTTGTAAAAAAAATCAGCGCTTTCTGTTTTTATGCCGGAATCGGTACAGGAATTGCAGGCGGTGCACTTATCCTTATTTTTATCAAAAACATTCTTAATGGAATCGGTACTACAGAAGGTACATTTGAATATGCCCGCCAGTATCTGAGTATAGTTGCCTGGGGCGGACCTGTAATCGTAGTTTCAAACGCCTTTACAAACATTATCCGCGGCGAGGGAGCCTCAAAAAATTCAATGAAAGGCATGATGGCAGGAACAATCGTAAACATTATTCTTGATCCGATTTTTATCCTCAAAGAATTATTCGGAATAAAACTTTTAGGAATGGGAGTTGAGGGAGCAGCCCTGGCAACCATAATCGGAAACGGTGTAACTCTTGTTATGTACATCAGACACGTTCTGTCAAAAACAAGCATGCTTTCAATCAATCCAAAACACTATCAGGCCCGAAACGGCGTTGCTGCCGGAGTGCTTTCAATCGGTTTACCTGCAAGTGTTACAAATATTCTTATGAGCATTTCTTCAATTATTACAAACAATCTTCTGGCAGGCTATTACGCTCGAGAAGTTACATCCGAAAAACTTCTGCCTCACATAACAACTTTTATCAACGGAACTGCCGTTTACGGAGATGTACCAGTTGCT
Organism: Treponema sp.; assembly: GCA_016297415.1. Lineage (GTDB taxonomy): Bacteria > Spirochaetota > Spirochaetia > Treponematales > Treponemataceae > Treponema_D. The sequence continues at coordinate 2,686 of JAEDGQ010000041.1, forward strand.
GCAATGGGAGTAGCACTTAAAGCAAACATGCTGGCTATTTTCGTAATGCTGGGACTTGCAATGGGAGTAAGCCCTCTTATCGGCTACAACTATGGAGCACGCAACCTTAAACGCATGAAAGCAGTAATGAAGTTTGCCCTGATGTGCAACATTATTGCAGGTTCAACAATTACAATCATCTATTTTATTTTTACAACTCCAATTATAAAAATCTTCTCCAGCGATCCTGCCGTAATTCAAATGGGACACCCTATGATTTATTCACTTATGGCATCAACACCGATTCTTGGAACACTTTTCTGCTTCAACTTTACATTCCAGGCAATCGGAAAAGGCAAACAGTCATTAATTCTCGCCATCAGTAGACAGGGTTTTGTTTTCTTCCCTATGATATTTATAATGAACCATTTTATCGGTCTTTTCGGTATTGTATGGGCACAGCCAGTTGCAGACTTTGTATCAATTATAGTTGCAATCTGTATGTTTATAGGATTAAACAAAGACTTCCACGAAATAGAAACTGAACAGGATGCACTTCAGTTATTGAACTGCTGATTCAATAAAAATAAAAAGCATGTATAAAACTTCTTATTAAAGTCGCAGGAACTCCATTTAAATTTGCAAATAAAGAAATGAATACATCTTTTTAGTAATTGCATAAAACGCAACATTCACTTTCAAATCTTTCACTTTACGCAACAATCATATTTTCCTATAATGAAGTATAAAAATTTTATAAGCGTCAGGGATTGTAGTAGCGGCGAAGCCGTTCCGTAGTGGCGGTGGTTGAGTTTATCGCAACCACCAGAACGAAGGAATGAAGCGTAAGCGGAACTACGGAAAGCCCGGCACTTACGGTGGTTGAGCCTGTCGAAACTACCGTAAGTGAGACGCCCAAAAAAAACATCAGATGTCGCTGGTTTCGATAAACTCAACCGACGCGACAAAAAAGGAAAACTAAAATGGGTGAAAATTACTTTAACTCGATTCCATGGCGCAAAGCTCGCATGCAGCTTGGTCACTGCCGTTCAATGGCAAAAGAAGAATTTGCTGACGGTGTAAACGCTCTTAAAGGCAAAAAAATCGTAATCGTTGGTTGTGGTGCTCAGGGTCTTAACCAGGGTATGTGTCTCCGTGACTCAGGTCTTGATGTTTCTTATGCACTGCGCAAAGAAGCTATTGAACAGAAACGCCAGTCTTGGAAAAACGCTACAGAAAACGGATTCAAAGTTGGAACTTACGAAGAACTTCTTCCAACTGCTGACCTTGTTGGTAACCTTACTCCAGATAAGCAGCACACTCCTGTAATTACAGAAGTTCAGAAACACATGAAAAAGGGTTCAGCTCTCTGGTACTCACACGGTTTCAACATGATTGAAGAAGGCATGCAGGTTCGTAAGGACATCACAGTTGTAATGTGTGCTCCAAAAGGACCAGGTACAGAAGTTTGGCACGAATTCCAGCGTGGATTTGGTGTACCAGATCTTATTGCCGTACATCCGGAAAATGATCCAGAAGGAAAGGGCTGGGCAATTGCTAAGGCTCTGGCTGTAGGTATGGGCGGTTCAAAGGCCGGTGTTCTTGAATCAGACTTCGTTGCTGAAGTTAAATCTGACCTTATGGGTGAACAGACAATCCTTTGTGGTATGCTTCAGGCTGGTACAATCGTTTGTTACGACAAAATGGTTGCTGACGGAATGGATCCAAAATGGGTTACAAAATTCCTTATGCACGGCTGGAATGTAATTACAGAAGCCCTCAAATGGGGTGGTATTACAGGTATGATGGATCGTCTTTCAAACCCTGCCAAAATCAAAGCAAACGAACTTTCTAAACAGATTAAAGCTCTCCTTGCTCCACTTTACCAGAAACACATGGATGACATTATTTCAGGCGTTTTCTCTTCAACAATGATGAAAGACTGGGCAAACAAAGATGCTAACCTCCTGGCCTGGCGTGAAGAAACAGGTAAACTTCCATTCGAACAGCAGGAAGAATCTTCAGAAGAAATCAGCGAACAGGAATACTTTGACAAAGGTATCATCATGGTAGCTATGGTTAAAGCTGGTTGTGAACTTGCATTCGAAACAATGGTTGATGCTGGTATCAAGGAAGAATCTGCTTACTACGAATCACTCCACGAAGTTCCACTTATTGCAAACCTCATTGACCGCAAACGCCTCTACGAAATGAACCGCGTAATTTCCGATACAGCTGAATACGGATGTTACCTCTTCGCCCGCGTTGCAGCTCCAATGATGGCAAAAGACCTTATGCCAAAAGTAACTACAGAAGTTATCGGTAAAGGCCTTAACGTTAAAGACAACAGCGTAAACAACGCACAGCTGGTAAATGTAAACGCAGAAATCCGCAACCACCCGATTGAAGTTGTAGGACGCAAACTCCGTGCTTACATGACTGCAATGAAGCCTATTATTGACTAATTGTGCTACGAGTTTTCGTCAGAAAACTCGCAGGGGTGACTGCACCCCGTGACTGCAATGAAGCCGATTATTGACTAATTGTTGCTGATATAAAATAGAAAGCCCGCAGGTGCGCCTGAGGTCACTAAAAAAGTCTGTTAAAGACTGAATTTACAAACACCATTTGAATAAAGTAAAATTTATTCAGGTGGTGTTTTTTTTATCTATTCTTCCATTGGTTTTGTAACATCAACCCATTCAGTAAAACCAGAAAATTTTTCCAGTTGCGCAATTGTCATGTTCAGACAGCTGTTGTGACTTCCGGCAGCAGGCCATACGCTATCAAATTTTTTAAGGCTTTCATCAAGATAAACAGGAATTCCCGGTTTCAGGGCAAAAGGACAAACTCCGCCAGGAGCATGACCTGTAAGTTCTTCAACCTGATCAAAAGGAATCATCTTCGCCTTAGTTTCAAACTTGTGGCGATATTTTGCATTATCAATTTTAGACTTTCCGCTTACAACAATAATCAAAGGTTTATCTTCAATCAAAAAGGAAAGAGTTTTAGCAATACGGTCAGCTTCACAGCCGATTGCCGCAGCAGCAAGATCAACAGTAGCACTACTCTGATTCAGCTCCACGATTTTTCCATCCAGTTCTGTTCCAGCAAAAAATTCCTTTACTTTATCAAGTGCCATATTATTATGCCTCTCCTTCATTTACATCTTTTTTTTCAAATGCAGCAGTTTTATTTTTTTATTTACAATCAAAATACCAGTGCAGAACAAGTATCTTTCTCTGCAATATAGAACCAGGGACAGCTGTAAAAAATCCTGCAAATAAAAAACGTACACCTGCAAAAAGAATTACAGATGCAGTATCGCTGGAAGCTATATTAAAAAGTACATAGCCTGTTTTAATAGACGGAGTTGCACTTCCCCACAAAAAACAGCAAAGGACTGCCCCAAATGAAACACCCCGGATATTAGAAAGAATTGATTTATCAGTCATCACCGAATTTCCCGTGCAGAATTACAGAACCATTTCCAGTTCCAGAGTTTTTTCCAGATTCATTTTTGCCGTCTGCAGCAGAAGTGTTTCCTTCATCCTTATATCTTGTTTTAACAGTCATCTGGCTTTTTATTAAATCAAGGGCAGGATTCAATGCTCTCAAAATATTTTCCAGCACAACAAGAACTTCTTCATCCGCATCTTCACATTGAATCAGTTTTTCATAAGTTTCATACATTACAATATAAGAATGATTAAGTTTTGTATAATCAGAATTATAAACATCAACTTTATTCATATTTTTCTCCTATAACGCACTTTGTAAAACAGCCGTCAAAAATAACTTTAAACCTGCAATCACAAGTTTTGAACCAGTTTTAACCAACAAATTAATTCAGGAACTTTTTAACTTCTTCAAGTTTAGACAGTGCTGCTTTTCTTCCCTCATCATAAACCCGCTGAAGTTCGTCAGGATTTTTTTCAAGACGTCCGATTCCCAGAGATTTTTCAGGACAGATTACAACACATTTACCTGCTTTTTCCTGCTCAAAAACATATTTTGTTTCCTGATTATAAACAATGTGTCTGTTTGCCATAGCCTTAACAAGTTTAGGATATTTATGAAGAAATAATTTCATAAGTCCTTTCATACCTGCAGGCTGTTTTACAAAATCTGCAGGCTGTGTAAGAACTACAAGATTTTTTTCAAACCCAAGATTTTCAAAAGCTTTAAGAGGAATGGAATCAGTCATGCCCCCGTCAAGAAGAATTTTTCCATCTACCCTTACAGGTTTACTTACAAGAGGCATAGAAGCACTGGCGCGAAGCCAATCCATTTCAGATCCGCGGCAGTGTGTCAGCTTTTTATAGATTGGAGTTCCAGACTCACAGTCGCTTACAACGCAGTAAAATTCCACAGGATTTTTTTCAAAAGTATCCCAGTCGTATATATCCAGTTCATTAGGAAGCTTTTCGTAACAGAAACTGGCAGGGAAAAGTTCCCCATGTAAAAAAATGTTTCTGAATCCACAGTAACGGTGGTCACCCATAAAACGCTTGTTGTATCTTAATGCACGGCCAATCTGTCGCGATTTATAGTTACATCCAAAAGTTGCACCGGCACTTACACCGATTAAACCATCAAATTCCACATTGTTTTCCATCAAAACATCAATAACGCCCGATGTAAACATACCGCGCATAGCGCCGCCTTCAAGAACAAGACCTTTTTTCATAAAAAATATTTTAAAAAAAACACAGGTTAAAATCAACAGCCGGGAGAATTCAGCATCTGTTTAAAAGAAATAGCGTTTAAAAATCCAGTTCCTTTTGGATGATTATTAAAATACACCTGAACAACACGCCCCTCATTTTCTGCCTTCTTAACAACAGGAATAAAGCTTCTCAGTTCATTTTCAGAATATTCATAGTCATATCGTACAGTATCTTTAGAACTGGCACCACCAGCATACCATCCTTGAGCATTCCGTCCATGAAGCCTGATATAAGCATTTTTTCCTATAAAAGGCGTTCCAGAACTAAAACCGTCCGGCAAATTCTTAAGTTGAGGCATATCGCAGAAAACAATGCCCGTATTTCTTGCAGCCAGGCCCTCAAAAATAGAAGGTTTTATCCACTCTTTATGTCTAAATTCAACAACACATAATAAAGGTTCCATGGATTTAAGGAGATTTGCCAGATAAAATCTGTTTTCTACTGTGTAATGAAAACTTTCAGGAAACTGAACAAGCACAGAAGAAAGAGAATCCTTTTCGGCAAGGGCAACACATGCTTCCCGAAAATCATCCGCCTGTTCTTTCCAGTTCCGCTCAATCTCATGGGTCAAAGTTCTGGTCATTTTAACAGAAAATTTTACCCGTCCTTCACTCCGCTCATAAAAAGAAATCATCCTCTTAGAATCCGGCATTCCATAAAAAGTAGAATTAATCTCACAGGCATTAAACTTCGTAGAATAAAAAAGCAAAAAATCTTTCCGCTGCAGTTTTTCAGGATAAAACACACCCCTCAGCTCCGGATGATCATAACCACTAGTTCCAACAAGAATCATACCCCAAATTATACAGCCTTGATTTAATAAATAAAAGAACAGAACCAAAGTGCCATATCTCACCAGCTGTCCGGGGTTCGCTAACGCTCATCGTCCTCGCTGGTTTCGACAGGCTCAACCCGAGACGCTGCGGTCGACTACCGCCCCTCCCATCCGGGGTAAGCACCATTTTCCGCCTCAGAAAGATAAAATCAAAACAAACAAAAACCGGACCTTCATTCACCTGAAACAGTTTACTGATGGTAAGGAAGCCAATTTCGTTCGCACCTTCTTTTTTGTCTTTACTGACTTTTAAGCCAGTTTTTTGGGCTTTGACCGGTATTTTTTTTGAATACATTTGAAAAATAATTCTGGTTCTGGAAGCCAAGTTTTTCTGCTATTTTGCTCAGTTCGTAAGTTTCCGACAGCAGCATATTTTTTGCCTGTTCGATTTTTAGTTTTTCGTGAAGCGCTTGTACTGTGCAGCCTGTAAGTTCTTTTGTTTTTTTGCTCAAATAACTTTTGCTTACTAAAAAAAACTCTGCCATTTTCTGAATGTCTGTTTTTTCCCCAAGATGCTGCAACAGGTAGGATGTAATCTGGTCTTGGGTAAGCCTTTGATGCTTAAGGGGCATTTTTTTGCCGGAAATTATGCTTGTTATTTGATTGAGTGTGGGCTGGATTGAATTTGTGATTTTTCCAGTATTTTTGTAAATTGAATAAAGGGCATTACTTAAAAGAAGCCGTAAAACTTCGTAAATGGAGAAGGATTCGTTTTTCATTTCAAAAAATGCATAGCCAAAGTAGTAGTCGTAGGCAGAAAGTACTTCCAGTATCATTGTGTAACGGCGGTTTTGGGGAAATGCCTCTTTTGGAAAAAGATGGGGCTCTTGTATTTGTGTGTTTTTGAGGTTTGTGTGCCGGGGTGTTTCTTCCGGGTAGAAAAAACTTAGCGTTGGGGTTGGAAAATTTCTTGCTGCCCTGTCGTTTAAGGCTATTACAGCGCTAGGTACGGAGAAATCTTCCAGCTGTTTTGAAAGAATGTTAAAGGTTTCTTCTATTGTCTGGGAGCTTGTAAAGGAAACTGCCCTTTCGGAAATATTGTTTATTTGATAAGGGTTTTCCCGATCCGCCAGACTTTCGTATTTTTGAAAGAGAGAAACAAGAGAGCGCATCTGGTGAAAAATGTTTTCCATTTTTAATAGGGAATCTATACCTTCTGTTTTTAAAAAGGGAAGGAGGGTATTGCGGAATTTTGTAATGCTTTCCTGAAACAGGTCTGGAATGAACTCGCCTTTTTTGCGGATATTCTGTATTGTGTCCTTTGCCTGTTGTAACATTCTGCTTTCTTCGTTTCTGGTATACAGGTCGTGAAAAAAGCTGTCTATCCATTGTTCAATTTCTGCCCGACTATGTTCCTGAAACTTCTGTTTTAAGTTGTTTGTAAGGTATTCCCTCAGTTCTATTTCGGAAAAATCCCGGTTAAAATCGAAGGTCAGTTCTTCTTTTGGTGTGGTATTATGGTCTCCGGCAGAGGTTATTTCTCTTTCCAGGCAGCCACAGCTCTGACGGATGACTAGTTTTGTAGGAAAGAGGATTGTTTCTTCTTTTTGACTGTTTGTGGCTATTTTGTCGATTAATACTTCTATGGCGGCGTAACCTCTGTCGTAATAGGACAGGTCTATTGTTGTAAGAGGAGAGCGGGCGGTTATGCCTTCGTACCAGTTGTTAAAGCCTGTAACGGCTATGTCTTTGGGTACTGAAACTCCCCGGGCGTTAAGCTGTTCTATAAGAATTGATGCTATTATGTCTGTGGTTGTAATTATACATTCCAGATTACTTTTTTCCTTAAGGGTGTAATGTTTTAACAGTTCTTCTGTTTTTTCAAAAATGTGTTTTTCGCTCATGGAACGGCACATGTAAACGCTGTCTGGTAATTCCTGCAGCCCATATTTTTTTAAGTTTGAGCGGTAAGTAAAAAGGCGGTTCCAGTGGGGCTGGCTTACATCGGCTCCGAAAAAGGCAAATTTTGTATAGCCATGTTTTTTTACCAGATGTTCCATAAGCCGGGTTATAGCCGAAGTTGAATCGATTTTTATGTGGGTTAAATTAGGTATGTTCATGTGACCTATATCCACCATTGGAAGAGGAGACATATCGGAAAAAAGTTTGACTATGTTTTCTTCTTTCATAAAGTCCCATAAGCTTGATGTCCAGGTAACAAGTCCGTCTATAAAGGGCTGCTTCATAAATTTGAAATTTTTTATGTAGTTCTGGGTAAAGTTCATGTCTTCAAAAATTGAATATTTTACGGCCCCACCCATGTTGATGAAATTTATGTCGTAGTCTATGCAGGCTTTTGTCATGCCTTTGATGTATTCCAGCCCGATAAAAGAGCGGAGGTCTGCAATTCCTGCAAAACCTATTGTAAGCCGGTTGCCAGCAGATTTCCTTTCGGAAAGAAAAATCCGCCTTTCTGATATTTTTAATCCCATGAATGTTATTTTATACTTTTTTTATTTTTTTGTTTACGCTTTTACATAATTTTAAAAAAACATTCAAAAAAAACAGATTTTTATATAAAATTCTCTTTGAATATATAAAATTATATTTGTATTTTCGTTCCTTTTATTTTGGATTAGAAAAGCTTATATAAATATCTGCTTTTAAATATAAAATACTCTATTTTTGACGGAATAGTATAATTTTTAGCAGTTTTTTAACAATTCTTTACTCATATCATTAGGCTGTAAATGTTAAGCGGAAGATGATTTTTTATCTTCCACTTTTGACAAGTTTTATCTATTTTCAAGGGGTTTTTATGAAAAAAATTAAGAAAATCAGTAAGTTGAGAAGAAAGTTTTTTATGGTGCTTTCTGTTATGGCAATGGCGCTTTTCTGCGGATTTATGACTGTTTCCTGCGCCAATGGAAATGATGGTTCTGACGATGTAACTAATGGAGGCAGTTCTCCTTCTGGATCTGAAACAGGTTCTTCAGATGTGCTTGACCCTTCTCTAAGTGTTTTTAATCTGGAAGAAGGAAAAACTTACAGTATCACCCTTACAGACATTTCCTTTGCTGCCTCTAAGACTTTTAATGTTTCCGGGGCTGACTGGTCTATTGATAACCCTTACATTGCTGCTGTTCATGGCAACAGTATTGAACCACTTTCTGGAGGAAAGGCAAAACTTACCTCTGGAAATACAGTTGTTAACATTACAATCGCCGAACCTAATCGCCCGGTTACAACTGATCCTTTCGATTTAAAAACAATTTCCGAAAATATCGACATTTTCTGCTGTGGCGACTCCATTATGAGGGACTATGGTGCTTCGGATTCTGATCAGTACGGTCTTGGTCAGGCTCTTAAAGTTTTCTTTGACGAAAACAAGGCTAACGTTGTTACAGACATTTCTAACGGAGGAAGGTCTTCCCGGCTTTTTTACAACGAAGATTCCCGCTGGCCAGAAGTAAAGCGTCGTATAGAAGAAAACAACAAAGCAGGCAAAAAATCTGTGGTAATTTTGTCTTTCGGCCATAACGACCAGAGGGCTCTTACTGACATTAACAAAGATTACGGTGCTCAGTTTACTTTTGCTTCAAAAAATAAAAACGGCACTGTTGCAGGTACTCACTACGACTTTATGGAAAAATACATTGTGGAAACCCGGGAACTTGGTGCGGTACCGGTTTTATTAACTCCTTTTGCCAGAGCGTCCTTTTCTGGTTCGGAAGTTTCTGCCGATGGAAAGCACGACTGGACAAACAAAACCATGACTGGTGATGACACTCCCCGGGGAAATTATCCTGCTGCCATGAAAGCTGCTGCCGAAAAACAGGGGGCAATTCTTATTGATATGACAGAACTTAGTGCTGCAAAAATTACTGAATACAACAATGCAGGAAAAATCAAATATTTCTATGTTGATTCAGACAACACTCACGAGCGCACCCTTGGAGGACTTGAACTGGGAAAAATCGTTACAGACGAACTTAAAAAAGGCAGATATTTAGCCTCGTATATCAAAGAAACTCCACAAAGAGTAATGGTAAACAAAGGTTCTCTTGCCTTTGGCAGGATTTTTCCAAACGCTCAGAAAGAACTTTCATTCAAACTTTCACTTTTCAATGTAAATACTGGCACTGTAACGATAACTGCTCCTGAAGGCTTTACAGTTTGTGCAACACAAAACGGCGAATATAAATCATCCCTTGAAATTAACTGTGCAGATGTTCAGTTTGGCTCAGAAATTTTCGTAAAATTCAGTCCTGTTGAAGTAAAAGAATACAACGCTGATCTTACAATCGCACATTCTTCTGTAACCCCAGACTTTGGAAACACCCCGGCAGGAACAGTTGAAGGAACAACTGCAAAAATTACTATGACTGCTGCTGGAAAAGAAAAAGTAACAGGCGGTACACAAGAAACAGTTCTTTTCCCAATGATTGATGAAAACAAAGCCTTTGACTATAAAGGTGCTGGAAACGAACTTAGCGGAACAGTTACACTTACCGGACTTGAACCAACTAATGCTCGGCAGGAGGGCACTGTAAAACCTCTTTCCGGTCCATATTATGCAAGAGTTACAATAAACGGTGGAACATGGCCTGTAAATGACAGCGGTGCAAAACGAGAAACAGAATATATCCAGTATGCAATTCCTGCCTCTGGTGCAGACTTTGTAGTAAACAAAATCAGTTTTAAGGCTGCTTCAAGCGGTTCTGGCTGGATGATGTGGCACGCTTACTATTCAACGGATGCAAACTTTGCAAATCCTACACCAATCGTAGAAAACGCCAACTCCGATGGCAAGGCAAAGGAAGTAATGATTGAATGTTCAACAGGAACAGAGGAACTTGGCCTTACAGTTGAAAACGGCCAGACCCTTTATATAAGAATCTACCCTGCATTCAAAACAACAGCAGAAAGTTCTGGCCGCAGCTTTATGATAAGCAATTTAGCGGTTGAAGGACTGATTCAATAAGTGTTGCCCTCTGCCGTTCTGCCCGTGCCATTTTGGTCATTTTCAGAGCGGTGGTGGCCTTTTTCTGCATAATTTTTACCGGCAGATTCCTTGTAATTTGCCGGATTTTATGTTTTTTTAATTAATTTTCTGGAGGAGAAAATGAAAAAAATTATTAAAAGTGCCGTAATTTTTGCGGCCATGGCTTTTGCAGCGTCTTGCTTTGTTTCCTGTTCGGACGGTAGCGATGAAAGTTCGCCTGCTCCCGTAACTGGCACTGAAAGTGGCACAAATACCGGCAATGGTGAAAATCAGCCAGGAAGCGGAGGCACTGATAACTTTGATGATTCTTCCTTAAAAGAAGCAGTTCTTTGGGTTGTAGGAGATTCTACTGTATGTGACTACATGAAAGAAGACGGAACCCACACTGATGCAAGTTATTTTTATCCCCGGTACGGTTACGGCACTCAGCTGGGAAACAATCTTTCTGCAAAAATCACTGTTAAAAATATTGCACTTTCCGGTCGTTCCTCTAAATCGTTCCTTGCAGAAGAAAACTATGGAACTTTAGTTTCCCAAATAAAAGACGGCGACTTTCTTGTAATAGGTTTCGGACACAACGATCAGAAATCTGACGATGGGGATCGTTTTGCCTCTGCTCAAGGAAGCACTGATACTGAAGGTTCTTTTAAAAACATTCTTTACAACAAATATGTAAAAATGGCCCAGGATAAAGGTGCTGTTCCAATTTTGTGTTCGCCAATCTGCCGTTTAAGCAATACAAACGATTATTCTTCCGACAAAGCCCATATTACAGCCTCAGGAGATTACAGAAAGGCGGTGGAAGAACTGGCTGCAGAAAAAAATGTACAGTTTGTAGATTTAACTTCTATGACAAAAGCGTTATACGAAGAAGTAAAATACGATGAAGCTGTCTATTTCCATGCCGTTTCAAACGGAAAATCCAGTGATGAGCCGAATTTTAATACAGTAGACGGAACCCACATAAATATTTACGGTGCAAAAATGATTTCCTACTTTTTTGCAAAGACAATTTCAGAAAGCAGCTGTCAGCTTAAACCTTATGTAAAATCTGTTTACAAGCCTGTAAAGTCAGTGGATCTTGTTAAAAACGACAAATATGTTTATATCGACTATGTAGCTCCAGATTTATCAAAATTGAATGTAGCAGAAAACCTTAAATGCACTTCTGCCGGCTGGTACGGAACAGGTTTTGGAGACTGTGGAGGAGACCCGTCATCCTCCAGCAACGGATACTATGCCCAGGAAACTTCCACTGGCGTTTTTAAGGTTGGCCAAACAGGCACTAGTTCCCCAAAAGGAAAAATAACTTCAACGGCAGACGGTATTGCCTTTGCCTTCCAGCAGATTCCTCTTTCCAAAAACTTTACATTAACGGCAAAAGCAAAAATTCTTACTGTTGTTGCCGGTAAAAATCAGGCAGGTTTTGGACTTATGCTTAGGGACGACTGCTACACACCAAATAAAAACCCAGTTTCCACCAATTATATTGCTTCAGGTCTTTATGCAGATACAGCTTCCAGTTGTGTGGCAAACTGGAAAAGGGAAAGTTCTGCTCTCGGCGTTTCTGCCAATAAAATTGCCGCCCTGTATGCCGCAGATGAAGAAGCTGAATTTTCCATTGAGAGGGTTGGTCAGGTAGTAAAGGTTAAGACTGTTTACAAGGGAAATACTTACGAAGACACCTACACAGATTTTGACTTTGCTGCAAAAGACTTTGACTACTTCTATGCAGGAATGTTTGCCACCAGAGGCACTTGTGTAGAATTTACAGATGTTGTTCTTACCATAACTGGCGAAAGTCAGGGAGCCTAAACAGGGCTCTGCGGGGCGTTGCGGGGTGTCCCCGCTAGAAGGGGGAGCGGACAAGCAACTTTGCTTGGGAGCGAGGGGAAGTCTTTCCCCTCCTTTTTTTTTGTTTTTACTGACTTTTAATCCAGCTTTTTGGGCTTTGACCGGTATTTTTTTGCCAAAAATCAAAACCAGTTTCTCCCCAGGCTATAATAGTCCACACCAGTTCATAAAGTCATCAGTCTTCTCTTTTTCAAAAAAAACTGCTAGAACCAAAAAATCCCTTCTTTTTAGAGTTGGTTTCATCAGCAGTTTTCTGATTAGCCATAGTCACCTGCCCATGACAAAAATCTTTGCCCGCCTCCTCCCCGCTTTCATCATCACCGGTATAAACAGGAATAGACCCCACCACAAAACCAGATTTTTCCGCCTTGATAAAAGTTTTGTTATCAGTTGCAGGATTTTTGTTTGTAGACTCATTTTTCTGCTGAACCTCCTCCGGGTCCTCCTTAAACCAAGTCTGCTCCGTCATTTCAGACTTGATTCTATCCAAAGCAGGATTAAAAGCCCTCAAAAATGTCTCCATCACAAAAAGCACATCCCTTTCCGCATCTTCACATTGAACCAGCTTTTGATAAGTTAAAAAAAATCAAAATGTAAGCATGATTCAGCTTAGTGTAATCAGAATTATAAATTTCAACCTTATTCACAAAAATCTCCAAAAATACGAAAATTTTTACGCCAAAAACAAACAAAATCAACACATGGCAAAAGATACCCATATATTATTAAAATTTTCAGAAAGCACATCCCACGCCCGCGACCGGCCAACCGGGGTGCGGTAACCCTTATTCCTTCACTCCCTTTGGTTGATCTGCACCCTTAAAAAGTAACACATTTAAAATCGACTGGTGACGAAAAAGTGACAGATTTGGAGGCAAAAATGGAAAGCGGAAGTGTACCAGTCGAGACAAGAATTAATGCAATTCTTGATTATGAAGTAAGAAAATTAGGGAAATGTGAAATAGCCCGTAAGTATGGAGTTGGAGAATCCACCGTCAGGGGCTGGATGTATACCAGAGATTATTTTGTGAATAAATGCCTGGAAATTGCTAAAATAGCCTCAGAAGGAA
>JAEDGQ010000139.1 GCA_016297415.1 Treponema sp.
GCTCGTGAAGCAGAAGCACTTTTTGGTGCAGACTATGCTTATGTTCAGCCACACTCTGGTGCAGATACAAACCTGGTTGCATATTGGGCAATTCTTTCTGCAAAGGTTGAAACACCAACTCTTGAAGAACTGGGAGTAAAATCTCTTAACGATCTTACAGAAGCTCAGTTTACAGAACTCCGCAAACGCTTTGGAAACCAGAAACTTATGGGTCTTGACTACTCATGTGGTGGTCACCTTACACACGGTTACAAAATGAACGTTTCTGCGCGTATGTTCGAATCTCATCCATACGGTGTTGATGAAAAAACAGGTCTTCTTGACTACGATGCAATCGAAAAGCAGGCAATGGAAGTAAAACCACTCATTCTCCTTACAGGATATTCTGCTTACCCGCGCTCAATTAACTTTAAGCGTTTCCGCCAGATTGCAGACAAATGTGGTGCAGTTCTTATGGTAGATATGTCACACTTTGCAGGTCTTGTTGCAGGTAAAGTATTTACAGGTGATGAAGATCCGGTTAAATGGGCCGACATCGTTACAACAACAACACACAAAACACTCCGTGGTCCACGGGGTGCCATGATTCTCTGTAAGAAAGAATTTGCAGACTATGTAAACAAGGGTTGTCCAATGGTTCTCGGTGGACCTCTCCCACACGTAATGGCTGCTAAAGCACTTGCATTCAAAGAAGCAAATACAAAAGAATATCAGGACTATGCACATCAGGTTGTAAAAAATGCACAGGCTCTTGCAAAAGAACTTGCAGCTAAAAATGTTCCTCTTCAGACAAATGGAACAGACAACCACCTTATGCTTGCAAATGTTTACGAAGCATACGGTCTTACAGGAAAACAGGCAGAAGCTGCTCTCTTCCAGGCTGGTGTAACAGTTAACGCAAACGCTCTTCCTTATGACAAGATGGGTGCATGGTGGACTAGTGGTCTCCGTCTCGGAACTCCAGCCCTTACAACTCTCGGTATGAAAGAAAGCGACATGACAGAAGTTGCTGAAATTATCGATATGGTTCTTAAGGGATCAAAACCAGGCGTAACAAAAGAAGGAAAACCTGCAAAGGGTAAGGTAGAAGTAGATCCGGCAGTTCGTGAAGCAGCTGCAAAACGCGTTGCAGACCTCCTTTCTAAGTTCGTTCTCTACCCGGAACTTGATCTGGACTTCCTTAAGAAGGAGTTTTGTAAATAAAAATCACCTCCTGTGATTTTTATTTACGACAGAAGCCAAAGGGCTTCTGTCCTTACTGAGTGCCGCCGTCCCTGGCGGCTATTTTTTTATGAATAAGAATTGTTTTTCAGGGGAATCACATCCTGTGATTTTTATTTACGACAGAAGCCAAGGGCTTCTGTCCTTACTGGGTGCCGCCGTCCTTGGCGGCTATTTTTTTTGTGTTTCAATAGCGATTATCTGTGTTAAAATCAAATTATCTTACTTTTTATGAGGTTAATAAGTTATGAATTACAAAATAGAAGGTGAAAGTCTTCCTGTTGTTAAAATACGGCTTGAGGCGGGGGAATCTGTTTCCTGTGAAGCCGGGGCTATGTCATGGATGGATGATGAAATTGAAATGCAGACTGAAGCCGGAGGACTTGGCAAAATGTTTGGCCGGCTCCTTACAAATGAAAATGCATTTTTAAATACATACAGTGCAAAACGGTCAGGTGAAATTGCTTTTTCTTCTAAATTTCCAGGATCAATCAGGGCTGTTGAAATTACTCCGGAAAATGGTCTTGTTGTGCAGAAAGGCGCTTTTCTTGCTTCCTTTGGTGATATTAAAAATGAAGTGTTTTTTCAGCAAAGTATTGGAGGCGGTTTTTTTGGAGGCGAAGGCTTTTTAATGAGAAAGTTTACTGGCCGGGGAATCGTTTTTCTGGAAATCGATGGCTCTGCTCATGAATACGAAATTCCTGCCGGGGACTGCAAGATTGTTAATACAGGATATGTTGCTGCCATGTCAGAAAGCTGTTCTATGGAAGTTCGGCGTGTTAAAGGCGTTATGAACATATTTTTTGGTGGTGAGGGGCTTTTTAACACCGAAGTCCGGGGACCTGGAAAAGTTATTTTGCAGAGTATGCCTATTGCAAATACTGCCTTAAAACTGTACGCATATATGCCTCATCCGGACAATAATCATTAACGAAAAAAAGTGTGGTCATTGAGAATTTTATTATGACCACACTTTTTTTATTCGCTTAAAAGTTCAGGATGTTTTTTTGAAATCCAGCGGGCCAGGTAAATGAAGGGTGTGTCTGCAATTGATGTTACAATAAAGGTTCCGTAGCCGAAAATGAGAATCTGAATAAGTACTGGTGCAGGGAAAACTCCGGCAAAGGCCATAAGATTAAATGCCACAACATTAATAAGCTGGCTTATGAGTGTAGAACCGTTATTGCGGAGCCAGAGATATTTTTCTTTACTTCCTGATTTGGCTTCTGTTTTTGACCAGATAAAGTGATAAGCCCATACATCAAAAATTTCGCACAGTACATAAGCCAGAAGACTTGAAATCATTACACGAGGTGTGTTTGAAAAAACTGTGCGGATTGGGGATGCCATAGTGTCACCTTCTGCCGGAATATATAAAAACCAGCTCTGACTGATCAGGATAAAGGCTATGTTTGTGGCAATTCCGATTTTGACACATTTATTTGCTTCTTTTTTGCCGAAAAGCTCACTCATAATGTCGGTGGCAAGAAAAGAAGAAGCAAAAAGCACGTTTCCAAGAGTTGTATCCATTCCAAATGCATGAACAAGAATTAATACTTCTATATTTGCTGCAATTGTACAGATTACTGTCCAGGCGTAGATTCCGTGTCGTCCAAAAATTCTGAAGAAAGCAACAAGTGCTCCGAAAAATACAAAAATTGATGCGATTAATACAATTTCATTTTGAAAATTCATTTTGTGAGTCCTTAATAATGTAATTTGAAAAAAACTATCTGCGGTTGACGGCTTTGAAAAGTCTGCTGGGGGCAAGTTTTTCGAATTCTGTGCAAGACTTTCCGTAATTTGCAAAGGGATAGATTAAGATGCCGCCCCGGGGTGTAAAGATTTCTTCTGCTTCTTCTTTTTCTGAACGAAACATTTTTTAGCTCCTAGTTTTAATATTTTAATAGCAGGATGGAATTTCGAACTGCTATAATGACATTCTACATAATTTTTGCTATGAATGAATAGTAAGGTAAAAAAAATGCTTCTGATTGGGAAACCGCGTTAGACAATATGTTGTGTCTTCAATTTGCAGAAACGTGGATTTAGCTGCAAAA
>JAEDGQ010000140.1 GCA_016297415.1 Treponema sp.
TAGCAACCAAAACTGTTATATCAAAACATAGAAAAGCATTAAGAAGTCTATTTACAAAAAGAATGCTGAAACACAAAGACTATTTTTCAGGTAATGATCTTATTAAATCTAGTTATGATTTTGCATACAAAGTTTTTTCAGTGTTATAATTTGACAAAAAGATTTTACTACATTATATTATTAGTAGATTGAAGGGCACGTTATTTGGTGTTCCTTACGAGAGCGGCGTTGCGACGGCGCTCTTTTTTTATTGTTTTATAAATATTTACAACCCATTTAAGTGAGATTTCTATTTTAATCCTTTTTACTTTTCAAAAATTCTTCTAAATCTTTTATCAATTGTTCTGTCCTCAATCTTGCTCGAAGAAGGTATCCAGTAATTATTATACATTAGTCAATAAACCAAAGCCCCTAAAACCCGGCTTTCCATGACTCCCGTTGTCTGCCTTGAAAAAGGTGCAGAACCATGCTTAAAAAGTGAAGTGCACCTCCAAAAGTTGCAACCGTCTGCAATAATTTGTAATGCGTCAGGCTATGGAACCCCGGCGAAGCCGTCCACCGCAAGCTGAACTTGTTTCAGCTGAGGAGGATGAGCGTTAGCGAAGGGTGGAACAGCCGACGGCGTTAGCCGGGACGCCCATATTTCACATTCTGTTCTTTGTGATACAATGTTTTTTGAAATGAAAGTTTTACTTGTATCTGTTAATGCCAGTTTTATGCACACTGGAGTTGCCTGTCGCGCCCTCAAAGTATTTGCCGGTGAATATTTTAAGAAAAACAGCCTGAAGCCTGTAATTGAATGTGCTGAATTTACAATTAATCAGCCTGCAGGTGAAGTACTCCGTTCCATCGGTTTTACAGGTGCAGATATGGTTCTTTTTTCTACCTATATATGGAACGCAGAATATGTCTGTAAAATTCTTCCTGATGTAAAGAAAATTCTTCCTGGATGTACTGTTGGTGCAGGGGGTCCTGAGTTTGGGTACGCGGCAGAAAAGTATCTTAAAATGCTTCCCGCTCTGGACTTTATTATCTGGGGTGAAGGTGAACAGGTTTTATGTAATGTCCTTGAAAAAAAGAATTTTCCGGAAGAAATGGCCTCTGTAAAAGGTATTTACTTTAGAGATGATTCTGGAAAAGTGATTTTTTCCGGGGCTCAGTGTCCTGTAGAAAACCTGGATATACTTCCTTTCTGCTATCCTGAACTTTTAACAGATGACTATGATCCTGACCATAAAATTTATTACTACGAATCTACCAGAGGCTGTCCTTTCAGCTGTGCCTATTGTCTTTCTTCGGTAGATAAAAAAGTTCGTTTTAAGAGTCTTGAAAAAGTAAAACAGGAACTGAAGATTTTTCTTGATGCCGGAGTTAAGCTGGTTAAGTTTATAGACAGAACCTTCAATCTTAATGCTGACCGTTATATTCCTGTCTGGCAGTTTATTCTGGAAAATCACAACGGCAAAACTATGTTTCATTTTGAAATTGAAGCTGAATATCTTTCCCAAGAAGCCCTGGATTTTTTACAGAAAGTACCACCGGGTGTAATGCAGTTTGAAATGGGAGTGCAGTCTGCAAACAAAGAAACTCTGCGGGCCGTTAACCGTTCTGATAATGTCGAAACCCTGGCTCAGAAAATCCGCCGTATTCCACGGACAATTCATCAGCATCTGGATCTGATTGCAGGACTTCCATACGAAAATCTGGAAAGTTTTGGACACAGCTACGATTATGTTATGAATCTTAGACCTGATGCCCTGCAGCTGGGATTTTTAAAAGTTCTTGAAGGAACAGTTATGGCTGATTTTGCCAGAAAAAACGGCTGGAAGTGGATGGAAAATCCTGTATACGAAACTTTTTCAACTCCTTACCTGAGTTTTAAGGATTTTGCTTACCTTAAGAACATTGAAACAGTTACGGACGCATACTGGAATAAAGATTCCTTTGATTCAACAATGAACTATATCTTCAGAAAAGTGAGTCCATGGGCTTTTATGTGTTCCATTACAGATTATGGTAAAAAAAATGGAGCCTTTGATCAGGCCCGCCGTGAAGCTTACTGGTTTGAGCTTTTAAGCGGCTGGATTAAGGAAAAGCCTCTTTCTCAGCTGGATTATGAACTTGTAAAAGACCTTCTCCGTTATGATTATATTTCCAGCGGAAAAAAAGGTAATTTTCCTCAGTGGTACGAACACCGCTACAACAAGGAAAAACACAAGGCCCTTCTGGATGAAAAGGAACTTTTGAACAGTACAAGAATCGGATTTGCTATAAGTGATTTTGAAGTTTTTGACTATGATGTTTTAAGTGACAGACCGGAAGAACATCCGGGAACAAAGGAACTGCTTATACGATATGATTTAACAGAATAAAGCCTGATGAAAAGGGCAAAAAAAAGGGGGCTGTCCCAATAAGTAATGACTGTAGCGGTCATTGAGCCCTTCGACAGGCTCAGGAACCACCTGTCGAAATGACCATTGCAGTAAATATGGTGGTTTCGACAAGCTCAACCACCGCAAGTTGAACTTATTGGGCATCCCCTTTTTTGGATTCATTCAGTTAATTAAGCAAGAACAGTAATGTCTTTCTTTGTGATAACTGTGATAAGATCGATGAACCAGAATACACCACAAGCATTACCTGTAAGGAAAATTAAGATTCCGAGGATTTTTGTTGTTGTGTTGCTGCTTTCGATACGACGGATAAGACCGTAGATGTCACCGAATACAACGAGAAGAATTTTAACGATTAAATCCATATTTTTAACGCTCATAAATAACCTCCTGAGCTAAATGCAATGGAACCATTATATAACAGCTTCATATAAAAGGTATAGGGCAAAAAGTAAAAAACAAATGATTAAAGGTGATTTTTTTAAGTCATTTTAACATTTTGATAATTAGTTTTTTTTATAGTAAAGTAAGTTAAAGGAGTTTTTATGACTTGTATTATCAGGACTTTAACAGGCGGTATTCCCTGTCCAACCTGTGGTGTAACAAGAGCTATGATTTCTCTCTTAAAGGGAGATCTGGAAGCATACTGTCATTATAATATTCTGGCACTTCCTCTCTGTCTGGCTTTTTTCCTTGCCCTGTATGGAGATAAAAAAAAGAACAACACTCTTCTTACAATAAGCATTGTAATATTTCTGCTGAATTTTCCATATTATATCTGGCGCTTAGCCAACGGACTGATTCCCTGA
>JAEDGQ010000141.1 GCA_016297415.1 Treponema sp.
GGAACCCTGAAAAGCCTGTTTTTTGCGAAGCAAAAAGCCACCCAAAGAATAAAAAAAAAACTCGATATTTGTCCTAAACAGCATTTCAGCCTCTACCCCTGCTTAATCAAAAAATGGACAATCTGTCAAATAAAGTGTAACATCTATAAAGTAATGAACAAAAATTCCTTCGACAGCGCCCCTTTATTTCTGTATTTCATTATAGTCGCCCTGACAGGTTCTCTTTTACTTTCACTTCCAGCTGCTTATAAAGATGGAGTTTCCTGTTCCTATATTGATGCCCTTTTTACGTCTATTTCTGCTGTATGTGTTACGGGACTTTCCACAGTTTCCATGGATATTTTCAGCAGAACAGGTTTTGTCATCTTACTTGTTTTAATTGAACTTGGAGGCCTTGGATTCCTTTCTTTTATAGCCCTTTCCATAGCTCTTCCATCAAAAAAAGTTTCAATGACAAACAGAAAATTTATTAAAACTTTCTTTATTGATGATGTTGAATACAGTTCCATTCGAATTTTACGAAGAATCATTCTGCTTACGCTGAGTATACAGCTGGCAGGATTTCTTCTTCTTTTACCGGGACTTTATTACTGCGGAAATGAAAATTTTATTTTTGATTCTCTTTTTCTGTCAGTTTCTGCCTTCTGCAACGCAGGATTTTCAACAAAGGCCGATTCTCTGGCCTCATATAATTCCAGCTGCTATGTATTATCAGTAGTAATGCTCCTTATAATTCTTGGAGGACTGGGCTTCGTAGTAATGGATGATATAAAGCTGAAAATCAAATCACTTTTTACCGGAAAAAAACATTACTTTTCACTTCACAGCAAGCTGGTACTTATTCTGATTCCAGCCTTTATATTTACAGGTGCTGCAGTTTCTTTTTTTCTGTGCAGAAACCACGCTTTTTCGAACCTTTCAACAGGACAAAAATTATTTCAGGCACTTTTTGAATCAGTAACTTTGAGGACAGCAGGTTTTGAAACTATTTCTCAGGGCAATTTTACCCACGCAGCAGGTTTATTTCAGATATTTCTTATGTTTACAGGTGGAGCTCCAGGTTCAATTGCAGGTGGCGTAAAGATAACAACAATCTTTATTACCCTGATGTATGCCTTTAACGAAGACGAAGGCAACAATGTAGCAACTTTATATAACAGAACAATTCCCTCTTCTACAATCAACAAGGCAATTACAATTGTTTCAAGAAGTTTTATATTTCTTTCTCTTTCAGTATTTTTTATGGCAATGGCCGAACATGAAAGTCTAAGCTCAGGAACCTTCAGAACAATAGATGTAATTTACGAATCAACCTCAGCTTTTGCAACTGTAGGACTTACAAGAGGAATTACGCCTTTACTTACAACAGCCGGTAAAATAATCATTATGGCCACAATGTTTATTGGCCGAACAGGAATATTTGCCATGGCCTTAAAACTCGGAAATCCAAAAGAAAATAATTCAATAATCACATATCCTCAGGAAACTATAATGATAGGTTAAAGGAGAAAACCATGCTTCAGATTGCAATAATTGGACTTAGTACATTTGGAAAAAGAATGATTGATGAACTTTACGCTGTAGGTGCAGAACTGATTCTCATAGACAGGAATGCCGTTGTTATAGACCAGTATAAAGCAAAGGCTAAAGCCTGCTATGTTGTAGATGTTGCAAATGTAAAAGACTCTCTGGAAAAACTTATTCCCCAGACAATTGATGCAGCAATTCTTGATTTTGATGACAAACTTGAACCATCAATTCTTATGACTCATTTTCTTCACCAGATGGGAATCAAAAACATTATTGTAGAAACTCAGTCAGATACTCATGCCGAACTGCTTGAACTGGCCGGTGCTACAAGAATCGTTTATCCGGAACTGGAGGCTGCCAAAAACATTACACCACAGCTGCTTTCAAAAAAATTAAGCAACTACATTCAGCTGTCAAATGATTTTGCCATTGCAGAAATTGAAATCTCAAAAGAGCTGGAAGGAAAAACCTTAAAAGATTCAAACTTCCGCTCAGAATTTAACCTTAATGTTGTAGCATGCAGAATCTCTGGAGAAGAAGAATTAAAAGCCCTTTCAGATCCAAATTTCGTTTTTACAAAAGACTGTAATGTTGTTGTTGCCGGAACAAACGAAGCCATAAACAAATATGTGAACAAACATTCGCCAAATTCCAGTTACTCAGAAAAAAGTTACCTGACAAGATTCTTCAAAAAATAAAAACCTGTGCTGAGTAATGAACTTTACAGTAAAAGTTGTTGCTTCTGCAATTTTCAACACCGTAAGATGAACTTTTAAGCCTGCTTTTCCAGGTACACCTTTCCAGAAACACCATCTGTTACTTTAAGATTTCCTTCATCTGATTTAAAACCTGTGAATAATCTTCAAAGTAATGAATGCTGTATTTTTTTATTTCGTTTCCGTCAAAAGACATCTGAGTATACTTATCATAAATGCCAGCCGTAATAAAACCGGCTCCTTTTGCAGTTTTCAGCGAATACAAAGCATCTTCAAAAACATAAGTTTGTTCAGGATCACAATTCATTCTTTTTGAAGCTTCAAAAAAAATATCAGGAACATTCTTTGAAGTTTTAAGTTCAGAACAGGTTAGAATACAGGTAAACAAATCATAAATCCCAAGCCGTTTAAGGCAAGGTTCAAATAAAAACCTGTCAGTATTTGTAGCAATGGAAAAAGGAATGTTTTTTTCTTTCAGAAAATTCAAAAATTCAATAACACCATCTTTTGCCATCACTTTTTCTGCATAATACTTTACAAGAAGGCTGTTGATTTCCTGACAGATTTGAGGAACAGAAAGTTTAAGCCCGTAAGTTTTTTTTATGTAAGAAGCACCCTGCTCCATATTCATTTCCAGAAGTTTAGGACCAAGCCCCTCTTCAGGAATAACATTCCTTGATTCAAGATAATACCCCCCGGCATTGACCCAAAGTCCCATAGAGTCGAGAAGAGTTCCGTCAAGATCAAAAATTATACCAGTTTTCATAAAATCCACCGCAAAATCTTTCGGTTTTGTACATCTTTAATTATCCTTTAATACACAAACAAGAGTGCATTGATTATGGTTACAGTTTAGAAGTTTTTTCGGGGGTGCCGGCTAAAGCCGTCGGGTGTTCCAGCCATCGCTAATATGTTGTGTCTTCTGTCAAGAATAAAAATCAGATAAGATCATTC
>JAEDGQ010000042.1 GCA_016297415.1 Treponema sp.
ATGTACCCCGACTATCTTCAAAACCTCTTTGTTTTCCGCTGATTGAAAATGCCTGACAAGGAAAACCTGCACATAATATGTCGTGTTCAGGAATTTTATTTTCATCAACTTTTCTAATATCACCTTCTGGTTCTATTCCAAAATTTTCTTTATATACATTTTGAGCAAATGTATCCCATTCATTTGCATAAACACACTCAGCACCAAGGGAAGAAAGAGCTAAATGGAAACCACCTATACCAGCAAAAAGGTCTATATACTTATAACCTGTCAATGATTTTTCAGAAATCTCAATCATGCTAAGATTATAGCGCAGTGCGCTATAATCTTCTATATCTTTATAAAAAATGCTGCCTAGTGCGGGCATCCACATAACACCCTCCTACATCGTAGCACCAAGGAGGGCGCGTCAGTAAGAGAGTGTTTAATACCCGACAGTAGCTTCGCTACTGTCAAATAAAAAAATTGCACTCCTCAGAAAAAAAAACACCCTCCTACTTTGTAGCGCCAAGGAGGGCGCGTCAGTAGGAGGGTAATAAAAACCCGACAGCAGCTGCGCTACTGTCAAATAATAAAATTGCACCCACAGAAAAAAAAACACCCTCCTACATAGTAGCACCACGGATGGTGCGTCAGTAAGAGAGTATTTAATACCCGACAGCAGCTGCGCTGCTGTCAAATAAAAAAATTGCACCCCCAGACAAAAAAAAACACCCCCCTACATCGTAGCGCCAAGGATGGCGCGTCAGTAAGAGAGTGTTTAATACCCGACAGCAGCGAAGCTGCTGTCAAATAAAAAAATTGCACCCACAGACAAAAAAACACCCTCCTACTTTGTAGCGCCACGGATGGCGCGTCAGCAGGAGGGTAATTAATACCCGACAGCAGTGCAACTGCTGTCAAATAAAAAAATTGCACCCCACAGACAAAAAAACACCCTCCTACATCGTAGCGCCAAGGAGGGCGCGTCAGTAGGAGGGTAATAAAAACCCGACAGCAGCACAGCTGCTGTCAAATAATAAAATTGCAAGGATGCAATTTTATTATTTAAGATACTTATCAAGAATAGCCTGATATTTACCGTTAGCTTTGATGTTTGCAAGACCAGCGTTGAACATATCAAGGAGTTCCTGGTTAGCTGGGTTCATGATTGCAAAGCCGTATGGAGCACCTGCACTTTCCATTCCAGCAGGAATCTTAAGAGCAAGACCAGAAGACTTAATGTTGTCAGCCATGATTGGTGTATCTTCAACACAAGCAACAGAGTTTCCGAGGATTACATCCTGGTACATTGTTGGTGAATCTTCGAATACATGAATTGTAAGGTTGTATTCATCTTTAATTGAACGAGCAAAGTCAGCACCAGCTGTACCATTCTTTACTGCAACAACCTGTCCGCGAAGATCTTCGAAAGAAGCAATTTTGCTGTCTTTTGCTACAGCAAATGTCTGTGTTGCATCAAAATAACCGTCTGAGAAAATCCAGCCAGCATCAATGCGTTCCTGTTTGATTGTAGCACCAGCGATAAGAGCATCAGCCTGTCCTACCTGAACAGCAGCTACACCAGCATCCCAACCCAGTGACTGAAGTTCATATTTAAATCCCTGATCTTCTGCAACAGCTGCGAGAATATCAACATCGATACCAACGAATTCATTTTTTTCGTTTGTGAATTCAAATGGTCTGAAAACTGTGTCTGTAGCAACAATCCAAGTTTTGTCGCCAGCTGATTTTTTAGCAGCTGCAGTTTCGTTTTTCTTTGAACAACCTGTAAATACTGAAGCAACAAGTGCTACAGATACGAGAGCAGTCAAAACCTTTTTCATTATTTTCCTCCATGTTTAATAGAAAGTATTAATAAATTATAAGTCTTTTTTCTTCATTCTTCAACAAATAATGCGTTAGGGACATTAGAGGTGCCCGCAGGGCAAACAAAACGGGTGCTGATATTTCAGCACCCGTTTTGGTCGGAGGCGAAAGCCGGAGCCTCGGTTGGCCCGGCGGCAACGCAGTTGCCGAAACGCCCTTATTTTACTTCACTGTCTGCAACAACAACTTTTTTGATTTTCCAGATGTCGCGAACATAGTCTTCGATTGTACGGTCAGAAGAGAACTTACCTGAATTTGCAATATTGATAAGAGCCTTGCGTGCCCATGCTTTCTTGTCTTTGTAAGCTTCTGCAAGCTGTTCCTGTGCTTTAACATATTTGTCAAAGTCTGCAAGAACATAGTAAACATCTGGTCTCTGACCTTCAACACCGTAAACAAGGGAATCGTGGATTTCTTTGAATACCTGGCGGCTTGGGTCATAAGTTCCGTCAACAAGCTGTTCTACAACCTTTGCAAGGGCAGGATTGCGTTCCAGATACTGCTGCGGGTTGTAAGAATGTTCCGCTTCCATTTTCTGGATTTCTTCTGTTAAAAGACCGAATGGGAAGCCGTTTTCTTTGCCTGCTTCTTCGAAGATTTCAATATTTGCACCGTCCATAGTACCCATTGTCAAAGCACCGTTTACCATGAACTTCATGTTTGATGTACCTGAAGCTTCTTTTCCGGCTGTTGAAATCTGTTCTGAAACATCTGCTGCAGGGAAGATTTTTTCTGCTACAGATACGCGGTAATTTTCGATGAATACTACACGGAGTTTTCCACCAACGCGGCGGTCATTGTTTACGCGTTCAGCAACTGTGTTAATGAGCTTGATGATTGCCTTTGCACGGCGGTAACCGGAAGCAGATTTAGCACCAAAGATGAATGTGCGGTTTGGTGGATTGAATGTAGGATCTTCAATGATTCTGTTGTACAGATACATGATGTGAAGAACATTGAGAAGCTGTCTCTTGTATTCGTGGAGACGCTTAACCTGTACATCAAAAATTGAATCTGGATCAAGGAATTCGTTCTGCTTGTGCTTGAGGAAGTCTACGAGAATTTCCTTGTTATGACGCTTGATGTCCATAAGTTCCTGAAGAGAAGCATCGTCATCTGCGTATTTTTCCAGGCCTTTAAGCAGAGTAAGGTCTTTTTCCCAGCCGTGTCCGATTCTCTTTGTGATGAATGCTGACAGTTCTTCGTTGGCAGAACAGAGCCAGCGGCGCTGAGTAATACCGTTTGTTTTGTTATTGAACTTAGCAGGATACAGTTCGTACCAGTCTTTAAGTTCAACAGTTTTAAGCAGTTCTGTGTGAAGTGCTGCTACACCGTTAACAGAATATCCTGCGTGAATTGCAAGCCATGCCATGTAAACTTTGCCGTCGTGGATAATAGACATATGATTCTGTTTTTGGTAATCGTTTGGATATTTTGCACGGAGTTCAATAAGGAAGCGGCGGTTGATTTCTTCTACAATCTGGTAGATACGAGGGAGAAGTCCCTGGAAAATACCGATATCCCATTTTTCGAGAGCTTCTGCAAGGATTGTGTGGTTTGTGTAAGCAAATGTTTTTGTTACAACATCCCAGCTTTCGTTCCATCCCATGCTGTATTCGTCCATAAGGATGCGCATAAGTTCAGGAATTGCAACTACAGGATGTGTATCATTAAGCTGAATTGCGTGGAGTTCAGGGAATTTAGAGAAATCTGTTCCGTGGTTTGCTACGAAGTGATGTACAAGGTCCTGGAGGGAAGCAGAACAGAAGAAGTACTGCTGCTTTAAGCGGAGGGCTTTTCCCTGTGGACCGTTGTCGTTTGGATAGAGAACCCGTGTAATGTTTTCTGCACTGTTCTGCTTGTAAACAGCTTCGTGATAGCGCATGTCGTTAAACAGCTGGAGATTAAATCCGTCTGGAGATGATGCCTGCCAGAGACGAAGTGTGTTTACTGTGTTTGTATCAAAACCAACGATTGGCATATCGTAAGGAGTAGCGATTACTTCTTCAGCATTTTCGATGTAGAAGCGGTCCTGTCCGTCTGGAGTCTTTCCGTACTTAATTTCGCCTCCAAACTTAACTGTTACTGCAAGGTCAGAGCGTTTTACTTCCCAAGGATCCCGGTGTTTGAGCCATGCATCAGGATATTCTACCTGATAACCGTTTTCGATTTTCTGTTCGAACATACCATATTCGTAACGGATACCGTATCCGTGTCCCGGATAGTCCAGTGTTGCAAGAGAGTCCAGGAAGCAGGCTGCAAGTCGGCCGAGACCACCATTACCAAGACCTGCATCAGGTTCTTCATCTTCAATCTGGTTGAAGTTAATATTCATGTCTTTAAGAACTTTTTTAACTTCGTCCTTAATTCCAAGGTTAATAAGGTTGTTGCTGAGGGCACGACCCATAAGGAATTCGGCAGATAAATAGAAAAGCTGCTTTGTTGGTTTTTTGTCGTATCCACGGCGAGTTGCCATCCATGCAGGCATAATAAGTTCCTGAACGGAAGCACTTACTGCATCAAAAAGATCATGGCTGTTTGCCTGTGAAATGTCTTTTCCGTACTGGCGGCGAAGACGTGCAGCAAGGTTTTCGCGGAATGTTTCTGCGTCAAATTTCATATATAACTCCTTTATAAAACACCGCGTTAGCGGCAGCACATGGAGGTGCTGAATCCAAGATTGTGAATGCAACGCATTTGCAATCTTGTGTGATAAAAATTACATGGATGTAATTTTTATCACGCCTCCTTATATAAAATACCGCCTTAGCGGCAGCACATGGAGGTGCTGAATCCAAGATGTGAATGCAACGCATTTTCTATCTTGAGTAATAAAAATTACATGGATGTAATTTTTATTACGCCTCCTAAAAAAAGTTTTAATGCTCTCTGGTTCACAGGGTCAGAAAAACATTGTCTACCCGTTTACCAGTTATTTGTTTTTACAGGCTTCCATTTTAATACAAAAAGGCCTATTTGCTCATTAATACAATGGAAGAACCGGCTAAAATAACATATTTTTCCTGACTGTTAAGGCTTTCTTCGCTGCCAGGCTGACAGATACACTGACTTCCTTCAATTGAAGTGTCTGCAACTCTGTACCATTTTTTTCCGATTGTTGCCGGTGGAATTGTTATTGTTATGTCGTGAATATCAGGGTTAAAGGCAACATAAAAATCGTTGTCTTCTTCAACAAAACTGTTACCGGCTCCTCCTCCCAGTCTGAAGGCCAGGAACCTGTTCATTTTGCTCCAGTCAGGATTAAGACCGTCAAAGTTGAACCAGCTGATGTCTGCAGGACTTATGTCGCTGGCTGATTTCTGGCCGTCAAAAAAGTCTGTGCGCTGGAAAACTCTGTGGGTTTTTCTCAGGCTGATAAGTGTCTTTACATATTCGAGAAGATCAAAGTGATTTTTTACATCATTCCAGTTGAAGTGTGTAATTTCGTTATCCTGACAGTAAGGATTGTTATTTCCGTTCTGTGTTCGCTGAACTTCGTCCCCGGCCACAAACATTGGTGTTCCCTGTGAAAGAAGCAGTGCATTGAAGAAGTTTTTTATCTGTCGAAGACGGGTTTTTTCGATTTTTGGATTTGTTGCGGGACCTTCAAAACCGCAGTTCCAGCTTAAATTGTTGTCTGTACCGTCCCGGTTTTCTTCCCCGTTCTGCTCATTGTGCTTTCCGTTATATGAAACAAGATCGTTAAGAGTGAAACCATCGTGAGAGCAGATGTAATTGATTGAATGATAAGGCTTACGGCCGCTTCCTGAGTAAAGGTCGCTGGAACCTGAAATACGGGTTGCAGCATCTGTTGCCAGAGATTCATCGCCACGGATAAATTTGCGGATTCCGTCTCTGAAGCGGTCGTTCCATTCACACCAGCGGCCGCCGGGAAAAGAACCTGCCTGATATGCTCCGCCGCAGTCCCAGGGCTCTGCAATAATTTTTACGTTGCGGAGAACAGGATCTTCGCTGATTCTTCTTGGAAGGGAAATTTCGCTGTTTAAGAATCCGTGCTCATCACGGCAGAGTACACTGGCCAGGTCAAAACGGAAGCCGTCTACATGCATTTCGCTGACCCAGTACCTGAGACACTGAATTATGTAATCACTTACAACAGGATGATTACAGTTTACAGTATTACCGCAGCCGGAAAAGTTTACATAGTATTCTTTATGGTCGTTTACAAGCTGGTAATAAACTGAATTTTCAAAGCCACGGAAGTTTAGGGCAACACCGTGTTCGTTTCCTTCTGCTGTATGGTTGAATACTACATCAAGAATTACTTCAATTCCGGCATGGTGAAAAGCCTTTACCATGTCTTTAAATTCGTTTACACAGGCACCAGGCTTTTTGTCGCTGGAATATCCGCATTTGGGAGCAAAGAAAGCTACTGTACTGTAGCCCCAGTAATTTATCATTCGTTTGCCGGTTTTTGGATTTACATTTGTATTTTCAAATTCATCAAATTCCTGAACAGGAAGAAGCTCAACGGCAGTAATTCCAAGCTCTTTGAGATAAGGAATTTTTTCTATTAAACCACGATATGTTCCGGAAAATTTTGAACCGGAGGAAGGTGAAGCTGTAAAGCCTTTTACATGAAGTTCATAAATGATTGATTCATTTAAAGGCAGATTCAACGGCTTGTCGCCGTTCCATTCGTAGGAAGCATTGTCAATTACCACACACTTTGGCATTTTATTAAGAGGACAGACAGCTCCCGGCATCATGTTTTTAAAAAGAGAGCCGTCTGTAAGGGCCCGGGCTTTTGGATCGTAAAGGAATTTTGTTCCGTCAAAACGATGGCCTTTTTCAACTTCAAAAGGGCCTTCAATCCGGTAAAGGTACAAGGCTCCGGGGTTTAAGCCTGCAACAAATACATGCCACAAATCTCCGGTGCGGTTTAATTCCGGTGTAAGTTTTACAGTTTTATAAGGTGCTGCATCATCTGCCTTTTTAAAAAGTTCAAGAAAAACAGCAGTGGCATTACGGCTGAAAACACAGAAATTAACGCCACCGTCAGTAACTACAGCCCCCTCATCAACAGGCTTTCCAGGCAGAATTCTTAAAAAGTCCATGTATTGATTTTATCATACTGAGAAAGGGATTTAAATATATTTTTCTGTTACGCGGGAAAGAGGCTTCTCCTTTTTATTATAACCTGACCGGATTGGAGCCACGGCGAAGCCGTTCTGGAGTGGAGGTGTCCTGACACCGGAACGGAAGAATGGAGCGAAAGCGGAATGGCGGAAAGCCCGTCGCGATAAATGTCTGCTAGTCCAAAATTAAAAAAATCGGATAAAATAAAAATATGATTGAAAATACTGAAATTGAAAACGAACTGCCACCTGTTGGCGACAAAACTGCACTTGTAACTATTATTGGCCGCCCTTCTGCCGGAAAATCCACTTTTTTGAATACTGCTTCAGGCGAAATGATTAGCATTGTAAGTGCCATTCCTCAGACAACCAGAAACGCAATCAAAGGAATTGTAAACACTTCTCTGGGTCAGCTTGTTTTTGTAGATACACCGGGATATCACGAATCTGATAAAAAAATGAACCTCCGCATGAGAAACATTGTTGCAGATCAGCTGGCAAACGCTGATGCAATTCTTTATGTAGTGGACTCTACCCGTGCTTGCGGTGATGAAGAAAAACTTATTACTGCCCTCATTAAAGGACACGAAAAAAAGACTGTTGTGGCCGTAAATAAAATAGATGAAAAAAGCAGTAACCCTGGCCATGTGCGAAGTTTTCTTAAACAGCAGCTTCCTGACTTAAATCAGGCTGCCATTCTTGATGCTTCTGCAAAGGAAGACAAGGGTATTAATGAAGTTCTTAAGGCTCTTTATGAACTGGCACCTGTTGCTCCTCACCTTTACCCTGAGGAATTTTATACTGATCAGGAAGTTGATTTTAGAATTGCGGAAGTTATTCGTGAACAGGCTATTAATCGTCTGGATCAGGAAATTCCTCACTGCGTTTATGTTCAGATTGCAGATATGGAAATGCGTTCACCTACAAAAATGTGGTGCCGTGCCTTTTTGTGTGTTGAAAAAGAAAGTCAGAAAGGTATCGTAATCGGAAAAGGTGCCCAGATGATTAAAACAATCCGTGTTGAATCAATTAAACAGCTGAGAAAACTTTTTGATTACAAGATTGACCTGGATCTGCAGGTTAAGGTAGACAAAAACTGGAGGCAAAACGATATCCGCCTCGACAAACTCCTTAAATAGTTTATTGGAGAAGAAAAAACACAGGCTCACGCGGGGAACCTGGATTCCTGCACCGATTCGCTTTGGGGGTAGAATTCCTGGAGGCGAACGCTCAAAATGTGCAGGCCTCCAGAACCCCCGCTCCGCCTGTGTTTTTTTTGCCTTTGCCCCCTTGCGGCGGTTGTCGGACTTAAAGGAGCGGGATTTTCTGGAAAAATGACGGGCTGGTAATTCCGGGATTTATTTTCTGTAAAGGCTCACGCGGGGAACCTGGATTCCTGCACCGATTCGCTTTTAGGGTAGAATTCCTGAAGGTGAACGCTCAAAATGTGCAGGTTTCCAGAACCCCCGCTCCGCCTGTGTTTTTTGTGCCTCTGACCCCTTGCGGCGGTTGTCGGGCTTAAGGGAGCGGGATTTTCCAGAAAATGACAGGCTGGTAATTCCGGGATTTATTTTCTGTAAAGGCTCCCCCGGGGAACCTGGATTCCTGCACCGATTCGCTTTGGGGGTAGAATTCCTGGAGGCGAACGCTCAAAATGTGCAGGCCTCCAGAACCCCCGCTCCGCCTGTGTTTTTTGTGCCTCTGACCCCTTGCGGCGGTTGTGGGGCTTAAGGGAGCGGGATTTTCTGGAAAAATGACGGTCTGGTAATTCCGGGATTTTTTTGTTTTTTTTCTTAGGTTCAATTTCGTGTATTTGATTTACAAACCGTGGCAAGGATTGTAAGGGCTGGCAAAGCCAGTTCCGAAGCGGAGCGAAGGAATGAAGCGATAGCGGAACCCTGAAAAGCCTGTTTTTTGCGAAGCGAAAAGCCACCCAAAGAATAAAAACTTAAAACTCGACATTTGTCCTCTTAGTCTTTTCTTATTTTTCTCTTACTGTGTTTTAAGGTATGTAATTTCCCTTCGTGTCATTATTTAATTACAAGCTCAGATACAGGAGATTCGTTATGAAAAAGATTTATAGTTTAGTTTTTATGCTTATGGCTGCATTTATGCTTTCAAGCTGTATTATTGTTACAGAAGACGGAACTGTTTCAATTGAAAACAGGGACAAAGACCGCTCTGCTTACATCAGCAAAGTTGAATATCAGGAAGAAAACTCATACTGCTGGAATGAATGCTGGAGATACACAGCTTTACATACAGATTCAGATATAAACTTTTCACTTACTTCTGGTTATTACAAGCTTCGTGTTACAGTAATCTATCCAAAATATGACGGATACAGAGATTACTATGACACCTTTGAAAGCGAGAATTACCGCTATATCAGCTCTTTCAGTGACACAGTTTATATCTTTGATGGAGAATATCTTTATCAGTAATTAAACAAGCTGACTGAACAGTTCAAACTGAGCATCGCCCTGATAACGGAGCATGCTCAATCCGTTGCAGACACTACATCCCGAAGCGTCTGCACGGGCCATTACTGGTGTTACTTCCGGTGAGTAAACAATATCGTAAATCAATTCATTTCCAGTAAAGTCATAGAACCAGATCGGATCATTGTCCTGATTAGACTGTTCTGTAGAACCCATGCCTTTTGATGTTGTCTGAACAATAATATCAGAATACTTTCTGAGTTTTTCCAGACTTTCTGGCCCCAGAGTTGCATATTCAAAACCATATTTTTCAGCAATCAGGCGGGCCTTTGCCAGAGTTCTGTTAAATACACAGGCCTTTGCACCGAGAGCTTTAATTTCGTATGCAATTGCGCGGCTTGCACCACCGGCACCAATAATTGCAACTTTCTTTCCTTTAAGATTTTTAAGCCCCGAAAATTCCAGAAGTGCTTTTTCAAAACCGATTGCATCAGTGTTGTAACCTTTCCAGCTGTTACCATCCCGAATTACAGTATTGCAGGCACCGATTGCATCTGCTTTTTTATCAATGTTTTTGAGAAGAGGAATAACAGCTTCTTTGTGAGGAATTGTTACGGAGAAACCTTTTACATCAAGAACTTTTGCAAATTCCATGGCATCGTCAATGGATTCTGATTTGAATGGAATATAAACTGCATTCATCTTGTTCTGAGAAAATGCTGTGTTATGAAGTTCCGGACTTGAAGTTACCTTTAAAGGGTAACCTGTAATTCCGAAGATTTTTGTGTCTTTGTCAATTGAACGGAAATGATAAACGCTGTCCAGAGTGAATGGATCTGTATGTCCGATTTCAAGAAGATTTCCAAGAAGTTCTGCCGGGCTTGTGTAAGAAAGATAAGAATGAAGTCTTTCTGAAAGAATACGGGTTGGAAGTCCGAGAGGTCCCATAGCACAGAGAATCTGTTCGCTGTCTTTCCACTGTTCTGCAAGCTGGAACACTTTTGTTACATCCTGAAGAGTATGTGGCATAAAAGCGATTTTTGGAATTTCGTAACCTGTTTTACGAAGACTGTCAAATTTGGCAACAATGTCTTCAACAGGATTTTCCATATTGTGATATGAACGGATAATTTTTGTACCAAAAGCCTGTGCAGCGTCTTCAAGACTTGGAATGTGATAATCTTCTTCAAAGTCTACATAAGCAAAATTCTTTTTAGGATCATCATCTGCAAAAGCCAGTCCTCTTGCAAAAAGCATTGTACGGCTTGATTCACCTTCAACATACTGACCGCCATCAATTTTGCGGCGGATTGTCAGAATTACAGGCACATCAACCATCGAAGGAAAATCCCGGATTTTAAGGCGTTCATCCTGTTCAAGAAAGTCAACACGAAGTTCAACAATATCAATATAATTCTTGTATTTTTCTACAATAGAAACATCTTCTGCAAGAGTCTTTCCTGTAACACAGAGACAAACTAAAGGTCTGGACATATTCTAATTCCTTAATTCTATTTATTTACACTAATACGTTTCATTTCTTTTCCAGAAACCCGGAGAATAAGTTCACTTCCGGCTGGAACAGCGTATGGAACTGTAAAATTGCCGCCTGTATGATTAAGGGCAACAATCTGATAACGCTGACCGTTCTTTTCAATGCATTCAACAGTCATTGCTACAGGGTATGGATATTCGTTGAGTTTTGTCTGGAAAATTCCATAAACATTGTCATCCGGCGATTTTACAGGAAGACCAAGTTCAACAGAAACACGCTGATAATTAGGCACAAATTCTGTATCAAAAGTTTCCTGATTAAGAACAACAGCATCTACATCCTTATTGCGTGAATCAGGAAGAATAGAAGCTGTAAAATCAAAAACAATCTTTGAAGAAGCCATAATTCCCAGTACTTCCTGGATATTTTTTCCAATAATACGAGGAACTCTGGTTTTATCAAAACTTGGACCACGGCTTACAACAAGCTGTACTTTTACATTACCGTCAATTTTTGTACCAGGAGCAGGAAACTGTTCAAGAATTGTGCCTGCTTCAGAAAGATCTGCTTTATAAACAGGATCTGCCAGCTGAATAACAGAACCTCTGCGGTCTCCTGTTACCATTGTTGCAAGATCAATTTTAACTGCATCATAATTCTGTCCGATGTAGTTTCCAACTTCTTTTACAAGGTTACCAAGACTAACAGTAAGGGTTACGCGGGCTCCGGCCTTAACAATGGCACCTGCATCAGGCGACTGATTAAGAATTGTTCCTGCAGGCTGCTGATCATGTTTGAGCTGAACTTTTGGATAAAGTTCCTTAATCTGCATCTCAATAAGAGCCTGTGGCAGTTCTTTTCCTTCAACCTGTGGAACGAGAACTTTTTCGTGTCCCTGAACAGTAACAAAGAATACTAAAAGACAAACAAGTCCCATAAGTACAACGGCAGAACCAATCAGCACATAGAGATATTTTCCATTTGCTTCCAGTCCCTTCATACCGTTTTCAAAACTTACGCGGCAATCCTGAATGTTGAAATTTTTAATCTTTTCCCAGATTTTTAATCCCAGTTCTTTAAGCTTACTTTTAATTTTTTTTGTATCCATTGTTTTTTCCTGAATAATGAATTGCAGTTTATCGTAACACAGCGCCGATAAAGTTTCGAGCACCGTTCAAAAATGATTTATAATCCATAGCTTTTTTGCCCTGAAGCTGAAGTTCAGAAACAACAAGCACAGTTCCCTGACCGCAGGCAATTTCAATTCCAACAGCTTTCCTGTAAGGAAGAACAGTTCCACACTCCAGGTCAGTTTTTTCATCAGAAACCCGGGCTTTAAGAATCAGAACCCTTCCACCGTTAAACTCTGCAGAACACAAAGGCCACGGAGTATAAGCACGAATCTGTCTGTCTATTTCTGTAGCAGTACGGCTCCAGTCAATAATTCCGTCTTCTTTTTTTAAGAAGGGAGTATAGCTGGATTCTCCTTTCTGAGCCTCTCCTTCAAGTTTACCTTCTGCACAGGCTTTTTTAAGAACTTCAATCAGAAGTCTGCTTCCCGTTTCAGAAACAGCACTGGAACCACTCAGCCCGTCAGAAGACAGAACAGCATCTCCATCCATAAGGCTTAAAGTAGTTTCGCATCCATCAAGATCAATAAATTCCTGTGCAAGAATATCACCTTCATCAGTTTTTAAGGCCAGTTTCTGCACAGAAACTCCAAGACGGCTTTCACCGTTTAAGATTGCAGCAGGAACAGGAGTACAGCCTCTGTAAGCAGGCAAAGCTGACGGATGGAGATTAATACCACCCAGAGGAAACATTCCCAGAAACTTAGGTCCGAAAATCCGGCCATAATCAAAAGAAACAAGAAGATCACAGCCAAGAGGCGCCACAGCTTCCCTCGCTTCTGCCATAAGATGATCAAACTCAAAAACAGGAATCCCTGCGGCAGAAGCCACCGACGCAACTTCAGTAGGAATCAGATCAGAACGGCGGCCCTTTGCAGACGGAGGATTAGTCAAAACACCTGCAATTTCCAGCCCTTCAACAGAAGCCGACGCGTCAATAAGCTTTTTAAGAACCACAGCCGAAGCCAGAGGAGAGCCAGCGTAAAGAATCTTCATTATTTATCAGCCTTTTTAGCCATTTTGGCAGCAATTTTAGCCGCAATAGAAGCAGCTTTGCGGGCCTTGTCAGCTTCCCTTTTTGCCGCTCTTTCAAGGCGTTTAGCCATCTTATCAGTAACTTTAGCCGCAAATTCAGGATTTCCGTGATCAATGAAAACAACACCATCAAGATGATCATTTTCGTGCTGAATAATACGGGCAAGAAGACCATCAGCTTCTACTGTAAAAGGTTTTCCAAATTCATTTAAAGCAGAACAGGTAACTTTTGCAGGACGACGAATACTTTCGTTGAATCCAGGAAGAGAAAGACATCCTTCTTCGTAATCACAAAGTTCATTGCTAGTAGCAACAATCTGAGGATTAACAAAAACACGGCGAACACCATCATCAGCCGTTAAAACAAAAAACCGCTTTGAAATTCCGACCTGAGGAGCAGCAAGCCCCACCCCGTCAGCTTCGTCCATAGTTTCAAACATTTCCGCAAAAAGACTGCGCATTTCGTCATTGATTTCAGAAGGCTCAACAGGAGCACATTTCTGACGAATAACATCTTCACCAAGTTTGTAAATTTTCATAATACATTAAGTTACCACAAAAAAAGATAAATTTAAATAAGGAGCGAGGACCTTATCTCACCGGCTTTCCGCACTTCCGCTTTCGCTCCATTTCAGGCAGCCGGCCTTCCCTCCGTCTGCCTGAAACGCCTCCGGCGGTGCTCCAATCCGGGCTAAGCCTCTTTTTTATAAAATGTTTTATTTTTTCAGCGGGTACAAAACTGCATTTTTGGGCATTTTTTTCATATCGATGCAAATAACAATAGTGAAAAGCCGCATTTTAGAAAAATTTACATCCCCGGGGGGGCGAAACGGGGCTTAGGGGATGTAGTTTTCCGGAAGTTTTGCGCTTTTTTTTTCAGGCTCTCTGTTTACTCTGTAAATAATTACATCCCCTTTGTGCAAATTCCGGCACCTGAGGATGTAACAACAATACAGATAAACTCTGAAAATCCAGGCATCAATTTCCGGTGACATCCCCGGCGGCGTTTTTTTAACCTGCAGGGATGTAAATTTTAAAAAACTGATTTTTTAATTACATCCCCTTTGCCCCCAAAAATGCCCGCCGGGGATGTAAATAAAACAGATAAGGAGTCACATGAATAAAAAACTGGAACTTTTACCACCACAACCTCAGGATAATCTGGCTGGCAGACTTGCTCAACTGGAGAATCTTCTTAAATACAAGCAGACTTATCTCGAAAAAGCACCTCCAGGAGGTCTGCACATCATAAAGTGCCATGGTTCACCACAGTATTATCTTCGATTCAGAAACAAATCAGACGGAGTCTCTTTTACTTACACTTACATCCCCAGAAAAGATATTCTCCAGGCACGGCGGCTGGCCCAAAAAGAATATGACAAAAAAATTGCTTCGCTTTTAAGGAAACACATAAAATGGCTAAAAAAGCAAATCTCCCGCCAGCCGCCGTGCCTCACAGAAGTGTATGATTCACTTTCAAGTCAAAGGCAAAATCTGGTGTCGCCTGTAACTTTGCCGGACTGCAGGTACGCGGACATCTGGCTAAAAGTACCTTATGTTCATAAAGACTTTAACGGCAGTTATACGGAACATTTTACGGTCAATGGACAGCAGGTCCGCTCAAAATCGGAGGTATTGATTGCAAATGAACTTATAAGACAAGGCATTCCATTCCGGTACGAGTTTCCAGTAGAAATGACAGAAGGCCAGATTCTGCATCCGGACTTTTACTGTCTTAAGCTTCAAAGCCGGCAGGAAATAATCTGGGAACACCTGGGAATGTGCGACCAGCCTGAGTATGCAGTTAATGCTATGGGTCGTCTTGCACTTTATCAGAAAAACGGCTGGTTTCCAGGGAAGAATCTTATATTCACTTTTGAAACCCAAAATCAGCCTTTAACGATTCGGGACATACGGAAAGTCCTTGGAGAATATTTTTCATAAAGGCTCCGGGGCTTTAGGGCAAACGCATTATAATATATTCCCTGCTAAAAATGGCTTCCAGTCGTG
>JAEDGQ010000043.1 GCA_016297415.1 Treponema sp.
TTTTCTTTTTGTCCATACAAATACCTCCATACGAGTATAAACATGACAAAATATATTTTTAGAATATCAAATTTTTGAATAAATTTCTTCTCAACCACCAGCCCAGCGGGCTGTGGCATACCAGTATTTTCCAGTACCGGGTTTTATAATAAAGCTTCAACTGCAGATACAAACGGGTTTCTGCTAAATCATACCCCCGTTTATCATCTGCAAAGTCAGGACATAAACTTGGTGTCACTTACTCCTTCTCAATACACTTGATGTGGAGTTCATCAAGCTGACTGTCATCAACATAACTTGGGCATTCATACGTCTGGTCAAGGCACGCTTCGCTTAAAGCCTTGACTCAGCCGTTTTGCAGGTGTCTATTTTCAATATACACCTGCAATCCATTGGCTCGCTGAATGCCGTCTATTCCTTTTCAACATCGTAGCAAGTAATGTGGAGGTCCTTTAACTGCTGTTCATCTACGAAACTAGGACACTCATCCATTGGAGATGCTGCCATATTGTTTTTTGGGAAGGCAATTACTTCGTGGATTGATTCTTCGTGACGCATAAGCATGATCAGGCGGTCAAGTCCAGGAGCGATACCACCGTGTGGAGGTGCACCGAATTTGAATGCTTCAACAAGGAATCCGAAGGCTTTCTGTGCCCGTTCGTTTGAGTAACCAACGATTTTAAAGATTCTCTGCTGGAGTTCAGGATTGTTAATACGCATAGAACCAGAAGCAAGTTCGTATCCGTTAAGAACCAGGTCATAAAGGTCACCTTTTACAGCGCCAGGGTCTGATTCAAGAATATCCCAGTACTGTTTCTGTGGAAGAGTGAACATGTGGTGTTCAGTTTCCCAGGCATTTGTTTCTTCGTTAAATGCAAAGTATGGGAAGTCGATAATCCATGCAAAGTGGAATTCATCATTCGGATTGTAAAGGTTAAGGTCTTTACCAAGCTGTTTGCGTACAGCACCGAGAGCAACGCAGGCTGTCTGCCATTTTTCGTCACTTACAAAGAGAAGAAGGTCATTCTTTTCGGCCCCTAGCTTTGAACAGATTTCAGCTTCTTTTCCGGCATAGAACTTAGAAATTCCCCCTTCAAATTTTCCTTCAGCATCAACCTTCATCCATGCAAGACCTTTTGCGTGGTTGATTTTTGCAACGGCTTCAAGGGCTTCAATATTTTTGCGTGAGTATTTGTCTGCCACATTTTTAACAACAAGAGCCTTAAGACCAGAACGCTTGTGTCTCTGAATGTCACGACCGGAGTTTGCAGAGCCTGCCTTAAATGCGTTAAAGTCAGCCAGGTCAGCCATAAATGCAGCATCCTGCATCTTCATGTCAAAACGAAGATCCGGTTTGTCGCTTCCGTACAAGTCAAAAGCGTCTTCCCATGTAATGCGGTCAAATTTTGCAGGAAGGTCATAGTTCATAGTCTTTTTAAAGATGTACTGCATAAGACCTTCAGTTGTAGAAAGAACTTCTTCCCGGTTTGTGAAAGAAAGTTCCATATCAATCTGAGTAAATTCAGGCTGACGGTCACCACGGGCATCTTCATCACGGTAACAGCGGGCAATCTGGAAGTACTTGTCAAAACCAGAAACCATTAAAAGCTGTTTGTAAAGCTGTGGAGACTGTGGAAGTGAATAGAATTTTCCAGGATGAACACGGCTTGGAACCAGGTAGTCCCGGGCACCTTCTGGAGTAGACTTGATGAAAGTTGGAGTTTCAATTTCAAGGAAGCCTTTAGAAGTAAGGTATTCACGAGTAGCAAAAGTTACCTGAGAGCGGAGGATAATGTTTTTCTGCATAGGATCACGGCGCAGGTCAAGGTAACGGTATTTAAGGCGAAGGTCTTCGTTAGCAATAACAAGACTTCCGTCCTTCTGACGAACTTCTTCAATAGAGAATGGAAGATCCTGAGAAGTTGTAAAGATTTCAATATCAGAAGCTTCAACTTCAATTTCGCCGGTAGCCATATCTTTGTTAATGTCTTTTTCTGCACGGGCAGCAACAACACCTTCAACAGCGATACAGTATTCAGATTTTAATGATGAAGCGATTTTTTTAACTTCTTCAGAAGCTTTGTCTCCAACCATAACCTGAGTAATACCATAACGGTCACGGAGACGAATAAATACGAGACCACCAAGGTCACGAGTGCGGCTAACCCAGCCGTTCAATACAACTTTCCTGCCAACATCAGCTTTAGTAAGCTCACCGCAAGTTACTGTTCTCTTTGAATTTTCCATTTTGTCCTCTATATGATGATTCCGGCATGCAATCCGAAACCTCATTATTTTCAGGTAATTATTTTATCGAGAATAAGATTTTTATACAATTAAAGACAATAAAAACACAGGAGGGAGAAGTCTCTCCCTGCGACCGCACTTCGTTGCGCTCTACCCTCTCTGCGGAGCTCAAACGCCGCCCCGCAACGCCCGGACTTTCTACCGTCTACTACAAAAAAATCTTCTTTTCTGATAAACTCATTCTTATAAAAACAGTCAGACTGTTTCAATTAAATACAGGAGTCTAATAATGAAAATCGCTCTTATTAACGAAAATTCTCAGGCTGCCAAAAATGCAGTTATTTTTAACGCACTTAAAAAAGTTGCTGACGCACATGGATTTGAAGTAGTTAACTACGGTATGTACTCAGCAGAATCTCCATCACTCACATACGTACAGAATGGTATTCTTGCTGCTACTCTCTTAAACTCTGGTGCCTGCGACTATGTAATTACTGGTTGTGGTACTGGTGAAGGTGCAATGCTTGCCCTCAACTCTTTCCCGGGCGTAATCTGCGGTCATGTTGCAACTCCTCTGGACGCTTACACATTTGCACAGATTAACGACGGCAACGCAATCTCAATTCCATTTGCCCTTGGCTTTGGATGGGGCGGCGACCTTAACCTTGAATACATTTTTGAAAAACTTTTCTGCGAACCAAGCGGCCAGGGTTACCCTCGTGAACGGGCTGTTCCAGAACAGACAAACAAAAAAATCCTCGATGGTGTACGCGCAGCAGCTTTTAAGCCACTGACAGAAATCATTCCTTCACTGGACAAAGACCTTGTAAAAGGCGCTTACGCAGGTGAAAAATTCCAGGAATATTTCTTCCGTGATGCAAAAGACGAAAAAATCGTTGCAATGGTAAAAGATATGCTTAAATAAAACCCGGAATCAGATATAAAAAACGGCCTCCGGATCTTTATCTGGAAGCCGTTTTTTGCGTTAGGGGGCGGAGGGGCGGCGAAGCCGTTGCGAAGCAAGGGAGCGGCAGCGGACCCCCGCAGCACCCGACGGCACCCCAGGTGCCGGAACGCCCTAAAGCTTAACTTTACCTTCAGCAAGAAGCATTTCAATTACTTTTGCCACCGTAATATAAATGTCCATTTCGCCGTACTGCCAGACCCGATTTGCAGTAGATTCTGCCCTGAGCATAATGATTTCTTTTTCTTCAGGATCTGCAATTTCGCAGCAAAAACCAGCCCTTACCATCTGCATTGTATACTGTTCTGCCAGCTGCATCTGACTGGAACTTGTAAGTGAATCAATAAAGTTAAAATAGAAGATTTCGTTTGAAATACTCATATTATTCTTTATTTTTTTTATATCAATAGGACTGTATTCGGAGCATTTTGAAAGAGAATGAGTTTTTTCGAACAGAATTTTTTCGCCTTTCTGAATACACAGCCTGTCAATCATAAAATATGAACTTAAAAAATTAAAAAGATTCCGGATTCCCTCTTCAGCCGCAGGATTTTTTGTAAGAAGCCGGAAAACCATGGAATGCAGGTACATTGAACTGAGGCTTTTGTCTTTTTCAGTTTTGAGTTCAATGTTTCCGTGTTTTTCAGGAAGATAAATGATAAAACAGTTACGGCCCTTTGTTTTGCCCCGGTAAAGTGCTTTGTCAGCAGTATCAAGAAGGCCTTCGTAGGATTTTTCGTTTTCCGGAAATCGTGCAAGTCCGATTGTTACAGTTACATAAAGCCCTGAAAACTGGTGAATCTCACAGCCGTTCATTACAGTCATAATATCACGGCATTTTTTCCATATTTCGTCATAGGCCACAAGGTCTGGAAAAACAACAATAAATTCATCGCCGCCAAAACGGCCTGTTGTTCCTTTATCTCCCACTGCCTGTTTTATACGGTCAGCAACTTCCTTAAGAACTTTATCTCCAGCTATATGACCGTATGTGTCGTTTACATATTTAAAATTATCAATATCGATCAGTGCTAGACTGAACGGTACGTTTCCGGCCACCAGAAAGTTTACATATTCAACTATGACTTCCCGTTTGTAAACTTTTGTCAGCCCTTCTTCTGCCTGTTTATTGCCGAATAAAAACTCTAATCCCATAAACTAAGCATATCATTTTTTTGTGTTTTATAAAATACAAGGGCGTTCCGGCTTACGCCGTCGGGCTATCCGTACTTCCGCGCAAAAGCGCTCCATCCCTACGGGACGCTCCGCGGTACTCCTATCCCCTAACGCAAAGCAAAAATGGGAGCCTGGCGAGCAAAGAAATACTCGTAGCGTGCCTGCACGCAGCTATCCCCTAACGCATAAGATACTGTCTGTGGATTTCGTAGAGAAGAACTCCGGCAGCAACGCTTACGTTAAGGCTGTCGATTTTTCCACAGGTTGGAATACTTACGATTGAGTCGCACTGCTCTTCAAGAAGACGGGCAATACCAGTTCCTTCACTTCCCATTACAACAGCAGTTTTTGCAGGAAAATCAATTTTCTGAACGCTTTCGCCGCCGGCATCTGCCCCGTAAACCCAGAACCCTGCATCCTTAAGCTGCTGAACTGCACGTACAAGATTTGTAACAACAGCCACATTTACATAAGCGCTGGAACCGGCACTGGCTCTGGCAATAATTTCGTTGTCTGCAAAATCCTTTGCACTGTGGCGGCTTGGCATTACAACAAGGGCAGCGCCAAACTGGTCGCAGGAACGGATAATGGCACCAACGTTGTGAGGGTCAGTTACGCTGTCAAGAACAATTACTGTGCATTTAGCACCGCTTTGGTCGGCCTTTGCCTGTAAAATCCACTGATCAAAATCAATGTGGTTTTCGGCTCTTTCAGAAGCCCCTTCTGCTGTCATTACGATTCCCCGATGATCTCTGGCAACTTCAGGAAGACTTTTTACCAGATTGTCCAGACTTTTCATATCACAGTTTACAACAGGAATACCTGCCTTTTTTGCAATTTCAAGAATCTTTTTAATGCGTGGACCGCTCTTTGCCAGCTGAATTGTAAGACCTTCAATTTTTCCGCTGTCTTCGGCACGGCGAACTTTTTCTTCTATTGCATGAAAGCCTGTAATAATCTGTATCATAGTTTTTTCCTTTTTCTGTGTTCTTTTTTAATCCTGCTCCCGCGGAGAACCCCGCTACGCCGGATTAAAAAAGGCATATAATTATAAAAAAAGACACAGGGTATTGCTGCGGCTTTTTTTTGAGTTTCTTCGGAGTTATTTTATTGAATTAGCACAAAAGTTCCAATTGCTCTGGGGAGGGAGGGGGCAGACAGGCAAAGTGGCTCCTAATCTTTTGCAGCGAGATTTCAGTACAACAAAATCTAATAAAAAATGGGTTACAGATGTTACAATGAGTTAAACCGCAAGCCGGCTTGACCAGTTTGTCGGCTTTGAACTTCTTGCTATGTGATTTTCTATTCAATCAGTAATTTTATATTATCTACAACAGAATCAATTTCTTCTTCAGTCGCTTTTTCTATAAAATCACAGTTTATTTGTCTATAATCAAGATTTTTTATCTGGTCACTTAAAATACAGCCGTTGATAGAATGGTTTTCCAATACAATTTCAAAAGGATAACCTTTTATATGGCTTGTGATAGGGCAGAATAAAGCAAGACCGATTTTCTGATTGTATTTTTTCTGAGAGATGCAAATTGCAGGACGACGACCTTTTTGTTCGTGTCCAGTCTGCGGGTCAAAGTCAAGCCAAACTAAATCGCCTTTTTCTGGAGTATAATTTGATGCTACCATTCTTCATTACCTACCGAACTGCCAGTTGATATTTCCGAATGAAGATTTTCTGGAGTAACCATAGCCAGCATGTCATCAAGAGTCTTTTTCTGCGGAAGAATTACTATTTTCCCTTTTTCAGCGATTACTTCGATTTTGCTTCCGTTTTTTACGTTGTTATCTTTTGCCCAAAGAGAAGGAATCCTAAAACCGAGGCTGTTGCCCCATTTCTGAACTACTGCCTGCATAATGCACCTCCAACACTTAAAGTATATACATTGTATATTCTAATTGTCAATTATAAATTTAAAACAGCGGACTTGACTTGCAATAGTGTACAATATTCCACTTCTTTTGTTTCCATCAATTTTATTATCTTTTTTTAATTCGATTCTATATTATAAAATGCTCTGAAATATGAAATTAATTCATACCATAACAATGAGTTAAACCGCAAACCGGCTTGACTGCATGTCGGCTTTGAACTTCTAGTTATGGGATTTTTATATCAAATTAGCATAATCTCTTTTTGCA
This sequence comes from Treponema sp., assembly GCA_016297415.1. Classification (GTDB taxonomy): domain Bacteria; phylum Spirochaetota; class Spirochaetia; order Treponematales; family Treponemataceae; genus Treponema_D. The sequence goes on from JAEDGQ010000043.1 coordinate 6,542, forward strand.
TAGAAGATACGCATTATTGAAACTACTTTTTCTACATCATCAATCAAGTATAATGCAACAACATTCTTGTAGAAAAGAAAACGATGATATCCTTCATTCTGCAATACAGAATTATTACTCAGAGGATCCATGTACGGATTTTCAGCAATATTTTCTTTTTCATGCAGAAAATCTACAAGAAGATTATCTGCAGCTTTTTGATTTTTTAGCGTATCTGAAATGTAATCTACAATTTCCGACAAATCTTCTTCTGCTTTTTCCATGATTCGAACATTATAAGCCATGTTTTTCTCTGATTCTGGAAATTGCATCTTCAACGGAAGAATATCTGCCGTTTCTCATATCATCTTTTGCTTCTTCAAGTTTTCCGTATACATTAGAAAGAAAAAGGCTTTTTTCATATGTTTCCATACTCATAAGTACCATGTCACCATAACCATTTTTTGTGACAAAAATAGGTTCTTCATCTTCATGGCAGAGAGTTGAAATTGCTGTTGTATTTTTCAAATCCCTTATTGGAACAATTCGTGGCATCTAATTCTCCTTGTGGGATTATTATACCACGGTTCGTCTAGTTTTGTCTATAAAAAAACAGCGGGCTTGACCCGCTGTAGAGCTCGAACGTTTAAGATTTGATTTTTTAATTATTCGACAATACTCTTATTTTCTTAAACGGATTATCCATATCAGAAACATACAAGACTTTTCCTAAAACATTTTCACAAGGGATAGAGCCTTTGTAAAGACTGTCTAAACTTTTCCATCGATTATCGCATAAAACAAAAATAGTATTCTGAGGGACTGTAATTTTTTCTAAATTCACAAGAAAACTATAATTTTGCTTTTTGACTATTACTTGACAAATAAGCGCCCCAGTCAGGGGTGGCAGTACCAGATGTATGGTTATCAGAGGCGTTTGAAAGAAAAAGGAATCCGACAGAGAATGCCAGAAAAGGGAATTAAGGTTAAATTAAAAGGACTAACCCCTTTTCAATTTAGGAATCAGTCCTTAAAATCAGCCTGGTTAAAGTGTCCAATAATTGGGGTGCACTTCAAAAAGAAGTGCCAGACCTTTTTTTACATTAAAACCTGTGTCCTAACGGCCACAGCATTTCTTAAATTTTTTTCCTGAACCACAAGGACATGGGTCGTTGCGGCCTACTTTAGCACCTTCTCTTACTACTGTCATTGGCTTTACATCGCCAACTTCGTACATCCAGTTGCCGTCAATTTTCTTGAAGTAAGCATTTTCGTGGTGAATGTCACGGATGCCTTTTTTGTCAGTGTATGTAGCTTCAAATTCTACAAGACCTTCGTCGTCTTTTTCAGTACCTTTCTGAGTAGCAATAATCTTAAGACCGTGCCATGTAGATTCTTTTGACCACTGTTCAGTAGCCTGACGGTCAATTTCAGCAATTTTTTCGCCTTCTTCACAAGAAGAGATGATAAAGTCAATTTCGTGTTTTACATAAGATGTGTAGCGTGCACGCATAAGGCTTTCAGCTGTAGGAGCTGGAGTCTTTCCCTTAATGATAGGTTCACAGCATTCGCCGTAAGCTTTCCCTGAGCCACAAGGACATAAATCTTTTTCTGCCATTTAGGTTTCCTTAAAAATTAGAATACAAAAGATTATACAGAAATAAAAAGTTGGTTTCAATTATTCCAGGGTACTTCTGTACAAACTTTCCAGCCAGGTCCGCCTGTATCAATAAAGCCACCGGAAACCCGGAGTTTTTTTCCTTTTAAATTATATGTTTTATAATTTGCCTTATTTGCAGGGGTTGAAACATCAAGTTTTAAAATCCAGCTCCTTTTACAGAACAACGTGGTTTTATAAACAAATAAAAATATTAGGACAAATGTCGAGTTTTGAATTTTTTTTAGGGTGGCTTTTTGCTTCGCAAAAAACAGGCTATCCGGGGTTCCGCTATCGCTCCAGCCGCTTCCCTCGCTTCGCTCAGTCCAGTGGCCACCTTTGGTGCCCCTACTATCCTTGCCACGAGAGAAACTCGAAATTGAACCTATTAAATCCTGTCATTTTTCAAATACGTACAAAAAAAAGATAAGTGACCTGTAACCTGCTTCCTGAATTTGACACTTCTCCCTCCTCAAAGTTAAAATAGAAGAGTATGAACGTATTCCTTGGTACATCTGCATCTTCAGGTATAGGTATTGGCAAAGCCTTTGTAGTTCCGGAAACTGTTAAGCGCATTATTCCACGCAATAAAATTTCAGAAAGCGACCATGCTGAACAATGGACGCGCCTTGAAAAATCCCTTGCAAATGTAACTGCTGACATTGCAGTTAAAATGGAAGAATCCAAAGAAGACAAAATTCAGCATCAGCTTTATGAAACTTACTTCTTAATGCTGAACGATCCTGAATTCATTAAAGAGCTTAAAAAATCTTTTGAAACTCACAGCCTTAACATTGAATTTGTTCTGGATCGCCAGACTGAAAAATACGCTAACCAGCTCCGTTCCAGCGGTAACGGCTACCTGGCTGAACGTGCCCAGGACATCTGCGACATCTTCGGTAAAGTTCTGGACGATCTTCTGGACTACCATCCTTTTAACATTGAAACTGTTCCTGACGGCAGCGTTATTGTTGCCACTCAGATGAACCCAAGCGACACTATTGTACTTTCTAAACGCAAGATTGCAGGTCTTGCCCTTACAGAAGGTGGTGTTTCAAGCCATGTGGGTATTCTTGCCCGCAACTTTGGTATTCCTGCCGTATTTGCCCTGGACAGCATTACTTCCCAGATTGAAAACGGGCAGACTGTTGTTGTTGACGGTAACAACGGCGAAGTTATTTCTAACCCTGACAAGCTGGCTCTTGAAGATTTCCAGAAAAAGATCAATCAGGAAAAAGAACGCCGGGCCGCTCTGGAAAAATACCGGACCCTGCCATGTACCACAAAAGACGGTGTACGATTTCTGCTTATGGCCAACATTGGTACTGTGGAAGATGCAAAACTTGCCATGGAAGAAGGTGCCGACGGCATCGGACTTTTCCGTACAGAGTTCCTCTTTATGAGCCAATCCAGCGGAGACCGTTCAAATCTTTTTAACGAAGAAGCCCAGTTTAAGGCCTATAAAACCGTTCTTGAAACTATGCAGGGTAAGCCTGTTACAATCCGTACTCTTGATGCAGGTGGTGACAAGCTTATTAACTCCCCTGAAATTCAGACTAAAGAAGAAAAAAATCCTCTTATGGGACGCCGTGCAATCCGTTTAAGTCTTGCAAATCCGCTGCAGCTTAAAACTCAGTTCCGTGCTTTATTCCGTGCTGCTGTTTTCGGTGAGCTGAAAATCATGCTACCCCTTATTACAAGCACTGATCAGGTAAAAGCAGCCCTTGATATTGCACAGAAAGCTAAAGACGAACTTACACAGGAAGGAAAAGTATTCAAAAATGATGTTCCAATCGGAATTATGGTTGAAACTGCCGCAGCAGCTATGATTGCAGACTGTCTGGCAAAACAGTCCGCTTTCTTCTCTATCGGTACAAACGACTTAACTCAATACACAATCGGTGTAGACAGAGAAAATGCTGATGTTTCCTCCCTTTACAACGAATTCCATCTGGCAGTTCTGCGTCTTATCCACCATACAATTAAGGAAGCAGAAAAGGCTCAAATCGGTCTTTCTGTCTGCGGTGAAATGGCAAGCCGTACTGATTCCGTTCTTGTTTTAAGCGGTATGGGTGTACGCACTTTGAGTATGAGTCCAAAACAGATTGGTGTTGTAAAAGAACTCTTGAGTCACTTTACTATTGAAGAACTGAGAGCAATCTCTTCAAAATCTTTGAATCTTCTGTAAAACGACCAAGCAAAGGGCCAGGGTATGGAGCAGTGCGCCAGCAGCCACCGCAGGGAGCAAAGCGACTGAGGAGGCCGAGGGTTACCGAGCTGCGGAACACCCGGCCTGCCGTCTGCGGCAGGTGGCCCCCATACTATCAAAAAAATAAAAAATCCTCTAAAATAAGGTCATGGCTAAAACTAAAAAATCAAAACCAGACTTTTCTAAACCAAAGCCCGTAAAAAAAGAAAACGAATTTCTTGAATACGGCCACACTCCAGAAACTGAAGTTCAGGACACAGCAGCTGAAACTGACGATGCCGGCGAAGGTGAAATGCCTGAAAACGGAGATGAATTTGGTCAGAAAGACGAAAACGCCACTGAAGAACTTACATTTTTCAAAGAAAAATCTTATATAAACTGTCCTATGGTTGCTATTGCAGGACGCCCTAATGTTGGTAAATCAACTCTGTTTAACCGCTTTATGCGCCGTCGTCTTGCAATCGTTGACCCTACTCCTGGTGTTACAAGAGATCCTGTTGAATCTACAGCTTTTATTGACGGAAAACCTGTGCGTCTTGTTGATACAGGCGGATTTAAGCTGGACAGGGACATTGGAAGCCGCGAAGCCGAGATGGATGAACTTGTAGTTGAAAAATCTCTTTCAATCATTAAAAAGGCTGACCTGGTTCTTCTTATTCTTGAAGCTGGAAAAATCACAGGGGAAGATGAAGAATTTATCCGTATTCTCCGCCCTATGTGGGACAAAGTTATTGTTGCCGTAAATAAATGCGAAGGCGGTTTCGGTCAGGATATAAGCTGGAACTACCTGCAGTATGGTTTTAAGGAGCTGCTGTTTATTTCTGCTGATCACGGCGATCACATTACTGAACTTGCAAAGGCTATTACTTCAAGACTGGACTTTTCTAAAGTTGAAGAAGGTGTTGAAGAACCGGTTATTAAAATTGCCATTATGGGTAAACCAAACACTGGTAAATCAACTCTTTCTAACAGACTTACCCGCACTCAGAACTCTATCGTATCTGATTATGCCGGTACAACCCGTGATGTTGTTGAAGGAAGCTTTACATGGGGAAAGCGGAAGTTTGAAGTTCTTGATACTGCAGGAATCCGCCGCCGTGCAAAGGTAAAAGAAAATGTTGAATATTATTCTGTAAACCGCGCCATTAAAACTCTGGACGAATGCGACATTGTATTTCTTATGATTGATGCAGAACAGGGGCTGGCTGATCAGGACAAAAAAATCTGTTCACTGGCTTACGAACGGGGCCGGGGAATTATTTTTGTACTGAACAAGTGGGACTTAAAAGATCAGAGCAAAAAAGTTTACAAAGATACTGTTGATTATATTCAGTACATGTTTGGTCAGATGCAGTTTGCTCCCATTCTCCGTCTGTCAGCCCTTAATGGAGACGGTATTAAGGAATTGATGGAAACTACTATCAAAATGTACAAACAGCTTACAACTAAGGTTGATACATCGGCTCTGAATAAAGCCCTGGAGGACTGGCTGTTCCGTTATCCGCCTCCAGCAACAAAAGCAATTCACTTCAAAATCCGTTATATGACTCAGACCAGCACAAATCCTGTTGTATTCAGAATTTTTGCTACAAGTCCTGACAATGTACCGGAAAGTTATGTTACATATCTTAAAAACCGCATCCGTGAAGATCTGGGATTTGACTCTATTCCTGTTCAGCTGATGATGAAAGCAAGCCGTAAACAGTGGGTTCAGCGTCTTCAGGATAAATCGGCTGAGGATAACTAAGTGACTTATTCTATTGGCGAAGCTGAAGAACTGACAGGTATTAAATCTCACATTCTCCGTTACTGGGAAGAAGTTATTCCCGGCTTTGCACCACGCAAAGATCTTGGTGGAAGACGAATCTACTCGGAAAGAGATATTGACCTGATTCTTCGTCTTAAGTACCTGATTAATGAACGGAAGTTTACTATTGAAGGTGCCAGAGATGAAATTCTTCGGGAAACTGCTACTTACGATCAGAAGGCAGAAACACTTGATGCCATCAGGCAGCTTCGTTCAGAACTAAGTCAGCTTTATATGACAGTCAGAAAATACAGATAAACTGAATAATTTTTTTCCGGGGGATTTTATGGGTAACGAAAAAGAAACTGCATGGTATGACAAAGCTGCAGGACGCCGTCAGCATAAGGCTGAAAACAAAGCTAAATTTCAGGCCCGAGAAGAAGAAAAAGCCCGCCGAAAAGATGAAAAATCTAAGGCAAAACCTGCTTCAAAAGCAAAAACTTTTTCCCACAAAAAATCACCTGCTTTTAAAAAAAAGAACTCAGTTTCTGCACACTGTACTCCAATGTTTTCTTCTGTAAATCTTCCTGAAGATTCCCTTCAGATTTTAAATTCTTTTGATCAGATTGTTGCTCAGACTAGAAATATGAGCGGCAAACAGCAGACACTCCTGCCTGGTCAGATTAAAAAGTTAAGTCATCAGCTTACAGACGACCGCTCAAGCAGAAGAGTCGGCTATATGAACGATGCAAGCCTTATTTCTGCATATATAAGTTATTTTATGTGGTGGAATCTTGTCCGCCTTACTAAACTGTTTTCAAATCTTCCGGAAAATGCCTTTGACCTGAAAGACGGTGATGTTTGTCTTGATCTGGGGTCCGGTCCACTGACAGTTCCTGTAGCTCTCTGGCTTTCCCGTCCTGAACTTAGGGATAAAAAACTTACATTTTACTGTATGGACCTTTCTCAGACTGCCCTGGCAGCCGGAGAAGAAATTTATCTCTCTGTTGCTGCCAGAACTCTGAAAGAAAACCAGGAACCATGGAAAATCGTTCGTGTTAAAGGTTCTGTAGGAACAGGTATAAAAGAAAAAGCAGCTCTTGTTACAAGCGCCAATGTTTTTAATGAACTGGCACAGACAAACGAGATGCCGCCTGACTATCAGGCAAAAAAATACACTGGTGACATTGAGTCATACCTGTCAAAAGAAGGTTCTCAGACTGTTCTGCTCATTGAACCGGGGGATCCTAAATCAGCCAGACTTGTAAGCCTTATGCGTGATGCTTTTATACGCAGAGGCTTTATGCCTGTAAGTCCTTGTCCTCATTCTCATATGTGTCCAATGGAAGGCCGCACTACTTCAAATCCAAACGGCAAATGGTGTAATTTTGCTTTTGACACAGAAGATGCACCTTCTGCACTTCTTAAGCTTTCTGAAAAATCCAATCTTTCAAAAGAAAGAGCAGTTTTAAGTTATGTGCTTTCAAGCAGATCCGACGAGAAAGGAATAAAACAGAAAAAAAATGACTCTCTTCTGCTTCGTGTTGCCAGCGATTTTATCCGCTTACCTGACATTAAAAAATCAGGATATTACTGTTGCAGTCAGCTTGGCCTTGTACTTGCCGTTGATACTACAAATGTACATCCTTCCAACGGTGATTTGTTAGAAACAAAAATGCCTGCCCGACCGGACAAGCTGAACCGGGACAAAAAATCTGACGCCCTTATTATTGAAATTTAATCTGCCTCATAAAGTTGAAAAAAAAGGCCCTGCTTTGAAAACTGCAGTCTGTGGTTTTCAAAAGTAAGGCCTTTTCTATATTTAAAGTATGTTTTTTATTCAGATTTTTTTTCCAGCTCTTCCATCCACTTTTCCATAAGGATTCCCCAGGCAACACCCACATTAAGGCTTGCTTTTAGTCCTTTCATTGGAATTGTTACCCTGCCGTATTTTGCTTTATCAAGAGCCTCTGGACTGACTCCAAGTTCTTCTGAGCCGATAATGCAGATTCCTTTATCAGGAAATTGAAATTCATTAATGGGTGTTCCGCCTGTTTCAAGAACAAAAATGGGAATCTGTTTCGACCCGGCAAAAGCTTCAAGTTCTTCAAGATTCATTTTTTCCCAGCCAAGAGTTTCAATACAACCCATGCCGCTTCTTATAGCTTTTGGATGTTCAGGAGGAACACACATTGGACTAACAAAAACTTTTTCTGCTCCCATTGCTTCTGCACTTCTAAAAATTGAACCAAGATTAAATGGAGAGCGGATGTCTTCTGCATAAACATAAACATCCTTAAAAAAATTCCTCTGCTTTACAATTCCGTTTTCATCAACAGGTGCTGCATGTGGTGCAATAATAAGATCCCATTCTGCAGGAAATGTTCCGATTAAAGCCAGCATAATATTCCGGGCAAGGTTACAGGCTCTTTTTTCGTTGAAAGGAGTTTCCTTCAACACACCTTCCAGCTGAGCACGGGCCTGGTCTGACATTTCAGGATCTTTTAAAATTATTTCAATAAGTCTTTTTATATAATCCGGTCTGGTAATTGATTTGTAATCATATTCATTTCCTTTTTCAGGAATGCCATCAATATCCCGTTCAAGAGCACCGAATGTCAGGGCAATTTTTCTTCTTTTCTGCCCCGGCTCCAGATGATCCAATTTTCCAGGTTCAATCATTTTTGTTCCTTTAAAACTCGGGGCTGTCCCAAAAGTTCAACTTGCGGTGGTTGAGCTTGTCGAAACCACCATATTTAGTGCAATGGTCATTTCGACAGGTGGTCCCTGAGCCTGTCGAAGGGTGGTTCCTGAGCCTGTCGAAGGGCTCAATGACCGCTA
>JAEDGQ010000044.1 GCA_016297415.1 Treponema sp.
TCACTCCTTTGCGCCATTTTCAATATAAAATCGGTTATAATGCGTTTGCCCTGCAGCTTTAACTTGAAACAACTGACTTTTAAATCTAAAATAATTTTATGGGCATTTTTCAGTTCTTTACGGACGTTTTTGAATCTATATTTATGAGCTCCTCTCCAGAGGTAAAAAAAAAGCAGGCTCTTCATAAAATTGATTCTGAGCTTAAAAATATTCAGCCCAACATTTTTAAATCAGGCATGCTTCAGCCTAATTTTGCTGAACTGATTCGTATTCTTTATGAAAACACAAAACCTATTGATGATCTTCTTTCAGAAACAATCAGCAGTGATGATGTAAAGCGTCACAATTTTTTCTGCAACCAGCTGCTTTTGACAGGTTTTACAGGTACAAGTCAGGAAAAGCTGGAAAATCTTTCTTATGAAAACAGAAAAGAAGATGTTATCAATTCAAATCTTCCTGTAAACAAAGCTCTTGAAAATCAGCGCCATACGCTGGAATTTCTTATTCACGAATTAAACAATCCTGATTTTATTAAGATTGATGAAGTAATTACACAGATTCAGCAGCTGACAGACATCTGTCGTTTTAAGTATCTGGATGTAATTCACCATTTTGATCCTGAATATTCCGGTTTTAATCCGGGCTATGAACCAATATTTGTATGCTGTGTTCCCGAAAGCATGGCTTCAAATTTTCAGGATCTGTATTTTATTTCTTATAACTTCAAGGTAAATTCTTCCCTTATCCGTGCGGTTACAGCTCTGGTTCATCTGCAGAAAGGTTCTACTGTTACAGAAAATGATGCAGAAAGATACGCCGGTTATCTGAAAAAGATAAATACAATTTTTTCCAGATACCTTACACCTGAAGTTCTTAAAAAACTGATTTGTGTAGCTAAAAAAGAACCTGATTTTGTACCTCAGACAGCTTCTTACAAGGCAAACTCAAGACAGAAGTTTGCAGAATATTTGCAGGAAAAATTCCTTCAGGATGAAGAACGAATCAAGAACGAAATTAAGGATTCAAGAATTTCTTCTGAACTTAAAATACTTTTTGAAGGCCGTCCTTTAAGTGAACTTCGAGGATACTGTCAGGAAGCTAATGTACAGATTCGTCAGAACTGTTCTACTGCTTATACATGGATTACTCCTCTGCAGATTATAAAAACATTCGTTGCTGAATATTTTAATCCGCGGATTCGTGCATTCCTGAATGATGTAATTATTGAAGGCTTTTTCAATTCACCTTCTTATAAAAGTGATTTTTCAGCCATTGTTTATGCCTGTCTTGAAATTCCTGAAAGACTTGAAGAATTTGAAAAATCCTTTGACCATGGCGAAAAAAATGACAAAGCCATCATTGAAGGCTATATTTCTGATAGTCATAAAAATGCAGATTTTGTAAAAAAACTTGTTTCTACAGTCGATAATGTAAACGAAGAAGCCCACAGACTTGTACAGGAAGTTTGTTCGAATTTCTTTGATTTATATAAACAGATTAATGAACTTCTGATTGATTCAAAGAAAACTAAGCCGGGCGTTATTTCTAATCTTAAGGTTCTGATGAATTCTACAAGAAACAGAGATAATGCTTCGCAGCTGGAACAGCAGTTTGATAACTGGCGTGTTTTCCTTGAAATTATGAAGAATTATGCAATTATCGGGGAGATTGAAAGAAAATGAGTCAGGAACCAATTGGTCTGGGTCTTAGTCCTGAGTATGACGAAATTGTCAGCCAGTATGAAAAAAAGATTTACGATCTTAAACAGCTTCTGGAAATATCCAGATCTCTGTGTTCAACAATTGAATTTTCTCAGCTTATAGAATCGGTTCTCTATACTTGTATGGGACAGTTCCGTGTTCTTGGTGCCGGGGTTTTTGTTCTTGATGCTCTGGATTCTGATGAATTTGTCCTGGACAGAAACTATAACGGTCTGGAACTTGATTCAAATGTAAGCTACAAGATTCCTGTAAATAATTCTCTCATAACAGCGATTACAAACAGCGGCAAAGTTTTTACTCTGGAAGAATTGAAGCAGCTTGTACCTGCAGATGGAAACATTGAAGCAATTGCATCCCTTCGTCCTTCCCTGATTGTTCCTCTTGTACAGAAAAATCACCTTAACGGAATTCTCGTTCTTGGTGAACGGATTGCAATGCCTGATGAAACAGGCTTCAGTTCATACGAAAAGGAACTGATTTTAAATATTGCCAGTCTTGCCGCCATCGCTATTTATAATGCTTCTCTTCTGGAACGTTCTTCTACAGATATGATGACACACCTGAAGCTGAAGTATTTCTTTTTCAATGTACTTACAGACAAGCTGGATGCAGCACTTGTTCAAAATACACCATTCTCTGTTGTAATGTTCGACATCGACTTTTTTAAGCGCTTTAACGATGTTTACGGCCATGCCTGCGGTGACTATGTTCTGCAGACTGTTGCTAAAATCATTCGTTCAAGTATCCGCTCAAGGGATCTGGCAAGCCGCTATGGTGGTGAAGAGTTTACAGTTCTTCTCGACGGTACAAATAAAGACGATGCTATGACTGTAGCTGACAGAATACGAAGTAAAGTAGAACAGTATGATTTCTGTTATGAAAACCAGCATGTAAAAGTTACAATTTCAATCGGTGTTACAGAATTCAATCCTGACACAAACCCAGTTACTTCGCCTAAGCAGCTTGTAAATCAGGCAGACCAGGCTTTGTATGTTTCTAAACGCAACGGAAGAAACAGAGTAACTTTTGCTGACCAGCAGCTGATTTCTGAAATAACACTACCGGAATAACAATGGCATCAATAATTAGAAGACCTTTTAACTACACATTCAAGAAAGCAACTTTTGCCATAATCCTCATTAATGTTGCAATTTATCTTCTGGAGAAAATTTTCCCGGAAATAATGTTTTATCTTTCTTTGAATGTTCGTAATGTACTGGGTTATGGAATGTACTGGGAACCTTTTACTTACATGTTTGTTCATGGAAATTTTCAGCACATTCTCTTTAATATGATTGCTCTCTTTTTCTTTGGACTTTCTGTTGAAAGGGCTCTTGGAACAAAAGAATTTCTCCTTATGTATTTTGTCTGCGGAATTCTTGGTGGCCTTTTTTCATTGTGCTTTTACTTTTTGACAGGACTTTTTGGAGTCTATCTTATGGGAGCCAGCGGTGCAGTTTATTCCATGCTTCTGGCATATGCAGTAATTTTTCCACGAAATAAAATCTGGATCTGGGGTATTATTCCTGTTCCGGCACCGATTCTTGTTCTTGCTTATGCAATCATTGAAATTATCAGTGAAGTAACAGGTTTCAGAAGTGGAATTGCACATACAGTTCACCTGGCAGGATTTGCTTTTGCCTGGATGTATTTTGTAATAAGAATGGGTATTAACCCTGCAAAAATATGGAAAGACGCTTACCGCTGATTTTTGCAGCAATATTTCAGATTTTTTCTATAACATCAATTACAGCTCAAAGTGCCAGACAGAATGATAAAATTCAGTTTTTGCTGTGGGCAGAAAGGGAAGCATATCCTGGCGTTAACTGGGACAAGGGAGTAATTCCAGACAGTGAAGTTAATGCTGATGATACTGATCCTTTTTCTCTTCCTGTAAGCAGACTTAAAAAAACAGCACCTTTTTTTGTTCAGGGAATGCTTTACGGATGGCAGCTGGTCTATACACCTTATGATAAAGCCCGCGGAGTTGCTGAATATATTGAATTCACTCCTGTTCAGGAACTTACAGAAGGTGAACTTAAAAAAATCAGATATGTAAATCCAGCTTTTAAGGATGACAGACTGTATTGCCGTGTTGAGTTTGACCGTTCCGAGTTTAATCAGAATCTTTTCTTAAGCTGGCAGAGTGTAACTAATCCCCGTGTGAGAGGTTTGGGTTACGGGGCTCTTGAAAAAGGATTTGAAGGAATTCAAGAAGCCTGTGCTGAAGCCATGAAAAATGCAGTCCGGGAATACTGGAGAGACCGGATCAAGAACAAGCCCCGGGAAATTTCGGGAAGACTTATTCTGTGCAAACCTCCTGTAATTGGAGTGGAGGCCGGCCGGTACAGGGTTACGCTTGATTTTTTTATGGAAACAGATAGAATATTGGAATATAAAATGTTCTAATTTTTTGGAGGACTTTTATGAAAAAGTTATTTACTGTGGCAGCTGTTTTATTCTGTCTTACAGGTGTAACATTTGCACAGCCTTTTGGAGAAGAAGGATTTGCAAAAGAACTTGATCAGCAGTCGCTCATTATCGTTCCAGAAAATCAGCATGTAACAAACAAAACAGCAAAAGTTGAACTTGAATACTGGCCTGGTACAGATAAACTTCGTTTGTACTATACATGTCATGCAGTAGCCTTTGATCAGGGCGAAGCAATGAACACTGCAATAGCTGTTCTTAAAGATTTCCAGGAACAGAACGGTTACTACAGCTATAAATATTTGACACGTGATTCTATTAAATACTACAAGGATGAAAAAACAGGCTTTACATGGGCTCGTTATTTCTCTTATGTAAAACTGGCAAGATAGAAAACTAAAAACTTAAACTAAGTTATGAGCTGGTTTCCTGCCGGAGACTGGCTCAAATTTTTTATAAAAGGTTGCCGCAAAAAGCAGCTTAAATGGAATTAAAAATGGATATTCAGAACATCATCAAAAATCTTCACCCTCTTGAAATTAAAGTTCTTCTTAAATACACAGAAAAAGATGAGCTTAGCTCTGAAAAACTTCAGAAAGAACTTGATTATAAAGAAGGTCATGCTAACCAGGCTTTCAGCTGGCTGGGTGGAAAAAATCTTCTTAGTGTTGCAAGCCGCACACCACACACTTTCTACGAAATTACAGACCTTGGCCGGGAATATGCTTCCAAGGGAACTCCGGAAGACCGCATTGTAGAATTTGTTAAATCTAACGGTGCAAAGACTCTTCCAGAAATTGCTGCCGGAACAGGACTTGAACAGAAGGATGTAGGTTCAGCATTTGGTCCACTTTCTAAAGACGGTGTTCTTAAAATGAATGCTGAAAAGAAAGCTGAATACACAGGTGCTGCTCTTCCTCCACGCATTACTGTTGCAAAAGCTCTTCTCGAAAAAGCTGCAAAAGCTGAAAATGGTCAGCTTAATAACAAAGATCTTTCTGCTGATGAACAGGCTGCAATTGCAAACTTTGCAAAAAAACGCGGTGCTGCTGACTCTGCATTTAAAATCATTGAACGAGAAACTGTAATCTACAAGCTTGATCCACAGGTTAAAGAAGTTGTAGAAGCTCTTAAAAAAGCAGGCATTACAGGAAACGAAATCGGTGAACTTACTCCAAAAATGCTTGAATCTGGTGAATGGAAAAAAGGTACATTCCGGGGATACAACATTGCAATTCCACCTGCTCGTATTATTCCTGGACGAACAAACCCTTATGTTCAGTTCCTGGAACATGTAAAAGATAAGCTGGCTTCTCTTGGTTTCCAGGAATATGATGGTCCGCTTGTTGAAACTGAATTCTGGAACGGTGATGCTCTGTTTATGCCACAGTTCCACGCTGCTCGTGATATTCACGATGTATACCGTATTAAGAATCCAACACATGCAAAAGCAATTGAAGAACCCTGGCTGTCTAATGTTGCTGCTGCTCATAAAGATGGGGGAAACACTGGTTCCCGGGGATGGAACTATGAATTTGACCACGAATTTACTCGTCGTCTTGTTCTTCGTTCTCAAGGTACAGTTCTTTCTGCACACCAGCTTCACAAAGCTGAAAACCCAGGTAAATACTTCGGTATTGCCCGCTGTTTCCGCTACGACAAAGTAGATGCTACACACCTTTCTGACTTCTATCAGACTGAAGGTATTATCGTAGGTGAAGATGCAAATCTGCGTAACCTTCTCGGTATGCTTGAAATGTTTGCTAAAGAAGTTGCCGGTGCTGAAGAAGTTAAATATGTTCCTGGTTACTTCCCGTTTACAGAACCTTCAATCGAAGTTCATATTAAACACCCTGTTTTAGGATGGTTCGAACTTGGTGGTTCTGGTATCTTCCGTCCAGAAGTAACAAAGGCAATGGGACTTGATTGTCCTGTTCTTGCATGGGGTATCGGTATTGACCGTATGGCTCTTATGGCCCTTGGTCTTAACGATCTCCGCGAACTCTTCTCTGAAAATATTGAAGAAGTTCGTCTTCGCAAGGCTAAGTTCTAAAAAATAAACCCGTCTCATTTGAGGCGGGATTTTTTTTGATTGAGGGGGTAGTACAACCCCTCAAAACGGCGAAGTCAAGGCTTTAAGCGTTAGCGTGCCTTGACACGACGTATTTTATGTTTCAAACACACTGGGTTTTTATTTTGAATAGTTCAGAAGACTCAGTTCAAGAACTTTTTTGCACAGAAGATCTGCACCACCTTTGCAATAAGCGCTGATAAAAGGTCGCCCGATCAGTACTCTGTCTGCACCGAAGGCCATGGCTGTGGAAATGTCCAGAGGTGTACGGATTCCGCCGTCAACCCAAACTTCTTTGCTGTATTCGTGAAGTTCATCTGCGAAGTTCTGGAGGAATTCTGCAGTTGAGCCGCATGATGTTTCTACACGACCTCCATGATTTGAAATATAGGCTACATCAGGCTTAACTTTTTTGATAAGTTCTATGTCTTCTTTTGTAAAAACTCCTTTAATGACAAAAGGAATTTTTCTGCTGTTTACATAATCCTTAAAATACAGAAGGTCTTCTGCTGATTTTTTTTCCAGGGTAACCAGATTCTGCATTGTGGAAATATTGTAAGAATCTATGTCGATGCCTATGTGACTTGCAAAGGGCAGAGCCTGATTTATGTGTTCCAGAAGTTTTTCGTTTTGAAATGGTTTTATAAAAAAAGTAGCCTTTGTTTCTGGAATAGTTTTCTGCAGATTTTTTACGGCTTCGATTCCGAATATAAGTTTTTCGTCAGGTGTTCCGTCACCTGCACATATTTGAAGTCCGCAGTCTGTACAGGCTTTAAAAAACTGAATGTACCAGTCTTTTTCTTCAGACCAGCCGATGTTTTCTATTGCACCTGTGATGGGGGCAACACCGATTTTTGGAATGCGTTCTTTTACAGGGCGCTCCAGAAAGTTAATGAAAGAAAGAGGATTCTCTTTTCGGCATACTTCCCAGCCGTCACAGTTGAGGCGAAAATTTACATTGCGGTTTACGCCACCCATTCCTGGCATCTGGTCTATGCAGCCGGTGCCATTGCAGGTGGTGCAAAAATGACATTTATATTTATTCATGTTTTGTTTACTGGGTTCTTTTTTTCGCCGGCGCCCGTGCGGGTCCCAGCGCCGGCGAAAAAAAGAGAAAGGTTCAAGAAATATAATGTCTTTTTTTTCAGGGTTTTGGAAGAGGGGAGAAAAGAAGGGAGAGTTTTATTTTGCACGGCGCCCGTGGGGGTCCCGGCCACGGCATAAAAACAAGGTATCTCCCATGCTTCTTTGTTTTTAGTAGTGGCTAAAAATATGGGGAAATTTGGGTTTTGGTGCATTTTTTTTTGATGGGGCTTAGCCCGGATGGTAGGGGCGCTTGCGTGGACCGGAGCGCAGCGAGGACCATGAGCGTTAGCGAACCCCGGACAGCCGGTGAGTTAAGGCGCTTGCTCCAAAAATTCTTTCTAAACTTCAATTTTTAAACTCCGATAATCTTAAAGTAGAATTAAGTTAAATTTCTGAAATGGAGTTTATTGATGAATAAAAGCGTGAAGATTTCAGCTGTTGCCGGTAGTATTTTGTATGGACTGGCAGTTTTTTTTGCCCTATGTCTGCTGGCTGTTGCCTTTGACTTTGCAGGCGAAAATCCCGCTGAAGGACTTTTTGTATATAGGATTGGAAAAACTTTTACAGGAGTATATGGTTTCTGTTCAATTTTGATTCCGCTGTTCCTGCTTACTGCTGCATTTGAATGTTTTACTTCGAAGTGGCGTGTTCGTAACGGAGTAATGCTGCTTGGTTCAATTATTCCATTCTTTACGCTTGATGCAGTTGAACACATTTGCCACATGATGACTGAAAATAATTCAGGTGACATTCTTGCTGTAAAAATCTTTGCTGCTCTTTTGACTGGCGGTCTTATTGTTGCTGTTGAATATCTGGTTCTTTCAATGATTGGTGATGCTGTTGAAGGAAAGAAAGATGAAGAGGAAGAAACTGCAGTTGTAATCAAAGAAACAGAAAAAGGTTCTAAGGCTGCGGCTGAAGTTTCGGAAAAAAAAGTAAGTGAAACTGTTGAAGCAGAAAATCCTTTTGCTGAAATTGAAGAGAGAACAAATGCTCTGGCTGAAAAATCTGCAGAAGATATTGACTATGAAAAAGCCGTAGAAAAAGACAGTTTACTTTTTAAGCAGCACAAAAATGACCTTAAAGTGCTTCGTGAAAAAATGGCGGAACACCGTAGACAGATTGCAGAAATGCAGGAAGCAGGTGAAAAAGACGAAACAGAAAATGGTGCTTTGGAACCAAACTCTGTAGATGAAAGTGCCGTAGAAAACGAAAAACCTGAAATTGAAATGGCAGGGGAAGATAATCCTTTTGCCCATATTTTTGATGAAGAAAAAACAGAAGCTGAAGTTCCAGGAACTGCTGTTGTTGAAAATGAAGCAGACGAAGAAACTGATGTGAATGAAATATCTGTAAGTTCCGCTGGTGATGAAGCTGATGTGGATGAAATTGCTGTAAGTGACGCTGCTGAAGAAATTGATGAAAATTCTGACAAGGCTGACGATTCTGCCGCTGATGAAACAAGAGCTGAAAGTGCAGAAAATTTTGATTCTACATATTCTGATTTTGAAGAAAAAGCTCCTCTTCCTCTGACAGGTGAAGAAAATGTGCCTGACGAAGACGATTCTTTTGATGATATTACTCTGGATCTGCCGGCAGAAAACGAAATCAGTTTTGATCAGTCGGTTTATGAAGAACAAACAGCAGATACTGTAGAAGCCGGGGAAGAAGAATCAAATTATGTTGAAGAAGATTGCCATATTCCAGGAGAAAGCCCTGTAGAAACAAGTCCTTTTGATGACTTTGATTTTCCTTCAGAAATGGAAGAAGAAACAGAAAACGGTTCCAGCAGTTTGAATTCTTCAGGGGAATCTGATTTTGATGATTTTGAAATTCCTGATTTAGGTGATGAAAAAATCATTGAAGGTCTGGGACAGGACGATGAAGCTGAAATCGCAGAACCTGTTTATGAAGCTGAAAAAGTAAAAAAAGAAACTCTTGATGAAATTGCCGGTGCTGATGATGACGTTATTTTTGGTGATGTTTCTTTTTCTTCAGAATATGATAATGATGAAGGCGAAAACGATCTGAACAGCTTTGTTGAAAAAAGAAACAATAATATTTCTTCAATTTTTGCCCAGATGGACAATGACGCTGCAGAAAATCCGGTAGAAAGCAAAACAGAAGCTTTTGATGATGATTTTGACAACCTTTTTAACGAATCTGAACTTGAAAAAGGTGTAGCAAAAGAACTGGACGAAGATCCTACAGTTCACGACGAATGGGAATTTGATCCCATGGCTGATCCTGTTGTTGATTCTAACGGAATGCCCTTTGGCCCTGCCGTTCCTTTTGAAATTGAAGATTCAACTTTTGAAGAAGTAACTAAGGCTAAGAAAACAAGCAAACCATTGAGTTTTGCAGAAAAAGCTGTTTTCCTTCAGGATTCAGAAGAAGCTGTGGCTGAAGAAAAGAAAGCACCTGCAAAAACAGAAGCACAGCATGAAAAACCAGTTTCTTCAAAAATGGCCGTAGACAGCAAGGGAAAACCAGTTGTTGATATGGAAAAAATCGAAAAGAAAAAGCCAAAGCTTCGTCTTTCAAATTACAAGATTCCAGTAGAAGGAATTCTCCAGACTTACGAAAACGGAGAATACTGGGTAATTGATGAAGATACAAAACGCAAGGCACAGGACCTTAAACAGACTCTCGGTGAATTTAATATTGATGTTGAAATTACAGGAATCCGTAAAGGACCTGTAGTAACAATGTTTGAAGTGCTTCCAGCTCCAGGTGTAAATGTAAATAAAATCCGTTCACTTCAGGACAACATTGCACTCCGCCTTGCAGCAACTTCTGTCCGCATTGTTTCTCCAATTCCAGGAAAAAGAGCAGTTGGTATTGAAATTCCAAACACAAGCAGAGCAATTGTAAGTTTCCGCGAAATCATGGAAAAGAAAAACCCTGCTTTTGAAAAAATGAATATTCCTGTAATTCTTGGAAAAGACATTAGTGGTGAACCACAGATTATTGACCTGGCAAAAACTCCACATCTTTTGATTGCGGGTTCAACTGGTGCCGGTAAATCTGTATGTGTAAACAGTCTTATTCTTTCGATTCTCTACAAACGCAATCCACAGCAGGTTAAGCTGATTCTTGTAGATCCGAAAGTAGTAGAACTTAAACTTTACAACGACATTCCACATCTTCTGACTCCAGTAATTACAGAGCCAAAGAAAGCACTTCAGTCCCTCCAGTACTGTCTGTGCGAAATGGAACGCCGCTATGCCCTGCTTGATAATATGGGTGTACGGGACATTTCAAGTTACAACCGCCGTATTGAAGAACGCCAGCTTATGCAGGAAAAACTTCCATACATTGTTGTAATCATTGATGAATTTGCAGACCTTATGGCAACAACCGGTAAAGAACTGGAATCTAATGTTGCCCGTCTTGCAGCTATGAGCCGTGCCGTAGGTATTCACCTTGTACTTGCAACACAGCGTCCATCTGTAAATGTAATTACAGGTCTTATTAAGGCAAACATCCCAAGCCGTATTGCCTTCATGGTTGCCAGCCGTACAGACTCAAATATTATTATTGACCAGATTGGTGCAGAAAAACTTCTTGGTAAGGGCGATATGCTTTATGCCAGCGCAACAGATCCATTCCCTGTTCGTATTCAGGGAACTCTCGTAAGCGATGATGAAGTTGAAAAAGTAGTTGAATATGTAAAACAGTACGGTGAACCGGATTATATTGATGACGAAATCTTCGTTGAAGATGAAGACGAAGGTGACGGAAATCCAGGCCTTTTCTCTGACGGAGAAGATGCCCTTTATGATCAGGCTCTCCAGATTGTAGTACAAAGCGGAAAAGCAAGTGCAAGTTATCTTCAGCGCCGTCTGAAGATCGGTTATAACCGTGCAGCCCGCCTTGTAGAAGAAATGGAAGAAAGAGGAATCGTAGGCCCTCAGAACGGCTCAAAACCTCGTGAAGTAATTTATGTTCCATAATCATAAAGTTTAAGATGTAACTGGGGATGTCCAAAAAGTTCAACTTGTGGTGGTTGAGCTTGTCGAAACCACCATATTTAGTGCAATGGTCATTTCGACAGGTGGTCCCTGAGCCTGTCGAAGGGTGGTTCCTGAGCTTGTCGAAGGGCTCAATGACCGCTACAGTCATTACTTATTGGACAGCCCCGTTTTTTTTTGATGAAACAGAAATTCTGGGTTACAATTTTAAAAAAAGGAGACGCTGAGTTCAGCGTGAAATTATTACAGGAGGCTGTATGATCAGAGAATTTTCTGAAGTTCTGAGAGAAAGTGTAGAAAAATCAGGCATGGGAACATGGGCAACAAGTGTACGCTGTGGAATCAGTGAAGAAACTCTGGAATCTTACATGAAGGGGGAGGCCGTTCCAAGCGGACCAATTCTCGAAAACATGTGTAACGTACTGGGAATCGAAAAAGAAAAAACTTCTCTGGGACAGCCGCCAATGAAAAAAGTTGACTTCGATGCCCTCTTAAATTATGTGGATCACGCATTTTTAACAGAAGACCAGAAACGAAAACTGATCCGCGTTATTGAAGGAAAATAATTTTTTGCATCACTGGACCTGCTGGAAAAACTGGCGGGTCTTTTTTATTTAAATCCCTGAGTTCAAGAAACCGTAAAACCCAACAGTTTAAGCGAAGGTAAAAATGAAAGAAACAAAAACAAAGACTACAGCAAAAAAAGCAGTTTCAAAACCTGCATCAAAGGCACCTGCAAAATTCCGGACAAAAACACCTGCAAAATCTCAGGCAAAAACTCCGGAAAAAAATTCAAAAAACAAAGTAGCTTTAAGTCAGAAAATCCGCGTGTTCTGGGATACGGTGCGGGGCAGTAACGACACAGGTACAATTTTTGGCATACTTTTAATGACAGTTCCTTTTGTGCTTTCAATGATTACCTGGTCAACAATTCAAAAAAAATGGGGCATTACTTCTGAAACAACTTTTACGCTTACCCCAAATCTTTCAACAACTCTGGTGGGAGCCCTGATTTACGCCAGTTATCTTCTCCGCTACGGATTTTTCAAAAAGGATTCAGCAGCAGATGTTTTCTGGACAATAATTCAGGGTGTGCTTGATATGTGGGTTCTTTCAAGTCTTTGTGCAATAGTTGTTGGTGGAAAACCATGGCAGATTCCATTTATAAATGTAGACCGTTCAGCAATCCTGATTTTTACGATAATAATGAGCTGGGCAGGAATGAAAAGTGTGGCAGGATTTATGTGGATTTTTCTGATTCTGGGAACAATTCCCCGGCTTTCAGATGCAAACTTGACAATGGGAATGGCAGGTGCGGTGTTTATAATTTGCACAGTACTTGGCTTAATTCTCCAGATAAAAAACCTGCTTTCAGTTCATGAACTTACAAACGACTTTAAGTTTGACCTGACATCAGATGTAAAAGCTTCAAAAGCAGCAGCAAAAAAAGTAGTCCGCATTACATCTCCGAGGCTGATTCCTGCAGAAGAAAAAACAATCGTCATTACACGGGATAATGATGCAACGGTTGTAATGTAAAATTATTTTTGATACAGAGGAGTTTCGTCAGCAACAATAGCTCCGAAACCGGGGAAAGTCTTCCCCTCGCTCCAGCCGCAAATGCGTCTTCCGCTACCCCTTCCAGCGGGGAGTTCCCCGCAACGCCCCCAAAAAAATGGAGACTAAATATGAAACACATCACCGTAAGCGCCGCAATCATTATCCGGGACAACAATGGAACTAAAGAAGTTTTTTCTACTGCCAGAGGCTATGGGGATTACAAAGGCTGGTGGGAATTTCCTGGGGGGAAGCTGGAAGAAGGGGAATCTCCTCAGCAGTGTGTTGTCCGGGAAATTAAAGAAGAGCTGGATACTGTTGTTGATGCTCATAAGGTGCTGGATGTGGTTGAATGGGATTATCCTCAGTTTCATCTGTCTATGCACTGCATTGTCTGTTCTGTTGTCAGCGGACAGCTTAAGCTTCTGGAGGCGGAAGATTCCTGCTGGCTGAATAAATCGAACCTTAGAAGTGTTAAGTGGCTGCCGGCTGACGAGATTATTCTTGATAAAATCGAAGCTTTACTTTAGATTACAACTCTATGCCCGGAGGGAGTCTGCCTTCTTCTCCGGCTTTTTCAAGTCTGTACCAGACTTCGCTTATGGCCAGGACTTTTGAAACCTGTTCTTCGGTCAGCTGTTCCAGCATGGCGGGAGTGGGGTCGCCTATGGCGATTTTTGCGTCTTTCAGGGATTTTATGTAATTATAAAATTCTGTGTTGCTTGTGTAGTTTTCGAAGCGTTTTGCCTGTTCCCAGGCATCTTCCAGTCGTTCTATGTCGATTGAATCTTGCATAATTCTTCCTTTGAAAGCATTATATCATCTGTAATGAAAAAATTATTCAATAAAATAAAACTTGTTTATGATATTGCCGGCGAAATTGTTTCTTATGGTGTTCAATGTGCTGGTCCTGAGTTTATGGATTATATCGACATGAACTGCGGTGCTATTTCTGACGGACCTTATGAAACCGTTGTTGATACTGAATCCCCTCTGCAGTTTCTGTCGCTTTATGTTCAGGTTGCCCACAAGCGTCTTGCTTTTTCTGTATCTAAAATTCTTGAATTTAATCCTCAGGCACTTTCCTTTATTTCTGATTTTGTCTTTAAGGTTGGTAAGAATAATCAGCCCCAGTGGCTTTGTGAGTCCGGAAATAATGATGATGTAACTCCTGAAAAAATCTATGATGTTCTGTCTTTTTTTGTTCTGGACGGTGTTAATGATGAATGCACGGTTACTGAAAAAAACAGGGATGTAATCTGCTGGCGGGCTGAAGATTCCTGCAGTGAATTCTGGAAACAGGCCGGGGGTAATCCGGTGAATTATGTTCACCTCCTGAAGGCCTTTGTTGACGGTTTTCTTGACGGCAGCGGTTTTGTTTTTGAATGCAGCGAAAATCTGACTGAACGGAAAATTTCAAGAAGTCTGCCGTAACCCCTGAAAATTCCGGGGCGTTGCGGGGTGTCCCCGCAGAAGGGGTAGCGGAAAAGACCGCAGCGTAGCGAGGACTTTGGAGCGCAGGGGGAGGCTTCCCCCTTCTTTTTTATATCTTCATTTTAATTTAAATTTTTTTTATACTTAATTCAGGTGGGAGGTCTTTATGACTGGATATGAAAAAATTGCCATTCTTTTGGGTGAACTTGGCAGCAGTGCCAGCGATGCTATACTGGACAGACTCAATCTCAGTACTGAAGAACTAAGTAAAATCCGTAAGGCTATGCTTCAGGTGCGTTCTTATGGTGAACGGGCATACGACCCTTTTGACCCTAATCAGGTAAACAGAGAATTGGCTGTTCTTGAAGAATTTAAGCGTTATGGCGAAATGAGGGGAATTTATAAAGAAGTTCCTCATGATGGTCTTATTAAAACTTCTGATTCTGCAAATCAGAACTTCCGCAGCATGGCCCAGGCTGATCCTGAAGCTTTTGCAAAGGCTCTTGGTGTGTGGCTTTCCAGCGATAAATAAAAGAGCGCCGGTCTTTTGACGAGGCCACTGAAAAAGGGTCTCCAATTTTTAAGGCCTGAAAAAAAAAAGCCAGATTTTTGAGAAAAAAATCTCATAAATCTGGCTTTTGCTCTTTTAAAGAGCAGATTATTTGTCTTTT
>JAEDGQ010000142.1 GCA_016297415.1 Treponema sp.
GCACAAAACGCGTGTAGCATGCTAGCATGCGGTTTCGACAAGACGTTTTCACGATTGGAAGCCATTTTAGCAGGGAATATATTATAATGCGTTTGCCCTAGCCTTAGAGAAAAATTAAAAATCCTGAGAAACTACAATTCTGTTTTTTCCGTTTTGTTTTCCGATAAGAAGCATGGCATCAGCCTGAGCAAGTACTGCTTCAGGAGAATCATATTTTCTGGAAGAGGCGATTCCAAAAGTTGCAGTAACCTGAATGTCCTGTCCGTTATATTCAATTGGAGTCTGAATTGCTTTTAAGCGAATGTTTTCAAGTTTGTAGACAGTTTCTTCATCAATCTCCGGAAAAATAATAATGAATTCTTCGCCACCCCAGCGTCCGACTTTTGCAGGTTCCTTAATCTGATCCCAGACAGACTTAGTGAAGGATTTTAGAATAAAGTCCCCGGCATCGTGACCCCAGGTATCATTTATTTTTTTGAAGTTATCAATATCAAAAATTGCAATTGCGTAATCAATGTTGTCCGTTTTTTTTGCTTTACTAAGAGCGTTAAAAATCTGATGACTTCTTCGTCTGTTCATCAAACCTGTAAGGGTGTCGTGTTTTACAATGTAGTCTGTTTCCTTAAGAAACCATTCTCTTTTTTTAGCAAGTCTTCGGAATTCACTGTCTGTAATGAGACTTCCATATAAAAGAGTAAAAAGACAAAAAAATGTAAAAAAAACTTCACTGCAGATTATGTAATAACGATGAGCCGGCAGGTTTAACTGAGATGGTGAAATTTTTGCCAGCTTGATGTAGGTAATGTAAGTAAAGGCGCACAGAAAAAATGGATAAATATAAGCTTTTAAGGCTACTGGATGTTTTTTTTCTGAAGAAAAGAGAAATAGTGCCGGAATACAGGAAATTACACAGTAATCCATGCCGCAGACAATGCCTGTTGCTGCAGCCTGAATTACACAGAAAACAGTAAGTTCGGTCAGAAGAATTGTAAGTGAAAGCAGTTTTGGAATTGATTTATAGAATAAAATAAGAAAAAGCTCAATTATAATGCAGCAAACATTTGTAACTGCTCCAGTAAAAAATCCTTTCCCGGGAATCAGAAAGAGGAATGGTGCTCCGAAAATCCGGGAAAGCAGAACTGTAATGAACAGAGTAAAAGATTTATTTTTTGTAACAAAATATGTGAATTTTTTCATTCTGAATCCTAAAAAGTATCTGACAGACAGACCTGATTTTTTCCGTGAGTTTTTCCGTAGTACAGGCTGTTGTCTGCTTCGATAATGATTTTGTCGGGATTAAGGCCTGTTTTTGATGAGCTTACACCCATAGTCAGGGTTACAGAAATGTTTGTCCCATTCCAGAGATTAGGGCATGCTTCTACTACAGCACGGATTTTTTCCAGACGCTGAGGAATTGTGTTGTCGTGGTATGTAAAGAGAATAAGGAATTCTTCGCCTCCCCAGCGGGCAACATAAGAACCAGGACCTGACATTTCGCTAACAAGATTGCTTATTCTTGTAAGGATAAAATCTCCTGCATCATGGCCCCAGGTATCATTAACATGCTTAAAGTTATCAATATCAAAAATACAGAGAGTGTAATTGGAACCTCCCAGTTCTTTAAGGGCTGTTGAGTGATTTATAAGGTCAAGAATTTTTCTTCTGTTTTTAAGTCCTGTCAAAGGATCATGATGAGCCATAAATTCCAGTTCCTGAGCGTGTTTCTTAGTTTTCTGCTCTGAACGGAATAAATCCTTCTGTGTAGAAAAAATAAGATAAAACATAAAGAAGAGGGAAAGAATTGAAGAAAGAATTACCTTAAATTTATAGAAAGATTTGTAAGTTGTTACAGCAACAAGATAAGCAGAAAAAAAAGAGCCTTCTCGTCCCAGCTTCCACCAGATTATAAAAAGTGTTGCTAGAGCAGCTGAAACTGAAAGAATTATATGATTTTTACGGGATCTCTGAGTTGAATAAGCAAAGAAGAAAAAACAGGGAATACAGCAAAGGGCAAAAAGAATGGAACCAAAATCTGTGCCGGTATAAATAGTAATGAATATGGAATAAACAAGAATTTCTATAAAAGCGAAGTTCAAAAATAATGAACGGTGATTGTTTTTGAACAGAAGAATAAAAATGCCGTATACAAAAGAAATGAATGTGTCGTAAATGAACAGATACTCCAGACCCATTGATTTGTATATTGGAGCAAAAAATACATGAGTAAGAAAAAGTATTATATAGAGAATCAGTTCTTTATGTTTTAAGAATGTATAGTAAAAAGAATTCATTTTGAACAGCGGGTTTTATTATACCACAGGGCAAACGCATTATAACTGATTTTGTATTGAAAAATGGCGTAAAGGAGTGAAACGGCTTGCGAAAACACTCGTTTTGTGCTGCCGCGAGAGCGGCAAACGTATATAGTTACAAGCACAAAACGCGTGTAGCATGCTAGCATGCGGTTTCCACAAGACGTTTTCACGACTGGAAGCCATTTTTAGCAGGGAATATATTATAATGCGTTTGCCCTATATTATACCATGAGAATGCTTTTATTACTTATAATAATTGGTTTATAGTAGCTTTTTATTGAATTTTAAGGCTCTTTTTTGTAGTATTGATTTATATTTTTTTTAGGAGTATCCCAAATGGCTTCACCATTAGAAAATTATTTATCTTCCTGCAACGGCAAACCAAACGTTGCAATGACAGCTTACGTTGCAAACCTTCAGCAGGTTGCCAGCGTAAATCCATCAATTGCTGCAGATGTTGTAAACGAAATTGAAAATCAGCGCAGCCATCTTAAGCTTATTGCTTCAGAAAACTACTGTTCACTTGCTGTACAGGCTGCTATGGGCAACTTGCTTACTGATAAATATGCTGAAGGGTACCCTGAACACCGCTACTATGGTGGTTGTGTAAACGTTGACTCAGTTGAATCAACAGCTGCTCGTGAAGCAGAAGCACTTTTTGGTGCAGACTATGCTTATGTTCAGCCACACT
>JAEDGQ010000045.1 GCA_016297415.1 Treponema sp.
CTCGTGGAACACTTGGAACTAATACGGAAAAATCAAATCAGATAAACTGTTTTGAGTTGGCTCTGAAAATTGCGGAAAAAATTAAATCAGGGCAAATTACGTCATATACCAGTGGGGAAATTTTTTGTCTTTCAAATGAGGTTCAGAAAACAAATTCTGTTACTAAAACTTCTACTCCTCAAGAAAAAATTAATCTTTTTAAATCTCTGTTCATTGGTCGCGAAGACGTTTTTGCCTTGCGATGGTTCAATTCTAAATCTGGTAAAAGCGGATATTCTCCTGTCTGTGAAAATAAGTGGCAGTCTGGTAAATGTGATATGAAAAAATATTTCTGTGCTGATTGTCCGTTTAAGTTGCCTGTCCGATTATCTGATCAGTATATTTTTAATCATCTTGCGGGAAGAGATTTTGCTTGTCGTGATGTTATTGGACTTTATCCACTGATGGAAGGTAACTTATGCCAGTTTCTTGCATTAGATTTTGACTCGCATGATAAAACAGTTTCTTTTCAATGGAAGTCCGATATTCTTGCAGTAAAAAAAGTTTGTAACGACTATTCAATTCCCTCTTATATGGAAATATCACGGTCTGGAAATGGTATTCATCTTTGGATTTTCTTTTCTGAAAAAGTTCCTGCAAAACAGGCTCGAAATCTTGGAACAAATCTGTTGAAGGCAGCAATGAAGCAAAATCATTCAATTTCCTTCGAGAGTTTTGACAGAATGTTTCCTAATCAGGATGAAATGCCAAAAGGTGGTTATGGGAATTTGATTGCTCTCCCACTTCAGGGCAATAGTGTTAAGCAGGGGCATTCAGTTTTTGCAGATGATGATTTTAGGCCTTTTGATGATCAATGGGCATATTTAAGTTCAGTTCAAAAATTAAAAGAAAAGGATTTGAACCGAGCGGTAAAAGAATTGCTTGCAATAACCGGTGATTTTCATGTCAGACGAAATGAAGATGATGAAAATAAACAAGTTTCTTCCATAAATAGAGTTGCATTTAATGTGGAATCAAAGAAAGAAGTCATAAAAGATGATTTTACTGAACCTGTTCAGATTACACTTAGCAATCAGGTTTATATTAAGAAAAAGGGAATTTCCGAACATGCATTAGGTATTATGCGTCGAACTGCAGTATTTTTGAATCCTGAATATTTTAAAAAGCTTAGAATGCATCTTCCTCTGTATAATATTCCAAGATACATCGATTGTTCAAAAGAAACTGATTCTGAACTGATTTTGCCGAGAGGAAATCTTACAGAAATAACAGAAATGCTTAAAAAGGCAGATGTTAACTATAAAATTTCAGATGACAGGGAATCAGCTGATGAAGTTGATGTTGTATTTAAGTCTGAGCTATATGAAGAACAAAAGACGGCACTAAAAGCACTTCTTAAATCAGATTGCGGAGTTCTTTCTGCTGGAACTGGATTTGGAAAAACAGTAACAGCTGCAGCCTTAATCGCGGAACGAAGAGTTAATACAATTATTATTGTTCAGAATCATAATCTTTTGGAACAGTGGAAAAAATCAATAAAAGAGTTTCTTGGAATTACAGCCGGAACAATCGCAGGCGGAAAAGACAAGTCAACGGGAATTATTGATATTGCAATCGTTAATTCACTTACAGAAAAAGGTTCCGATGAAGTGCGGCCACGAAGTTACAAATATGGAATGGTTATTGTTGATGAATGCCATCATGTTTCAGCTTTTACAACTGAGAACTTGATAAACAGTTTTAAAGCAAAATATGTTTACGGACTGACAGCAACTCCAGTTCGAAGAGACGGGCATCAGCACATTATTTTTATGCAATGCGGGTCTGTTCTTTATTCAACTACAACAAAACAGATGAATGAAGTGCAAGGATTTGCTCATTATTTTCATCCTCGGTTTACAAGTTTTCATACTATAGAGCAGAAAGAAGGAAAAGAGCCTGGTATAAATGATTATTATGAGAAAATGTGTCAGAGCGAGGCACGAAATCAGCTTATCATAGAGGATGTAATAAAATCTGTAGAGAAAGGGAGAACACCTTTGATTCTTTCTGACAGAATTTCACATCTTGAATATCTTGAAGAAAAACTAAAATCATCTGCAAAAAATGTAATTCTTATAACTGGTAAGGGAACTCAGAAACAGAAAGAAGAACAACTGGAAAAATTAAAATCTGTTTCTGATGATGAGGCACTCATAGTTCTTGCAACTGGAAAATATGCAGGTGAAGGTTTTGATTTACCTCGACTAGATACTCTGATGCTTGCTCTGCCATTTTCATGGAAAGGAATGTTGCAGCAGTATTGTGGACGACTTCATAGAAATTTTGAGGGTAAAGAAGAAGTTCAGATTTTTGATTATGTAGATATAAGAATTCCGACTTTTGACAGAATGTATCAAAACAGACTTAAGGGTTATAAACAGCTTGGATATAAACTAAAACCGATGTACGATAATTCTAGCGAGGATGAGGAATCTAAGATATTTTCTAAAGGGGATGAAGAATTAAAGGAAATTTTTACCGAAGACATTGTTCATGCAAAGAAAAGAATAATAGTTTCTGCACCATATCTTTCAAAAAAGGAAGTTCAGGATTTTATATGGATAGCATCAAAAGTTATGCTTAATGGAGTGCAAGTAATTGTATTTGTGAAAAAAGCCGATACTGAAGAAAAGCAGAAGAAGCAGGCGGGCTGTCTCTTGAGTATGGAAAATGCAGGAATTGAAGTTCACCACAAAGAAGAACTTTCTCAGAATCTTTGTATTATTGATGAAAAAATACTGTGGTATGGAAGCGTAAATTACCTGGGATTTTCTGAGAAGGAAGCCTGCTGTATGCGTATTAGTGATGTCAAAATCGCTTCGGAAATTGAAGGTGAAATTATAAAATAAAGTGGAGGATTATATGAAAGTAAATTTAAAAGAAATTGCTCAGGAATTACAGACATTAAGTGAGGAGGACTGTTTTTACTACAATAAGATAAGCGGTGAACTTGAATATTTTAACAGCGAACAGGAAAATCCCAATGACCTTGATATTGATGAAATCGATGAAGATGATAACTTTGTAGCACTCCCATCAAAATATTCCATTGATGACTATGGAATTATGAAAGATTTTATGTTTGCTCAGGAAGATAAAAAAATCCATGATGCAATTTACGATGCTATTCATCAGAAAGGAGCTTTTAGAAAATTTCGTCAGGTAGTTGAACAGACCGGCATTTTACAGAAGTGGTATGAATTTAGAGATAAGGAATATGAAGACATTGTAAAAGAGTGGTGTGAAACAAACGGACTGGAATGGGAGTAACTTGTTAGAGTAACTTTGCTCTTTTCATTCTTCCCACCAAAAGGCAACCTTCTGGACTTCCCAAGAAAAGCAAAACAGATAATGCAAAAAAGCTTACAGTGTCGTTCTTTGACACACATAGTATGTTGTACTTTTCTATTTTCGGTCTTATTTGTCTATCAGAGTTCAGTTAAGTCCAGTAAAAAATCACAGGGGATGTCCAATAAGTAATGACTGTAGCGGTCATTGAGCCCTTCGACAGGCTCAGGAACCACCTGTCGAAATGACCATTACACTAAATATGGTGGTTTCAACAAGCTCAACCACCGCAAGTTGAACTTTTTGGACATCCCCTTTTCGCCTGACGGCGCGCCCAATTCCGCTTCGAGTCCTACACAGTGTAAAGCTATTGTTCGATTTAAAAAACTAAAGCCCCATCTTAGAAGACAGGGCTTAAAATCTATAGCGGAGGTAGGACTCGAACCTACGGCCTTCAGGTTATGAGCCTGACGAGCTGCCAACTGCTCTACCCCGCGTCGTAATGTTTGAGTATTATAGGGCTATTTTCTTTTTATGTCAACACCTGTATCGCTTAAATTGTTATATTTGTACCAGTCGTAGCATTCCTGGATGGATTTGAGGATGGCTACTGTTGAGAACCAGTAGAAGTAGTCTTTGAAGTCGGCGAAATAGTTGTAGAGGCCGTGGAGGAGAATTGCCCAGATGAATGGGGACAGGTGACGCTGTTTGTGGCGAAGCATCCACAATCCGAGACCGCTTAAACCTGCACAGAAGGTGTGGATTAAGACGGCTGTAAGCATTCTTTTTACCATTAATGTAAGGAGAGCAGTTGCACCCAGGGGATAAATTGCTGCGTTGATTTTTTTTATCATATAAACAACAGATTCAAAGCAGCCCAGTGTCATACCACATAAAAGGGCACAGGTAAAGAACACTGGAAGGGTCAGTTTTTTTTGTGGCAGAAGGAACATGAATCCTGCCTTAAAAGATTCTTCAATAAAACCGTTAAAAATTATTGCTGTTATTAAAAGGTTGATGACTGTATTGGCAAGAAAAATCGGAAGATTTAATATGTAGTACTGAACGAAAGAGGCTGGAATCATTGTCAGAAGTCCAACAAAACAAGCCCACAGTTCATATCTGATTTTTTGTCCTGGAACCAGTATTCTGAACAAAAGAAATACTGTCAGAAGGGGTATAAAGCTTAAAGCAAAAAGTAAGTAAATATCCATACAGGAAGAATAATCAATAAACAGACTTTACTCAATTCTTTAAAATCTTATAATTAAAA
The DNA here is from genome assembly GCA_016297415.1 of Treponema sp. GTDB lineage: Bacteria > Spirochaetota > Spirochaetia > Treponematales > Treponemataceae > Treponema_D. Next base: position 4,604 of record JAEDGQ010000045.1, read on the forward strand.
TATGCAAAGTTCTTCTATTATTCTTATGGGAATAAAACATTGCGGCAAATCTACTCAGGCTCGTCTTCTTTCCCGGCATTATTCAGTTCCATCTTTTGATACTGATGATTTAATCACCGAAATTACAGGAAAAACTCCAAGAGAAATTTATTCTTCTGAGGGAAAAGAAGCTTTTATGAAAGCTGAAGCAAAAGCTTGCCAATACCTGAAAGAAAAAATTGATGCTTTACCTGAAACTGGAATAAAGGCTGTAATTGCCACTGGTGGCGGAATCTGCAACAATCAGGTAGCTGTTGATATTTTAAAAAGTGCTGGAATTCTTGTTTTCCTTAATTCTGATGAAGAAACTGCTGTAAGCCGTATTATCAGAGAAATAAAAATTGAATCCGATGGAAGTCTATCTAATCTTCCGGCATATATTGCTGTTGAAAATCCAAAGTCCCTTAATGATGTAAGGATTTCTTTTCATAAATTCTATGTAGCAAGACAAAGCATCTATAATTCTCTCTGTAATGTAACAGTAGATATGAAACCTGTTACTAAAAGTGAAAATCGTGATGCAATAATTAATGCTCTTGCCCGTTGTAAATAAAAAAAAATGCACCTCTAAAAAATTGAACTTTATTTGTCCAACTTTAGGGGTGCACTTCAAACTTTAACCGGTTTTCAGTTCAGTTTCACGGGTCTTTTTTGGGGCTGATTATTCACCGCAGCCGCAGCTTCCGCCACAACCACCTTCATCACCACAGCCACCGCCGCATCCGCCGCCACAGCTTCCGCATCCACCACCGCAGCCTGAGCTTTCGTATGGTGCTGTTTCTTCTTCAGTTGCATCACGAATATCTACAACTTCAACATCAAAGTGAAGTGTTTTTCCTGCCAGTTCGTGGTTGGAATCAATTGTAATTGTTTCGTCAGTTACTTTTGTAACTGTTACAAGCATTGGACCTGCAGGTGTTTCTGCCTGAAATTTCTGTCCAACTTCAATCTGTGCATCTGTATCAAAACGGTCTCTTGGTACTTCAACAACATACTGTGGATTGTATTCGCCATAACCGTCTTTTGCTTCGATTACTGCGTTGAATTTTTCACCTTTTTCTTTTCCTTCGAGAGCAGCTTCCATTCCAGGAATAAGCATTCCAACGCCGTGGAGATATTCAAGAGCTTCTTTTCCTTCTGAAGAATCAATTACTACACCATCATCACCTTTAAGTGTGTAGTGAATTTTTACCATTTTATTCTTTTCAATTTTCATTTTTGTATCCTTTTATAGTCAGGCTTCCTGTACAACTTCTGTTATTTCAGGACAAGCATCTTTAAGATAGCGTTCAATACCCATTTTGAGTGTCATTGTTGCCATTGGACAACTGCCGCAGGCACCTGTTAAACGCAGGTGTACACGATTCTGTTCATCAAGGGAGATGAATTCCATATCACCACCATCGGCCTGAAGCTGAGGACGGAACATGTCGAGGGCTTCTAAAACTGTGTTTTTTAATTCTGTGTTTTCCATTTTTTTCTCCTGTAAAAATTATGCCATAGAGGCAAGTTTGTGTTCAAGTTCAACGACTTGTGTATGAAGATAATGATCTACTGTGTATTTTTCAAGAATTCCAAGAGGCTTGTCTTCTTCGTTTACAATACAAATAGCATCTGTATCATAATCATCAAAAAGTTTATAAGCATCTGTCAAAGAGGTTGATGGTTTGCAGGTAAGGGCCGGCTTGTCCATAATATCCATAGCCAGAAGGAAACGGCCGAATTCACCCATCTGCATCGTTTCTTTTAAATGAGTAAGGTTTATCTGTCCGGCAATTTTTCCGTTTTCACCTTTTACTGCATAATTAAGGTTTTCGTGGTGGCTGAAAGAATTGATAATTGAACCAACCATATCTGATTCTGAAACAATTGAATAGCTTTTTTCTGAACAGATATTTTCACCGTTTACTTTTACATCGCCGACAACGGCTTTTTTCATAATGTCTTCAGCATTAACATCAAGGCCAACTTCACCGGCTTTTGTTACACCGTATTTTACACAGATTGGTCCAATAATCTGTACGATGAAAGTTGTAGCTGTAATTATGAGCATGATTTCTGTGCCGATTGTGTTTTTAAAATCATTTCCGGCAGCAGTACTTAAACCGATTGCAACACCAGCCTGACTTAAAAGACAGAATGGAAGATATTTTCCCACTGTTGGTGGTGCTTTTGTAATCCATGCTCCGAGTTTTGCACCAATTGATTTTCCAATTGTACGACCTGTTACATAAAGTATAGCAATAAGAATAAAAAGAGGCTTAAGTTTCCATACATTGAGTTTTGCACCAACAGTTACAAAGAAAAGGACATAGATTGGAGGTGTGTATTTATCAATAAGCTTAAAGAGATTCTTTGTTTTTGGAAGTGAAAAGTTTGTAATGTAGAATCCTACAGTCATTGCTGCCATGATGTGATCAAATTCCAGAGTTACAGGTCCTGCCTTAAATACTGCAAGTTCACAGACACCGGTACAAAGGAAAATTGTTCCAAGACTGAATCCCAGAACCCGGCCATCATCACTCATCATTCCTGAAATTATTTTTGTAAGAATGAATCCAACTGCAAGACCAAGAATAATTGAACCGAAAATTTCATAAGCAATTGCTCCCAGCTGTGCAAGAACTGGAACAGATTTTCCTTCCAGCATAGGGCTGGAAATTGCGGCTGCAATTGTATATGCAACAAGAGCAAAGGCATCGTCCATGGCAACAATTCCAAGTGTAGTTGTTGTTAATGGACCTTTTGTGCGGAATTCTTTAAGAACATCTGTTGTTGCTGCAGGTGCTGTTGCTGTACAGATTGCACCGAGCAGAAGTCCGATTGAAACTGCGTATGGAACATTTTTTGTAATAAGGTAAGACGCTGTTCCTGTAAAAATACACACAACTAAAAATGGAACAGTTGTTTCTCCAATAAGAATGCCGACAAACTGTTTTCCGTATTTTTTAATTACATCAATTTTAAGTTCAGCACCAACAAGAAAACCGATTAATGAAAGTGCAATAGTACTGATAGGGTTAAGTGCTGAAATAAGATTGTCACCAAGTACCTTAAATCCGGAAGCACCAATAATAATTCCTATTACAATATAACCCACAACCTGTGGAATCTTTAATTTCTGGAAAATACGGCCCCCAAAAGAACCAAAAAACATCATTAAACCTAAAAGGAAAATAATGTGTGGCACCTGATTGTTTGTAACTTCAAACTGCATCAGATGTGGAAGAAAATTTGCGATTGGATTTGTCATTTTTTGTCCTCAAATAAGTGAAAATAATTATAGTGAATTCAAAAATCTTATGCAAAAGCAGGGAGTAATTAGGACAGGGCAAACGCATTATATTTGACTTTGTATCAAAAATGGCGCGAAGGAGCAAAATGGCTTACAAAAACACTCGTTTTGTGCTGCCGCGTGAGCGGCAAATGTATATAATTACAAGCACAAAACGCGTGTAGCAAACTAGTTTGCGGTTTTGATAAGCCGTTTTTGCGACTGGGAGCCATTTTTGTAGGCAGAACAGTTTATAATGCGTTTGCCCTGGTAATTAGGAAAAATCAGGGTTTTTGGGTTATAATAAATTGGTTTATGGAGGAAAAATGAAAAAAGTATTATGCCTTATTTCCCTTGTTCTTCTTTCAAGTTGTCTTTTTGGAGTATCTTTTAAGAAAAATTCAACTGTTTATGTATGTGTAAAATCAACTTCATTAAAAGCTGGAACTGGTTTCTTTTCAAAATCTACAGGAACTGTAAAGTATGGTGACCGTCTGATTGTTGAAGAAAGCAACAATAAAAAATCAAAGGTAAAGAATTCTTCAGGTTCTGTAAGCGGATGGATTTCTAATGGAAGCCTTACTTCTAAAAAAATTGCCAGCACTTCAGGAGGTTCTGTTGTTGCAAGCAAATCAGAACTTGCCCTTGCAGGAAAAGGTTTTAGCGCTGATACTGAAAAAGCCTTTAAAAATTCTGGTAATAATCTGAATTATGATTTAATTGATGAAACAGAAAAAATTACAGTTTCAGAGGAAGAATTAAATCAGTTTATCAAAGAAGGAAATCTTTTTGGAGGTGAACAGTAATGAAAAAGTTTAAGTCAATTGCTGCTGCTTCTGTTTTAGGCTGTTCCCTTATTCTTTCATCCTGCGGAACTTCAAAAGGTGTTGCACAGTTTGTTTCCTTAGGAACTGCTGTTGCGGGAGAAGTTGCTGCTGCTTCCGGTTACACAAAAACTGGAGCTGCATTGTCTGCCGGAGCAGGTGCCCTTGGAACTGCCCTTGTAGAAATTACTCCGGAAGACGAATACTACATTGGCCGTGCTGTAGCTGCAACAGTTCTTGGTAATTACACAGCTTACGAAAATCCTGCTCAGGAATTGTATCTCAATAAAATCTGTAATGCCATTGTAATTAATTCAGATAATCCTGAACTTTTTAATGGCTACCATGTAAAAATTCTTGATTCTCAGGAAGTAAACGCTTTTGCAACAAGCGGCGGTCATATTTTTGTTACCAGAGGCATGATTGCCTATACTGGAAGCGAAGATGAACTTGCTGCAGTAATTGCACATGAAATAGGCCACATTCACTTAAAGCACAGTCTTATGGCCATAAAAGCCAGCAGATATACAAATCTGGTTACTACTTCGGCTCTTGCAGCAACAAGTACCACAAGTTCGGAAGAAACTGCTAATCTGGTAGGTGATATTTTTACAACTATGGTAAATAACGGATATTCTCAGACTCAGGAATTTCAGGCAGATTCAAAGGCTCTTTCTCTTATGGCTGATGCAGGATATAACCCTGAAGCTATGAAGAGTCTTCTTACAAAAATGAATGAAAAAACACAGTCTAATGGTTTTTTCAAAACACATCCTTCTCCAGGACTGAGAATCACGAACCTTAATAATAATGTTTATGGAAAGCTGAAACTTCCGCCAGACACATGTGCTGATCGTGTAGAACGCTTTAACGCTGTAATGAGATAAAAATGAAAAAGAAAATAATTCAAGCTGCATCGGCTTTTGCTCTTTCTGCTGTTTTTTTAGTTGTGCTTGGTCATTCCAGAATGATTACATGGCTGGAAAACAAGATTTACGATAATCGTATTGAAGTTACAGCACCTTTCTGCAGGGCTTCTGACAAAATCGGTGTAATTCTTCTTGATCAGGACAGTCTTAACTGGGCACAGAAAGAAATGGGCTGGAGCTGGCCGTGGCCACGGGAAGCTTATGGTGTAATGCTGGATTATTTTACGAGAGCATCTGCTTCCAGCGTTGCTTTCGATATGATTTATTCTGAACCATCGATTTATGGCAAACAGGATGATGAAGCTTTTGCTCAGGCCTTAAAAAGAAACGGACGGGCAATTCTTGCCATGCATACAAAAGAGATGGAAAACCAGAATCAGGATACTGGTCCCATACAGGAACTGGCTTCTGCCTGTGCCTATATTGCAGATATAACCGGAACTGCAGATTCAGACGGAGTTTACAGACGCGGTGCCTGCAACAATTTTGACAAATCGACTTTGTCTTACGCTGGTTTTCTTGTTTCTGGTGAATTACCTTCAGAACTTGTTTTTTCCGATAAGGGTGGAATCAATATCCGCTACCTGGAAGGACTTGAAAGATTTGTTCCATACAAAGCCATGATAATCCTTCAGTCTGAATATGAAATCCGAAAAGCAGAAAAACAGGGTCTTACTTTAGACGAAAGTTTTTTCGAAGAAAAAGGTCTTCTTTCTCCGGAACAGTTTAAAGACAATTTTGTTTTCTTCGGATTGTATGCACCTGGTCTGTTTGATATTTGTGCAACTCCAATATCTGCCAGTTACCAGGGAGTAGGTGTTCATATTTCTCTGCTGAACACAATTCTTGAAGAATCCTGGCTTTTTGAGGTTTCTTCTGCCGTAAGTATTTTCCTTGTAGTTTGTGGAATTCTTCTTGGATTTATTTTTGGAAGCTCTTTTGTTCTGAAAAAATTTAATTCAATTATGGTCAAATCGGTATTTGCCGGTTTTATTCTGATTCTTTATATTGTTGCAGCTTATGCAGCTTTTTATAAAGGTTATATTCTGCCAGTTACAATGCCTGTTGCGGGGCTTTTAATTTCTTTCATTATATTTGTTTTTGAAGACTATATTATTGAAGGTCGCCAGAAAAAATATCTTAAAACTGCCTTCAGTCAGTATCTTAGTCCCGCAGTTATTAATGATTTGATTCAAAATCCAGACCTTCTGCAGCTTGGCGGTGAAGAACGGGAAATTACAGCTTATTTCTCAGATATTCAGGGATTTACTACAATTTCTGAATCTTTAACTCCTGCAGAACTTACTGTTGTACTTAATAAATATTTAAGTGCAATGACAGATATTATTTTGGCTCATGGGGGAACAATTGATAAATACGAAGGCGATGCAATTATTGCTTTCTGGGGTGCGCCTGTAGTTCAGAAAGACCATGCCCGTCGTGCAGTTGAAGCAGCTCTTGAATGTCAGAGAAAGCTTGAAGAAATGAATCCTGAACTTCAGGCACTGTCAGGGGGAAAAGTTTTTAAACAGCGTATTGGTCTTAATACAGGCTTTGCTGTTGTTGGAAACATGGGATCTGTGCAGCGTTTTGACTACACAATGATGGGTGACACAGTAAATCTTGCCAGCCGCCTTGAAGGTATTAACAAACAGTTTGGTACATACACAATGTGTTCCAAGGCGACAATGGAATCAGCCCTTAATAATCAATGTGATAAAGCATTCCGAAAAATCGGCAATATTGCAGTTGTTGGTAAGAAAACCGGAGTTCAGGTATTTGTTCCAATGGAAAAATCCCATATGGAAAGTGAAACCTTACTGCTTCAGGAATTTGAAAAGGGTCTGAATCTTTTCGAAAAAGGTGATTTTGAAGAAGCCAGAAAAGTTTTTGAAGCAAACAGTCAGGATGCTCCAAGTAAAAAATATGTTGATAAATGTACAGCCTTAATTAACAATCCGCCGGAAAACTGGGACGGGGTTATAAGGGCAACAGAAAAATAAATAAAAAACGGTGGCAGGCTTTTTCATCACCACCCTTATTTTTATTTTAAAAGGTTTCTGACTGTTTCTGCAGGAGTTATTCCATAATAAAGAAAACCGTACATAGCAGCCGCACCAACAAGTTTTCGTCCGTATTCTCTTGTTTCTGCAAAAGGAAGTGTTTCCAGGAAAAGATCCATACTCATTCCCTGTGGACGTTCCCATTTTCTTACATTTGAAAGACCTGCATTATATGCAAACAAAGCCAGCAATTCACTTTTGCCGGTGGTTCTTTGAATCAGGCTTGCAAAGTAATGACTTCCCATTTTTATATTAGTTTCCGGATCGAGAATATCAAAATCTTCGCCCAGCTTAAGCTTTCGTGCTTCATCGTTTGCTGTAGGCCTCATCAGCTGAGTAAGTCCGCAGGCACCTGCTGAGCTGGAAATTTTCGGATCAAAGAAACTTTCACTTCGAATCAAAGCATAGAGAAGAGGTTCAGAAAGATTATTCTGAGCACAGGCTTCTGTTACATACTGTGAATAGAGGCGGGGATAGTTAAATTCCAGCAGTTCATATGGAATTTTTCCAGACCACCAGGTTTTTACTCTGGCGGCAAGTCTGAGGCTCTGAACATTGTAATCAGAATCAAAAACTCCACACTGTGAAAGGAATCTGATGGCATCCAGACTTTTTTCCATGGAAATGTTTTCTTTATCTGCCATCCACTGACCGTAAACTTTTTGAGGGAATCCCCATTCTGCGTATCCTGCAATCAGCTGCTGAGAATCTTTGCTGCTGTTTCTTTTTAATTCTGGTCCACCAGAACAAAGCACATCTGTTACATAAGTTTTATCAACAATGTTCATTCGCTCCAGGGTACATACTTTGTAATAGGTGCTGGCATTGCCGCTTAAAACTCTTGTGTAGGCGTTTACTGCTTCTTTTGTTTTTGGGTTACCATCAGTTTCTCCGTATCCTTCTTCAAGAATTCTTCCGGAGATGTAGGCATATTTGCAGGCAGTTTCTTCAGTTGCTATACCGTCAATGAGTTTCCATACATCATAAAAATCCTGCCATTTTTTGTGGCTTAACAGAATTACGGAAAGATTATCGAAAAAATCATCGAAATATCCGGGATTTGAAATTCTGTCAGCATATTTTTTAAGGGTGACCATAATGTCATCTGTACTCATGCGAAGCTGCATATTTAATAGATACCAGAGGGCATCATCGAAACGCTGACTGTTTTGTGTTGAATCAAGAGCTGACTTAAAACGCTGAACTGTTTTTTCCTGATATCTTCCTGCTCTGTCGTAAAGACGGGCGCTGTAAAAATAAGCACAGTAGGCAAGTTCATTTTGTTTTTGTGAAGAATAATCCTGACCAAGCCGTTCAAATATCTGGGCGCTGATTTTAAAATCATCTGTTCCGTAGAGAGAAGCTTTTCCCATATCAGAGATAAGCTGATAGTCAGGAAGTTGTTCCAGCTGTTTGTATGAATCAAGGATAGAGTTGATTAGAGTAAAAGCAGGCTTGTAATTTTTTTTCCATACAAGAATACGATAATCCATAATCTGATTATGAATATTCTGGATTGAATTCTGTTCTTCAGGTTGAGTTTCCGGATTATTTTCCAGGTACTTTTTCCATGTGCTGTAAAAATCTGCATGAAAAGTTGAAAAAGGTCTGGAAGTGAACCAGTCAAAAACTTCATTCTGAAAGCGGCTGTCTTTTTTTCTGAGAAGACTTTCAATTCTGTAGGACGAAAGCTGATCAGGACAGTCAGCAATCTGGATTTTGTCTGTCATTTCAATGACTTTTGTATATTCTTTCTGCTCAAAAAAAACTTTTGTAGCAAGAAGACGGGCATCGTAGTCATCATATTTTGAAACAAGATAGTGGGCAGCATTATTACGGTCATTTACGTTTCCGATTTTTGTCAGGTTTTCAGCTGACAGTCTTGCTGTCCTGGAATTAGGTGATGATAGTCCATCTTTGAAAAGTCTTATGGCTTCTTTTTCATCATTTTTTTCCAGAGATTTTAAGGCCATAAAATAAGAAGCTTCGTTTTTATACTTTCTTTTAAGCGAAGCTGCTTTTGAATCTGTGCAGGAGAATAAAAAAACTGGCAATAAAAAAGCCACCAGAAGTGACCGATGGCTTATGTGTTGAATTGGTTTCAATTGTTACTCTTGTGGAATCAGAATATCTGTTCCAGAAATTATAAGATCCGGATTCTTGATTTTATTATATTTGGCGATTTTAGGGTAGCGCCAAGGATTCTTATAATAAGCATCTGCAATATCCCAGAGTGTATCACCCCAGCGGATGCGATACTTAACATCAGCTTTCTTTTCTGGTTCTGGAGCTGGTTCAGGAACTGGAACTACAACATCTGGTTCTGGAGCTACAACGATTTCGTCTTCAATTGCAGCAGGAGCTTCAGGTTTAGCTTCTACAGGTGCACTTTCTTCAATTACTTCTTCAACTGGTGGAGGAGTAACTTCTTTTACAGTATTTTCAATAACAACAGCTTCTCTTGTGTTACGGCTCTTAATAAGATTGTATTTTGATGGAATAAAGAAGAGAACAAGAATAGTGGCAATGATACAGATGATTGCACAGATAATGCAGATAATCATTGGCACGTGAGTTTTCTTTTCTTCTTCCTCTTCTTCATCGTATGAAGAGTTTTCTCCGTTTAATGTTTCCTTGTCGTAAAGATCAGAGAAATCCATCGGGTTTGAATTGAATGATGAACTATCTGTTGAACTTGAATCAAGATCAGATGTATCGAAATTAAGATCATCATTTGATGTAGTATCCAGATCTGTTTCTGTAAATACAGGATCTTCTTTGAATGCCGGATCATCGAAATATCCTGTCAGGCCGGCAGCTTCTGGTTCTTCACTTGTGTTTTCTGTTGAATTGAATTCGGAATCATCAAAATCCGGAAGATTGAATTCTTCTGCAGCTGGTTCTGTAGCCGGTTCTTCAGCTGGAGTTTCTTCTACGGCAGTTTCTGTTGAATTGAATTCTGAGTCATCAAAATCTGGAAGATCAAAA
>JAEDGQ010000143.1 GCA_016297415.1 Treponema sp.
TTTTACATGATTAACCGAATCTCTTTGGGTTAGATTTTTACGTGATTCAATACGGGTTTATCTCTTTTTTTCAACCATCTGAAGATAAACAACATCATATCTGTTGTTTACAGAATCAAAAATGAAAAGAAGAATTTCATTGTTGTAAGCGTCTTTACATAAATCCTTAATGCTGTCTGCTTCTTCGCTGGTAATTTTAGCATCCTGATTCATGTATGGTTTAACATCATCATACTTTTCTTCTGATATATATTTTCCGTTAAGGAATCCTTCATTCAATACATCATTAAGAACGGCAATTTTTTCACCAAAAAGATTTTTTTCTGTATTCATATAGTAAATAATGTCTCTTGAATCTTTTACTTTACCTGTGTATTCACATGATGCATCTGTAATTTCCCAGAAAATATACTCTACATGATCTTTTGCAACCTGATCGTAAGTATAAGTATAAGAGTAATAAAAATCATCATCATAAGGATTAAAGACACAGCCTGCAAATGAACACATAAGCACAGCGGCAGCTAAAACTGAAAGTAAAAATTTTTTCATAAGTAAATTCCTTTTTCAATATGGCTTATAAATCTAATTATAATCAGCAGTTCCGTCAATTTCAAAATCAGCAGCAGATTTTTCAGACATTAAACAGAGAATGTAAAGCTTCATTAAAGGCTTCTGTTTTTGGCTTCATTTCTGCAAGGAATTCATTGTCGTCAATTTTTCCAAGAACGGCAGCCATTTCTTCTTCGTTGCGGAAGGTAATTTTTCTAAAACCGTCAACATAATCTTTCTGCCGTGAACTTCTTGCTTCATCAAGCATTTCAAGACTTACGGCTGTTACATCGCTGATAATGTCATCAAAAATTGAATCTTCAAAATCCCGGATTTTTTTTGAATAAAGTTTTTCAAGAAGATATACTGCATAATTTACCTTGTAAAAAAGGTAATTTTCTTCACAGTAATCATAATAATCATGAACCTGCTGCCAGTTATTGATTATCTTGCCTTTAATTTTTTCAATAAGTTCTTTAATTTTTGCAGCAGGAATAATCTGACCGCCGGCATTAACCCATTCAGTGTACAGAGGAATTTCTTTTGCGATTACTTTAAGCTGGTCTCTTGTAATTTTTGTGTTGAATTTCTGACAGTATTCAAGAAGCACAGAGCAGGCAAAATATTTAATAATCTTGCGGTATGTTTTGTAGGCTCTGACAGGCTTATGGATTTCTGCACCATATTTTTTCTGACATTCCATATCACAAAGACTGAACTCTGCTTCAGGATGCTGATGGAGATAATCCTTTGCAATCTGATAAAGTTCTTCCTTAGTTTCAGCCTTTACAGCCTGTTCCCAGCCTTTTGTTACAAGATACTGACCGGTCAGTTCAATAATTCTTGTAATTGCTTCTACAACTTCCTGAATTGAATCTGGAGCCAGAGGATCTGTTTCTATGTGCTGAACTTTTACAGCTCTTTTATCTCTTTTCTGAAACTTTGATTTGTTTCTTGTAATTGCATACATGTTATAAAGGAACCAGTAAGCAGGAATAATTGTTATGCATTTACTGTCACCATTTGAAGCAACAAGAGAAAAAGGATATTTAATGTTAAGTTCGTTCTGATAACTTCCCTTGGAAACAAGAGTAAAGCAGGCAAAACGGGAATTATGCTTAAAGTCAGAACAAAGTCCGGGCCAGAAACCGCGTCCAGCCAGCATTTCTCCGTCTGGAGAACGACTGTTGTGATTTGATCCGATTGTAGCCCCGGAAGCAACATTGGACTGTCCGCCAAGAGTAGAAGCAATAAGGAAAGAAGAATTGTGATGCTGTTCGTGGAACGGGAACACAAGATTGTTAAGCATTTCGCAGCAGCTGACTGTGGAGTTGTCCCCAAGAACAGAGTTCAGGAGACGAGCACCATATTTTAACTGACAGTTTCTTCCGATTACAAAACGAACGGCTACAGCCTGATAGAAAACTTTTGAACCATATCCCATGATTCCGTTTACCATTTCTACACCTTCACCAATCTGGCTTGGTTCGTCTTGGCTGGAAAGAACTGTAATATTTTTAAGTTTTAAGGCTCCCTTAATATAAGCGTGGGCTCCCACTTTTATATCTTTTAAAAGGATTGTATTTTTGATTACAGCATCATGTTCAACAATACCAAAAGTATCAAGTTTTTTTGACTGACCGCTTTCTGTAAGTTCAACAAGTCTCTGCTGAAGTTTTTTATCTTCCCTGTAACGGCTCCATATCCAGGCATCCGCAGTAATCATAGATTCAAAAGGAAGAACTGAACGCATGTCATTTTCATTTCCAACCCCAATCCAGACTCTGTTGCTTTCAGGTTCACCTTCTTTTATAAGGCCGTTTCCAAACTTAGAGTGATTTGTACAGCTCATTTCCTGAATGTTGAAGAGAATTGACTGGGAACCGATATGGTAATTTGAAAGATAAGCTACATTACGGATTGCAACATTATCTTCAATATAAACATTTTCTAAATAAGAATTATAAAGACCGCAGTCCAGAACAAGATCATGAAATTTAATTTCAGCTTTCTTTAAACTGCCTGTTACAAGCCAGCCGCGAATTTCACATTTTTTTATAAGAGTAGCGTCAAATTCACCTTCTTCTGAAGGAACAAAAATATTCTGCCAGGTTTCATCTGAATTTGAATTATCCTGAGCTTTTAAAATCTGAATTTCTTTTTCTGTTAAGCGGCGCTTACCTTCAAGAAGTTCCTGTGGAACTGAAAAAGGACTTGCTTCGTTTTTTAATGTTACAACAGGCACTGGTGCCTCCAATCTTTTTTAATTGCTTTATCTTACAATAAATATAAAAAAATGTCTTATGGTGAACAATGCCTCCTAGGGCAAACGCATTATAATATATTCCCTGCTAAAAATGGCTTCCAGTCGTG
>JAEDGQ010000046.1 GCA_016297415.1 Treponema sp.
CACGGAAACATTCCACTGTAATAGAATTAAATATTTTAGGGGATGTCCAAAAAGTAATGACTGTAGCGGTCATTGAGCCCTTCGACAGGCTCAGGAACCACCCTTCGAAAGGCTCAGGAACCACCTGTCGAAATGACCATTGCACTAAATTTGGTGGTTTCGACAAGCTCAACCACCGCAAGCTAATCTTTTGGGACAGCCCATTTTTTTATTCTTTTATCCAGCCATACTGGCCCAAAGGGTCTGCCCAGAAACTGCCGTCTTCAAAAAAAATCTGTCTGAAAAATATTAAAGAAGGTTCGCAAAACTCATCATTTTCTCCTTCAAATTCAATTTCCAGAATCACCTCCCCTTCTGCCATAATATTTTTTTTACTTTCGTAACATAAAACTTCTTCATCTTCCTCAGAAAATCCGCAAAGAACCCAGTCTGTAATTCTTCCGCAGTTTTCAAATCTGACTTTAACAAATACGGTCTGATCCCCACACCACATATCAAGAATTTCTACAGGACATTTTTTTACAGCACTGGCAGAACAAAACAGATTAAAGACAAAAACAAACCAAATTATGAAAAACGGCTTAAAACTACTTTTGATCATAACTTTCTCCCGGAATACTGCCCTCCGGATATCTGAAAAAATTATTAAGGGTTCCATTTCCTTTTTCCATACGCCCCACATACTGTCTTTCAAAATTCCCGGCATAATTCTGCCTTTTTACCGTTTCAAGATTTAAAGGAATAGTATCATCCAGACTGAAAATAGAAGAATAAGAAGAAAGCAGATACAAAATGCTGAATTCCGATTTTATGCCCTGTTCAAAATCCATTTCAACAATAAAACCAGATCCGCATTTTTGAATGCTTACAGCAGACTCATGCCATAAACTGCTTGATGTACAGTTGTAACAGCATTGAAGACACCTTCCCAGGTTTTGAGGAGATGTAAAAAAACGGATTTCTGATTTATTCTGCCAGATTGATTCAGCCTGAATTAATGCACCGCAAAACGAAAGACTGTTTCTCAAAATCATCTGATAATTCATGGCATTCAAGGCCCCGTCTTTTTCACCAAATATTGAATCAAAATTATCCGCCACTTTCAGATCAGCCTTAAACTCTGCTCTTCCTGTTTTGCTGGAAACAGCACAGGCTCTGTCAAATACAATTTCGTCTGGGTAACAATGCTCAACAACTATGGTAAGCAGATTGTTTTTCCATTTAAATTCCTGAATACATCCATTTTTTTCATAGATTCTCTGAAAAAGCAGATCGCAGGTTTCAACAACTCCAGGTAAGGTTTCTGTCATTTTGTTTCTCTCCTTAAAAAACTTATTCACTTTACAAGCCCTTTCTTTTTCAAAAACTTCAATTGAAGTAATGTCCTTTTCAAAACCTTTTCCTCCAGGCTTTCCGTCTTTTCCAAAACTAATAAGGACAAAAGGAAGATTATCAGACACTAAATACTGGAATTTCCGTCCCCAGAAATCCAGAAGTTCTTTTTCTTTCAAATATTTTTTTTCAACAAGAATTCCAAGCCCCTTCTCTGCAACAGGGAAACAGCCTTCATCAACATAAAAACTTTGAAGACTGTCCCGGATTACCAGCATTCTTTTTTCTGTAACAGAAACTCCTGCAGCATAAAAAAAATACCTTCCCCAAAAACAAATCGCAGAAATCATAAAAACCGCAAAAAATGTATACAAAATTTTCTTCTTCATTTGTAAGTGTTATTTACACAAACAGTTCAAAAATACACAAAAATCTGCTTAAAAGTGAAAAGTTGCCCTAAAAAGTGAAAATGTGGTAAACTACAAGGGAATTTCGGGACAAATATTATGATTAACTACTGGCAGCAGGAAGACGGCGTATTTATAAAAAAAGACAAAGAATCCATTGATACTAAACAAAGACTCTGGGTTGACTGCCGTAATGTTACAACAAAAGATATAACAATCCTCGAAGAAAACTATAATATTGACCATGAACATATTCTGGATGCTCTGGATCCTGATGAACTTTCGCGTATTGAACAGGGAGAAGGATATGTACTTACAATTATGCGTCTTCCACTTTATCTTCCAAACAGCGAAGTCCGTTATCATACAGCCCCTATGGGTGCCCTGATTTTTCAAAATACAATCATCACTCTTTGTTACACAGACTGCGAAGTCCTTAAAGATTTGAGCAACAACAGAATCAAGGATTTAAATATCAGCGATTTTCCGGCTTTTATTACAAGAATTCTTTCAAGAGCAGATACAACCTTCCTTCGTTACCTGAAAGAGATCAACAGAAATACGAACGCCATTCAGCAGGAATTGCAGGAATCAATCGAAAACACAGAACTTATCCAGCTGTTCAACCTGGAAAAGTCTTTGATGTATTTTACAAGTTCCCTTAAAAGCAACCAGCTTCTTCTTGAAAAAATCCGTAAAACAAAAATCATTAAATTTGATGATGAAGACCAGGACTGGCTTGAAGACGTTGAAGTTGATAACAGACAGGCTATGGAAATGGCCAACACTTATTCACAGATTATTTCCGGAACAATGGATGCTTTTGACTCTGTAATTTCAAACAACATGAACGTTGTTATGAAACAGCTTACAGTATTCTCCATTGCCTTAATGCTTATTTCATTCATTACATCTTTCTGGGGAATGAATATAAAACTGCCCTGGAGTTCAGATCAAGGATGGACAGGTTTTATTATAATCAGTATAAGCTGTGTAGTAATTTCCTGCGGATCCTTCCTGCTTATGAACTTTATGCCAAAATTTAAAAAAGCAGTTCGTGCCCGCAAACACAGGAAGTAAAACTAAGGGAGGAATAAAATGAAAGCCTCAATCCTAAAAAAAACAAAAAAGAACCTTTTCTGTGCCTTATTGATTTCTGCAATACTTGTACCTGCATCAGCAGAAAAAACTCTTCATGAAGATTTTTCAGATCTGGACATGGTTCAAATGGGTCCTTCAGACGGACAGAAATTTGATACTTTTGTAATCGGTGACGGAAGCCAGTCTTACACAGAAAGAAGATGGATTACACCGTTTTTAATCAACAGAACAGAAACAACATACAGCCTTTGGTATTCAGTTAAAACAACAGCAGAAGAAATGAATCTGTATACTTTTATAAACCCGGGACAGGAAGGTTCAAAAGGAAAGCGTGGTGCAAAACCTACAGCCTTTAACAAGTATATGCCGGTAACAATGATCAGCTGGTATGACGCAGTTGTGTGGTGCAATGCATTTTCTGAGCTTTCAGGCTTTACACCCTGCTACACCTACAATGGAGAAGTTATAAGAAACGCCACAGATACAGCAAAACTTGATCTTTGTCAGTGCAACTGGGAAGCAGACGGATACAGGCTGCCTTCAGAAGCAGAATGGGAATATGCAGCAAGAAAAACACCTGCAGGTTTTCAGGGTGGAGATTTAATGAGCGGTCAGGTCGACGAAAAAGGCAATCCAGACAGAACTATTCTTGAAGAAGAAGTCAGCTGGACAAGCGCAAATTCAACCTGCACTCACACAGTTGGTACAGCAGGAACTCCATGGGAACCAAAAGCTCCTCCGGAACCAGGAAGCGGAAATCCAAATGGTTCAGGTTTATTTGATATGAATGGAAATGTAATGGAATTTGTGTGGGACTGGTTTGCAACTTACAAGTATACAGAACCAGGTCAGCGGGCTACAGGTCCAGAAGCCGGATACCAGCGTGTTTCCAGAGGCGGAAGCTGGAGCAGTTATACACCGTTCTGCTATGCAGGGGACAGGTACAGTTTTGATCCAAATGAAGTTTACAGTTTCTTTGGATTCCGTCTGGCTAAAACAAAGTAAAGCTTTCTGCCCTGGAATTAAAAAAAGGAAAACCTGTATCCGCTGCCCTTTAATAAATGTTTTAATTTTTGACGAAAGAAATTTTTATTCCCATTTTGCGTATGAAATCGGCCATTCCTTGTCAGTTACAAGTTCAAGTGTATTTTCTTTTAATGCCTTTATTTCAAAAAGTTTGTCTTTATGATTTAAGTTTTCAGAAGCAAGCTGAATTGACCTTTCGATTAACTCGGGAAACATTTCTGTTATTTGATTTTTGTCTGTAATTGTTTCTCTTAATACAGGCGGAATACTTACGACTCCGTGAATTTCTTTTTTAAGTTCGTTCTTTTTGTTGTAAATGTATACGGCTGTTTCTGCAACTGGTTTTACTGCTGTTTTTGTAGTTCTAACTCCGGCTTTTACATTTACTTTTACAAAATATTTGCATTTAAGTTCTTTTGAAATTGCAGAAAAAATATCTTTTGCATCGATTCCTTTTGTGGCATCAAAGGTAATTGCATCCCAGGCTGATTTTTGCCCGAATATTGCATCTGCTACATTTTTTCGGTTTGCTTTTTTTTCAAGTTTTTCTATTGTTTTTTGTGTGATTTCGCTTGTTCTGTCCTGATCTACAAAATTGAAACCACCTGATGCTTTTAAGTAATTTTTAACTTTTTCTGCTGTTTCTGTTTTAGGAAAATCTTTTGCATTATCTGAAAAAGTTATCATGTACAATGCTGCCGGTGAGTGATTTGCACCAACAGCCTGACTTGGTGTAAGTCCTTTTGGTGTTGATGCACAGCCTGTAAATAAAACTGCAAGTGCTGCACTTAAAATAATAAGTGAATTTTTTAAGGAAACTTTCATAGACTTCTCCTGATGATAATGAATGGCACAACATAAAACTTTATTAAAAATTTTTAAGATTTCTTACAAGTTTTTTATTGTACTTTTTGATTAAAAATAATCTTTTATAATTCTATATCTATAACTAAAGATTTAGCAATAAATATCTTTAAAACTATAGTTAGAACTAAGAAAATTAAACAAATGGGTGTTGATTTTTATGCGCTCGGACATCGGATTTAAATAAACGAAAAGCACAAAAGCTGAAAAAATTTCTGTTCTTGCAATTCATGGGTTTTATATTTATGAAAATGCAGAATTTTTAATATCCGAAACAGAAAACTTTTCAAATTTTTTCTCTGAATCAGAATTGTCTTTACGCTTTTCAATTCTTGTAAAAGGAGTAATTTTTACATATTTTTCATTTTCATCAGCGTCTTTAAATGAAATTGAATCAGATGTAATTTTTGTTATGTGGACGCCCGCTACTTTGAAACAGGCTTTTTTTTACAGTGTGCAGAGATCTGCTTTTTCTACAGACCACCTGCCATTTTCATTTTTCAGTTCAACCCATCCGTATTTACCTTCTGCAAGGCTTCCAGGATTTATAACAGTTGAATCTCCAATCTTATCTACCCCTGCACTTTCGTGAATATGACCAGTTACAACAAGAACCGGCTGAGTTTTTTCGATAAATTGGCGAAGGAGAACACTTCCTACATGAACATCTCCAGGAATTTTATCACAGGCAGTATCTTTTGGAGGGTTATGCATAATCAGAATAAGACTGCTGCATTTTCCTTCATCATCAGAAATATGATCAAGGGAATCATTGATAATATTAAAGTCACCGGCCAGTTCTTCATCTGTGCGTTCAAATGGAGTTGTACCTGTAAATTTTGAACCGCCGCCAGAACCTGCAATTACAAGACCTTCATGGAAAACCATACTGTTTTCTACGCTAATATCTGCACCTTCAAGTTCTGCCATAAAATCCGGTTCATCACAGTTACCAAGAACGGCAAAAATTGACTCGTGTCTGTTAACAAGAGCTTCCAGGGCAGGTTTACCAGTTTCAGCATGTTCAAATTTTGCAAAATCTCCGCCAAAAAGAACAATGTCAGCTTCACCAAATTTATCAGCAAGTTTTTCAACGTTTTCTGTATCACCGTGTATGTCGCTTATTACCAGAACTTTCATTTCTAATCCTCCTTAAAAAGTAACTAGATATTTTCCATTACCCGCTTTAATTCTGTCATCTGTTCATGAGTTCCGATTGTAATTCTCAGAAATTCTTCAATTCCAGGAGTGTTAAAATGGCGCACCAGGATTCCCTCTTCCTTGATTTTTCTGTAAGTTTCTTCACCAGGTACTCCATCTTTTTTACAGAAAATAAAGTTTGTCTGACTGTCCAGAACAAACCAGCCTCTTTCCCGAAGGAAATCAATAAATTCATCTCTTTCAAAAGCAACTGATTTTGCACATTCAGCATAGTAACCCACATCACTACAGGCAGCAATTCCAGCCTGCTGAGCCATAAAGTCAACGGGGAAATGATTAAGACTGTTTTTTACAGTTGTAATGTGATTAACAAGTTCTGGACTTGAAACCACATAACCCAGACGCATACCGGCTCCACACAAAGATTTTGAGAAAGTACGGACAATTACAAGATTCTTGAACTCAGCAAGAAGAGAAATACAGCTTTCACCACCAAAATCAACATAAGCTTCATCAACAACGAAAACCCTGTCTTTTGGAGCAGCTTTAATCATCTCCCGGACTTCATCTTTTGTTAAACCAATAGAAGTTGGCGCATTAGGATTTGCAAAGATAATGCTGGAATTTTTTTCGTTTGCATCTTTCAGCATTTTTTCTTTATTTAAAGTCCAGTCGCTGTTAAGGGGAACTTTATCCATTGGAATACCATAGAAGCCGCAGTAAACAGGATAGAATGAATAAGTATGTTCAGGAACAACAAGTTCTCTGTCGCTATCAAAGAACCCATAGAAAACAAAACTTAAAACTTCATCACTTCCGTTTCCGCAGTAAATCATGTCTGGAGTAACTGTAAATGGAAGTTTATCCCCTTCTGAAGGAGTTACTTCTGCTCCGCTTCCGTTTTCTTTTCCGCCAGTCAGTTCTGCACGGGCAAGAACACCACCGCATTTGTTGAGCATCTGTGCAATGGCAGCTTTAAGTTCATTTGAATCAGGATCAGGATAAAGAGCCATTTTTTCTGCATATTTTTCTGCAGCCTTACATACAGCTTCTGTTACAACCGGGCTTGGAGGATATGGATTTTCATTTGCATTAAGTTTTATATAAACACGATCCTTTGGCTGTTCACCAGGCACATAAGGATGAAGATTTTTCATTCTTTCGGAAATCATAAGACACACCTTAAATCAGGGGAAAAATCAGTTTAAAAAAACTGTAACCTGATATTTTTTATATTTTATTCTCAAAAAGCATTCATTTCAACTTGTAGAATATTTAAAATATTATAGAAGATTATAACAGGGCAAACGCATTATAACCGATTTTATATTGAAAATGGCGCAAAGGAGTGAAACGGCTTGCGAAAACACTCGTTTTGTGCTGCCGCGAGAGCGGCAAACGTATATAGTTACAAGCACAAAACGCGTGTAGCATGCTAGCATGCGGTTTCGACAAGACGTTTTCACGACTGGAAGCCATTTTTAGCAGGGAATATATTATAATGCGTTTGCCCTATATTTAAAGTATTATAGAAGATTATAAGTCTTTCCATTGAAAAAAAAATTTTTATTGCTAAAATATAGTTATGGCTACGACAACATCAATTATAGTACTTCTGAAATTTTTTGCAGGAAGACAGAACAGCGCCGCTGTAGATTTTAACGAATTTTGTGAATATCTCAGAAAATATTCAGACCACCATCTGGAAGAGCAGCCAGTTCTTGTTACATACCTTTCAGATACTGCAACCCAGCTTCAGAAAGAACTGGATAAACTTGTTGAAAACCGTCAGGTAATTTTACTTACACCTGCGCCTGATAAAAAAGTTATTATTGTAATTCCATATTTTACAGAAACATTCCAGAACCGCTACAAAGAAATTAAAGTAACTCCTCAGATTCCATTTCCTCAGGAAAGCGACATTCCAAAGAAGATTCCAAACGAAGTCGTAACCAGAAAATCTGCCGCAGAACTTATTAACACTCTTCTTAACGGTGAAACATTAAATGACAAAACTCTGTGGAGCGTTGTACTTCCTCACGATGTTCCTGCAATTCTTCTTCCTTCAATTGTTTCAATTCACACACTTATCGAATGTGCAGTTTTAAAGCTCAGAACAATGCTGGCAAAAGATGAACATCACGATTACTTTCTCAAAAAGCTTACAGTTTCTAACCCTGGTAAAGAAATGACAGCAAAAAACATTTTCAACCGCTTTGTTCAGACTCCGGATGCCGGTGTCGTAATGATTAAACAACCGGAAGATTCCTTTTATTTTCTTACACAGCTTTTGTTCTTTATCCGCCAGGACTATGAAAAAGTAAAAGACGTCACTGCAGAAGATCTTGCAATACTTCAGTCGGTTTACATTCTGGAAATTGCTGCCAACTACTTTAAAAATAAGGCTCAGGAATCAAACAAAAAAGAAGGTGCCCTTAAAAATCTTGAACAGCTTTTGCGTCATCCGCCTTACTATTTTACATTTAACGATATTACACGTTTTACAAGCAGCTCAGGGGTTCCTTTACTGGGACTTTATGGAGAAGAAGATTTAAAAGATTTCCTTCACAGAAAAACAACAGAAAGTTCAGGCAACGAACTTCCAGAACTTCTCGTC
Source organism: Treponema sp. (assembly GCA_016297415.1). GTDB lineage: Bacteria > Spirochaetota > Spirochaetia > Treponematales > Treponemataceae > Treponema_D. The sequence continues at coordinate 8,509 of JAEDGQ010000046.1, forward strand.
TTCAAAACAGATGACGATACCCGCTATTTCATTTACAAAAACCGTGTAATGCCTCTGGTAATGCGTCTTTGTACAGATGCAAGAATGATAATCAGAGAAACAATCAAAAAGAACTGGCAGCATGTTCTCCGCAATTTTGATGATCTGCCGGAAATGAAAGATCAGGCTGAATTTGAAAAACGTCTTGAAAAAGAAGTCCGCATTCAGTCCCCTATTCTATATTCTCTCTTAAACACATCATTCCTTTTGCTTATTAACTACGAATCAAGTAATGAAGACAATTCAACTCTGGATGGTCCTCGCCTTTCACTTTTTGAAAACGGCCAGCTCATTCCCTATTCTGATATTCTTCTGATGAACAGAAGCCAGCTTTTAACAGATACAAAAATTCTGCTTCCTTTCTGGTATACAGTACCTGTAATTTCATGGATTCTCAAAATGATTATGAAACCGCCTAAGTCAAAGAAGCAGAAATCACAGAAAACTTCAGCCCAGATTTACCACGAAAAAGAGGCAGAAAACAGCCGGCAGGATAATCAGGAAGCCGCTCTTACACAGAATCCTGCAGTTTCAAGGAAAGTTGCTCTTCGTGAAGCAGCCCGTAATCTTGAAAATGAACTTATTCCGCAAAGCTCAACACTGGACCGTGAACTTAATTCCTATGAACATCAGTGGAATAAACTTATCGGAAAAGTTACACACAATAATCTTACAGAAGATGTAAACACACTCATAAAAGATTATCTGCGCAAGGTTTTAAGAACAATGAAGTCCGAAGGCTTTACAAAAGAACGTATTGAAAGCCTTGCAGAGTCCCTGGTAAAAACACCTGGAATGCAGAAAATCGGTGAAGAAGACGCTCTTATGATGTATGTTCAGCTTTACATCATAAAACTTGTAAAAAATATTCCCATGTAATGAGAATTTTTGTGTAAATTTGTAATATCAATGCCATATATAAGGTGTACTTTCTTTTGAAGGTACACCTTATTTTTTTAGGAGCATGCAAATGAATGCAATCAATCAAATCATTATCGAAGGAAATGTAGTCCGTTCTCCAGAAGTAAAAACACTTCCAAAGGGAACAAAAGTAAGCACCCTTCCAATCGCCGTTAACCATGTTTACAAAGACGAAAGCGGAAAATTTGTAACAGACACAGGTTATTACAATGTAGAAGCCTGGGGAGAAAAGTTTTCGGACAGAGTTTCAACATTTGGTGTACAGGGACGGGGTGTAAGAGTAATTGGCCGTTTAAAGCAGAATCGCTGGAAAGATGAAAACGGTAAAAATCACGAACGTGTCCTGATTGTGGCAGAACATGTAGATTTTAAGCCGTTTAAGAAAAAAGACGACACAAACGGAAAAGAAACCGAACTTAAACAGGAAACAGTTACACAGGAAGCAAATCTTGCACTGGCAGCTCAGGGAGTTGCACAGGAGGCAGACGCCGTATTCTAATTCTAAATACGTCGAGTCAAGGCACGCTAACGCTTAAAGCCTTGACTTCGCCGTTTTGAGGGGGGGGGTACTACCCCCTCAATAAAAAAAACAGGTCTCTTTGATTCATTTTCAAAAAGACCTGTTTTTATGAGTTATCTTGAGCGTCCGCCGAACCGTCCGCCTGGACCACCACGATTTCTGGAAGATGATTTTCCACCAACTACGCGGCCATTGTAACCACTACGGCTTCCACGACCGGCACCTCTCTGGTTACCTCTTCCGCCGCCACGAGAAGCACGTTCAGCTTTTTCCTGAGCTTCCCGTTCAGCTGCAGCTTTATAAGCTTCCATTTTTTCAGGATTATAGAATCCGTCTTTCCAGTTGAAGCGGCTTGTTTCAGGAATAACCTGACCCTTAATCATACTGTTAAGAACAAGCTTACATTCCTGTTTTGTAACTTTTGTACGACTGAAGTCAACAAGAACACGCTTAATAAGATCTTTTCGGAACTGAGCTCCCTTATCAACAATACTGAAAGGATTTTCAGGCATAACAAAAGTACCATCCTGGTTTGTCAGAACTTTGAAAGGCATTTCTTCTTTATCCCAGAAATACATAAAGTCATAGCTTTCTGGAAGCTGGAATCTCATACGGAACAGAGCTGGATATCCGTAAACAGTAACCATAACTCTGTCACGAACATTTTTATCAAAAGTGTTAATAAGGTTTTCGCGGCTGTTTTCAATAGGAGTAATAAATGCTCCCACATTCTGATTTTCCAGCCAGCTTACAGCCCATCTGTTGAAAGTATAAAGGTATGGACCACCAATAAGATTTACATTTTTGCCCTTCAGCATCTGAATATGAGCAAGATTGTTAACAATAAAAGTCTTAAAACCATCATCTGCGAGAGTATTAAGAGTTGCCTGAAGTTCGTCTGCAGTAGCTTCCGGACAATAAGGATTCAATGAAATAATAATCTGCTTTTTAGAGAACGGAAGTACAGTTTTATGAGCAAGCAAATCAGCCTGAGTTTCAAAGTTCAATTCAAGAATGGCACGAACAGGATTCAACCCCTGAATCTGGAACATATCACTGATTGTACTTACCTGAACGTACATTCCTTCAGGGAAATATGAAAGTTCCTTGTTTTTATAATCAACAGGAGTAAGATCCAGAACAGGAAGAATTTCGTCTCCAGGTTGCTGTCGGTACTTACCGATATCAGCAGGAAGAACACGAGGATATCTTTTTGACATAGATTTAGTCTGCAGCAGATAAACTTCGTCACCGTGAGAAAAACCTTTTGGAATATCAATCCAGCGGCTTCCATCTTCATCAAACTCAACAGAACGGACTTTGTGGCTTACACGTCCAGTATCATCTTTTCTGTGGAGACGGATGGAATCACCCGGATCAGGATCGTAACTGCCGCCTTTCAGTTCAGCCATCACAATCTGATATGAAGAAGGATCAGCATCAGGACCAGCAGCTTCACGAGCTCTCTGTTTAGCTTCATCACTGGCACCAGTAATTCGTTCAATACGGCCCAGATAAATACCAGTACCACCAGCCTGATTAGGATTCAGGATAGCACTTCCGGCATTCTTTACGCCGTCTTCATTACTCTTAAAATTGTACCAGTATGTAGTCTTAGAACGGGCAAAATCAGTACTAAGCATACGTTTTGCCGCAGCAATAGCACCTTTTTTGTCTTCTTTGTAGTGGTCCATCAAATATCTGTAAGCAGAAACAACAGAACCAACATATTCAGCACTTTTCATACGGCCTTCGATTTTAAAGCTCTCAACACCGATTTCCATTAAATCAGGAATCTGATCAATAAGCTGAAGGTCACTTGGACTAAAGTAATATCCCTGCTTCTGTCCCCCGGCAGTATCAGCAGTATAAAAACGACGACATGCCTGAGTACACATACCACGGTTTGCAGATTTTCCGCCAAGATAGCTGGAAAAAAGACAAAGTCCGGATTCACTTACACAAAGTGCCCCATGAACAAACATTTCGATTTCACAGGTAGTGTTCTGTTTGATTTTACGAACTTCTTCAAGCCCAAGTTCACGGGCAACAACAACACGGCTTAAACCGGCTTTCTGCAAAAGATTTACCCCTGCCGCACTTTCAACGTTAATCTGAGTAGACCCATGAAGTTCAAGATTAGGAAAGAACTCCTGACACATACGCAAAACGCCATAATCCTGGACAATAAGACCGTCCGGACCAATTTTGCTGAGATAGCTCAAAAAACGATAAAGACGTTCAGTTTCAGCTTCTTCGCTGACAGTATTTACAGTAACATAAATCTTTTTGTTCTGACGATGAACTGCCTGTACGGCAGCTTCAAACTGGTTCCACGCAAAATTTGAGGAACGCAAACGGGCATTAAAACTTTTAAGCCCAAGATAAACAGCATCTGCCCCTTCACCGATAGCGGCATCAAGGGCTTCAATATTTCCTGCTGGTGCTAATAATTCTGACATAGCAGCATAATATCACAAAACAAAGGTTATGTCAGTTTGTAAAAAGCCAATGATTAAAGAATTATTATTAAAAGGCATTCCGGCTAAAGCCGTCGCTACGTCCGCCCTTCCGCTAACGCTCCATTGCCGTCAGGCCGGCAACTAAAGGGGCTACCATCGCTAATGCAGGTAGAGAAACAGGAGAAAAAACAAAAAAGCTCCCCACAGTGCTTTCTTGGACGGAAAAATATTTCTCCGGTTTAAGCACATTGTTCGGGGGTCTACAAATCACGATTTGTGGGATGTAGCTAAAATTCAATTACATTGCTGGTATTTTTTTTCTATTTCATTCCATTCATAATTTTTTATACTATCGCTAAAGGTGTCACTTTTTGAATCATATACGGTTCGTAAAAAGCTTAAAGATTTAAGTTTAGGATTAAAATTTTTAAGAAGACATATATCATTTTCAGGTTCAAGAATAGTTTTAAAGCTTCCGTTTTGGAATTCTTTAATTAAAATAGTCGTACCTTCTAAGTTTGAGTCGACATGTAAAACCAATTCATCTAAACCATTGTTATTAAAATCTCCAACAAAGCCAAAATTATATATATCAATCGGCCATTCATTCATTCCTGTTATACCGTGTGTTAAGTAATAATTTTGTAAACCGTCTTTATATACATTACATCTTTCTTTTAGAACAATTTGTTTTGTGATTTTATTATTTCTGAAATTATATACAACCATTTTTGAAACAGACGGGGCAATAAGCCTATTTTTCCAATTATCCAGCAAAACAAAAACAGATTCTTCATCTGCAGATACAAAATTACCAAAAGCATAGCCAAGAACTATATATTTGCCTTGATTTTTCTCTTCTATAATTTTGATTTTTTTCATTCGTGATAAACTATCTTGTGCAAAAACATTAACGGAAATAAATAAAATAAGGATAATCCTTACTAAAAATTTCATGTTCTTCCTCCTTGTCTAAAAAATCGCTTTTACAAAATCTTTTAAACTGAAATAAAACTTAACTTTACCATCAGCATAATAAGTCCCTCTAAAAGCATCCGCAGCTGTTTTTAAGCCTTGCTTCTCTGTGGCTTATAGCATCAGCTTGCACAATTTTGACAGCCTGTAGCTGCATCTGAGTGAGAAAATCAAATTGTCTGCCTGCTGATTTTACAAACATTTGTTTTAAACTCTCTTTTTGTCCTTTTTTTAACGCTATATGTAGTGTTATGCTGTTTTTGCTCCGTTTTTTTGCTGGTTGTTTTATGGTGGGTACCCCCCTACAAATCATGATTTGTGGGAAGTAGACACAATCCTACTTTTGCCGTAAAAATTGGATGATTTCTTTCATTCTACTTAATTCTTCTAAATCCGATTGTGAATAATCTTTACCGGAATAACGCATCATATTATCCATGACTGTCAATGCATAATTCTCAGGGGTATCATATGTTTCTGTAAATTCATTCCAAATCGTTACGGAAAATGGATAACCATTTGAGTAAAGCCATCTAAGAGCCGAAAGACTATTTTCATCTATAGCAATTTTTATTAAATTTTCCTCAGGATAAGGAACAGCTCTTAAAGACAATATCGTTTCCAAATATTCCTCAAGTTTTGCGGGATTCTTATTCCACAAGAAAATTGCTACTTGCCAGAAATTATTTTTTCTAGCAAAAAAATCTAAGAAATCATCATTTTCTAATAATAAACTTATACATTCGTATTTTTCATTATTCATACAAATCTGAAATAAATCATAATTATAAGAGTTTGTGTAATCTATTTTAGCTCCAGCATCAATCAAAAGTTTTGCAATATCTCTATCTTCATTAAGCAAGGCTATTAAAAGAATTGATTGTGTTTTATCTGAAAAAGTATAATTTACATCAATTTTAGAAGAAAGCAGTTTCTTTACAGTCTGAGTATCATGTAAACTGCGCTATTTAGTCAACACAAAATTTTTACAGGTTTAAGGTGTAAAA